>CAYZVY010000149.1:0-10928 GCA_964481675.1 uncultured Verrucomicrobiota bacterium
GACTGGCTTGCGGCGGCTCCCGAGGCGCGCCTGGCCGATGAGACCCAGGCCCAGGCTGTTCTCGGGTCGCTGCTCAGTCCGGCGTGGGTGCGCAAGCCCGAGGGACTCCAGGCCGCCGTCAACGGAATGGTGCCGGTTGATGGCGTCATTGCCTGGGAGTGGAAACCGGGCGTGCTGACCTTGCAGGTGCACCGGTCGGGCGGGGTGACGGAGACGGCGATTCCGTGGGCTGGCGTAAGCGCCACGCCGAAAGCGCTCAAAGCGGTGACGGACAGCCTGGCCGCCGGGCTTGGGATCGATCCCGCCTCCAGCCCCCTGGCGCGGGGGCTGCCCGCGGAACCGGCGCTGGTGGAAGCCTATTACCTGACCCAGCGCATGCGGGCCGAATGGGTGGATAATTCGGGTGTCATGCAGTTGGATGTTCTCCAGCCCTATCTCAAGCGCCTGCCAAAGGACATCTGGACCGCCGCGGCGATCGTGCGGTCGGGGACGGCTTTGTCCACCGATCGCCGGGCCGTGCCCAATCCCGCGGGGTCGATCATGATGGTGCAGCAGGCGTTGCCCTGCATTCTCGGAACGCCCTTCGAGCCGCTGGCTTTGGAGTTCTGCCGGCAGAACCGGCATAAACCCGAGACAATCGAGGCCGACCTGGTCGGCATGATCGCCAAGTCGGGACGGGATGACGTTGACGCGGCCCTGGATATCGGCGCCAAGCCGGAGGCCGCCCTCCCGGCGGACGCGGTCATGGAAACCCTTGGCGGCGCCAGGACCGCCGCCCAGCAGGCGGGGGCCATCCGGTGCCTGGGCGTCATGCAGTCCAAGGCCGCCCTGCCGCTGTTGGCGGATATCGCGAAGTCCAAGGAGCCTCTGCTGAGGGAGGCGGTGGCTTTCGCCCTGGGCTGTTATCCCGCGCCGCAGGGGGACGACACGCTGAGCCGGTTGCGGGGTGATGCGGATCCCCGGACCGCCTTCATGGCCGCGTGGAGCCTCCGGCGCCACGGCCAGGCGCCGGTGGATCTGGCGGACCGCGCACGGGCTTGCCTGAAGGCCGCCCCCGGTTCGATCGAGGCGCTGGCCGCCCTGGCTGAAACGGGGACGGTGGCGGATGTGCCGATGCTGGCCGCGACCCTGGAGGCGGCCGATTCCCGCGCCCGCGAGCAGGCGGCGAGAGGGCTGCTGCGGCTGGGCGCGATGTCGGTTGAGCAACGGGACCGGGCGCTGGCGGATGTCGATGCCCGGGTGACCCGGGCTGCGGTTACCGCCCTCGTGGACGCGCAGGTGCCTGGCGTGAAGGCCCGGCTGGTGGCGCTGGCGAATCATCCGGACAACGGCCTGGCCGAGTCGGCGCGCCAGCGGTTGGCCGGGGTCATGCTCGCCGATCCCTTCGCGCGCCGGCAGTTCGAGCTGGCGGTGGGTCATCCGTATGTCCGCCGGTCGGAGATTGACGAGGCTGTGCAATCGGGGACGCCCGATGACCTGACGCTTCTGGCCGGGGCGACGACGAATGCGGAGCCGCACACCCGCGCCTACGCGTTGTGGCGGCTCGCGGAAAAAGATCCGGCACGCGCCGCGGCGCCGGCCATCCGGCTGCTGGCGGATCCGCACCGCTGGGTGCGCCTGCATGCGGCCGCCGTGGCGGCGCGGACCGCGCGGCCGGAGGATGCGGCCGCACTGAAGCAGGCGAGGGGAGAGGAGTCGGACGAGGCGACGCGGCTGTACCTGGATGACGCGCTCGCGCGCGCGGAGGGAAAGCCCGCTGCCGCGGCGCGGCCGGCCGTCAACCGGGTTCGGAACGACGTGGCACAGGTCTTCCTGTGCGGCCACGGGAACGATTGCACGAACTCGCCCATCCAGGGGTATTACGATCTGGCCTACAACCCGGACGGCCCGGCCCGGCAGGCGCACGCGGCCGGCAAGGTGTTCCTGGCGCGGGCGAACAAAACCGCCAAGAATCCGGCCCAGGTGTTTCTGAACACCGGCTGGCGCGACGGCTTCTGGCTGGGGCTGGACGAGGATTTCGGCGACCTGGCCGCGCTGGACGGGATCGTGCTGGGCGAGGAGTCGATGTATTTCCGCCCCTGGAATGAGTGGGACAATGGCTGGGGCCTCTTCTGTCGCGAGGCGGGGATCGATCCGCTTCGCGTGGCGGGGGATCGCGAGAAACTGACGGAGACTGAAAAGCAGGCTTTCCTGAATTGGGAGCAGAAGGTGGCGGTTGAAGGCTTCAATGCCATGGCCGGCTGGATCAAGCTGAAGTATGGCAAGCTGAAGCCCGGCTTCCAGGTGGTGACGTTCATGCCCGACCAGAACGGTCCCTGCGCCTACGACAGGGATTGGAAGTTCGACGTCGGCGCGGGATATTATTATGATACAAACAATCGCCATCGGTATACGCAGATCCGCCGGTTCAAAACGTTATGGCCGGACCGCCCCGTCATCTGGCTCTGCGACGGCAATCCCACCAGCGGGGCCGATGCGCCGTTGAATTACAAATATAAGCCGCTGGCTTCGCCCCTGGTCAATCCGCATGCGCCGCCCTTTGCCGATGCTCTCTGTGCCTGGATGGCCGGCGCGCAGCCGGGCTATTTTTACTCCAAGCTGGCGATCCACAAGGACATGAAGCCCGGGCCCAGCGCGGCGGGCACCTGGGTGACGCTGGAGGAGATGAGCGCGACGGGATCGGTTCTGAAGCAGGCGCTGGACACGATGTTCCGGGGCGTGGATGAGGTGTACCGCACGGCGTCCGAGATGAAGCAGGCCCATGCGGACCAGGCGAACCGCGGGCTTGAGGTCGGGGCGAAGGAGGTTGAGATCCCCGACCTGACGGATAGCAAGCCTGGCCAGGATTCCTTTTCACTGCGGATGAAGACCGAGCGCGATGCGATGAGGCTGGGCATCCTGCTCGAAAAGGAGATCGTGTGGGCGTGCAGCCGCCTGCTGTCGGATCTGCCGCGGCTTTCGCCGACGAACGACATTCTGCTGGTCGGGGACATCCGGGCGCAGGCCGGCGCCCTGCGGCTGCCGACTTCCTATGATTTCCTGGACGGCGTCAACAAGGTGGTTGGCGCCGATCTGGCCCGGTACCGCCTGATCGCCGTGGCCAACGAGGATCGTTCCCGCTTGAGGGACGAGGCGATCGCCTCCATGACCGCCTGGCTGCGGGACGTGCCCGGGTTGCTGGTCGTGCGCGGCTGGCTGCCGACCGACAAAACCGCCGAAGCCGCGACGGCCGCCGATCTGGACGGGAAACTCGAAATGGACTGGCCCTGGGAGACGGATGTGGCCGTGACGGGGAACGAGTATCGCGTCACGGGGCCGGGCGCTATTGAAATCGGGACAAGGCTGGTTTACTGGCAGGGCGCGGGGTTTAAAGGCGGCGTACTGTTTGATCAGTCCGACCTGGCTCCGGAAGCCCTGCGAGAGCGGATCAACAAACTGGTCTCGGAGAAGAAGGTTGGGGTGCCCCTGGCCGGCCCGATCGGCATGGAAACGGCAGCCTGGCCCGCCGGGGCGGCCGCGGTCTCCTGCAAAAAGGGACCGGTGGGAGAGTATAAGCTGTCCGGGTTGGACCGCCTGTCGGGCCTGCTCGACCCCGTGCTGGGGGCCCAGCGGACCGGGGCGCTGACGGGCGAGGGGTTCATCGGCGTGTATGCCGCCTCCTGGAACGGGGTCAGCGTGTTGGGTAGCCGGCCGCTCCGGGCGGTGAAGGCCGTAGACGGCGGGCTTGAACTGGAATGCGACGGCGTGGTCCAGGCCGTGTCGGCGAAAGGCGATGTGGCCGTGCGGTGTGAAGGAGCCCCCCCGCCGGCCATTGAGGATAAGGTCGTGCTTGCATGGCTGCTGGAATCCACCGCCCCCGGCCAGGCCCGGGTGGAGCGGGAGGATAAAGCCGCGTTCGTCACCTTTGTGCGGTCTTCGGGCAGGATGAGCGTGACGGGAAAGACGCCATGATCTGGAGCCCTGCAACAGAGTTCGGAATGGCCGGACGGGGGTGGGGTACAGGCGAGCATCCCTATGCCCGGCTTCCCGGCCGGGCCGAGGGCATGGTTCCTGCCGCGGTCTGGGACCTGAGCCGCCAGTCCGCCGGGTTATGGGTGGATTTCCGCACCGACGCAGGCACCCTGCATGCCAGGACGGTTCTTAGCCTGGAGCCGCCGCCCGAGCATCACTATATCAAGTATCTGGATCTGTATGGCCGCGATGAGCGGGGCCGCTGGCGCTGGGCTGGAGTCAGCCGCTATGGCTTCATGCCGTCGGGGGAAACCCCGCTGATCGAGGGGCTGCCCTCCGGCTGGCGGGACTGGCGGTTGTATTTGCCTTTGACTTACCGGATCGAACGGCTGGAACTGGGCGTGCCGGAAGGCGCTTCGATCGTCCCCGCACCTCGCGATTTCCGGCCTCCGGTGGTGGTGTATGGCACCTCAATCGTGCACGGGTGCGGCCATGTATCGCGCCCGGGCATGGTCTGGCCGTCCATCGTCGGGCGGCGGCTGGACTGGCCTGTCATCAACCTGGGCTTTTCGGGCAGCGCGCGCATGGAACCCGAACTGGCGCCGTTCCTGGCGGAACTCGATCCGGCCGTCTTCGTGATCGATCCGCTGGCCAATATGTCGAAGGCTCTGGTCGAGACTCACGCCGAGACTTTTTTGAGGACCCTGTTGCAGGCGCACCCGAAGACACCCGTGCTGATGATGGAAGATCGGCCGCACGCCCATGCCTGGCTGCTGCCGAACTACGGGCCGGCCCGGCAAGCCAAGCTGGCGGCGTGGCGGGCACTGGCCGCGAAGCTGCGGGCCGAAGGCTATCCGATTCATGAGCTGCCTGGCGACAGGCTTCTTGGCGACGATGGTGAAGCCACGACCGACGGATCGCATCCCAGCGATCTTGGCGCGATGCGTTATGCCGATGCCGTCGTGCCTGTGCTGGCCAGCCTTCTTTCCGAACCCCGAACCCTGAACCCCCCATCCGGAACCTGATCGATGAAAATGAACATGCTTGCGAGCGTTGCCGTTGTCCTTTCCGCTGGATGTCTTGCACACGCCGATTCGCCGTGGAAAGACCTGACGCCCGTCACGCTCAAGCCGGCCCCGGAGCATACGGCGCTGATTCTGGCAGACGGGGGGACGTCCCGGTTCAGTATTTGCGTGATGTCCGCCGACTTCAATCAGGCCGCCAAGGAGTTGAAGGCCTGCGTGGCGGAAGCCTCTGGCGTGGCGTTGTCCATCGTGCAAGGCAAGGTGGTTCTGCCCGCCATCGTGCTGGGCGATTGCCCGGAGGCGAAGGCTGCCGGCCTTGAGTCGGCCGGATTGCCCCCCGAAGGGTTTGAACTGAAGACCGCGTCGAATGCCGTCTTCGTTGTGGGTACAGCCTGGGGCGTCTACGATTTCCTGGAGCGTGCCGTCGGCGTGCGCTGGTATTGGCCGACCGATCGCGACGGCCGGTCCATTGTGAAAACGGAGAAGCTGGTGGTCGCGCCCCTCTGGTATGCCGACGCCCCGGTGTTCCGCAAGCGCCAGTATTATCCGCCGTTTGCGCCTTCCGGTCCGATCGGCAAGACGAACCAGGATCTACGGCCGCTGGCCACGACGCTGCGCACCGGCAATTCCTGGCCCATTGATCTGCGTGTGCATCAACCCATGGAATGGTCGCGCAGCGAGGACTTCCGCCAGAACCGGCCGGAGATCTTCCAGCTCAATCCCGACGGCACGCGCGACTATTCGATGTACTGCTACTCGAACCCGAAGACGCTCGCGACGTTCCTCGAGGCCATCGAGGCGCATTATGCCGGAACGAAGAAGGCTTCTTTTATCGCCGGGGATGCCATCACCGTCTCCCCGCCCGACATCGGCGTGAACTGCCAGTGCCTGGATTGCCAGAAGCTCTATGACAAGGAAGGCGGCGACCTGGCCTCCGCCTCCCGGATCCTGACCACCTTCGTGACGAAGCTGGCGACGGAGGTCAAGGCGCGTTACCCCGGCAAGACCATTCTGTTCCTGGCTTATATGAACTACACCCGGGCGCCGGCGGGGGTGAAGCTGCCCGACAACGTCCAGATGCAGATCTGCGGCATGCCCGGGATTGCGCAATATAAGGAACCCGCCATCCTGGCCGCCGAGCAGGCCAACATCGACAGCTGGATCGCCGCCACCGGGCGGAAGATGCAGGACTGGCACTACTCCTGCTGGCCGGCCGACCGGACCCTGGCGCCGTTTGCCTATCCCCATGTGCTCAAGGCATTTTACCAGGCCAATCGCGATAAGACCGTCGGCACCTTCATCAACGGCGGCGAGCCCGACGAGTGGCCCCGTTTCCACATGACGCTCTACACGTGGCTCAAGGTGCTGTGGAATCCGGACTTCGATGTTGATGCGGCGATCGACGATTACTGCAAGCGTATGTACGGTCCCGCCGCCGCCACGGTCCGGCAGATCGTCCAGTTGCAGATGGACGGGTGGGAGAAGAGCCGGTGGCCGGACGCGCGGCTGGCGCCGAAGTCCGTTTACACGGTCTCCTATCCGAAGGCGATGATGGATCAATTCCGTCAGCTGCTGGCGCAGGCCAAAGCTGAGGCGGCCCCCGATGCGCTGGCGTCCCGGCGGCTGGCCTATTTCTCGTTCTGCTTCGACGATTTCTTCAAGGAATATGCCGCCGTGATGGAGGGGGCCGGCCAGCGTTCGGTGGTTGCCTTCAAGGTGGCGGCCAATCCGGTTGTTGACGGCTCGCTCGACGAGGCCGCCTGGCAGAAAGCCGAACCCGTGGTGCTGATGAAGAACCAGGGCGGCAAGGAAGTCGCCGCGAAGTATCCCACCGAGGTGCGGGCCGTCTTCACGCTCGACGGCATCACGTTCGGCTTCAAACTGACCGAGCCGTCGCCCGGGAAGCTCAAGCGGGAGGTGAAGACGAACGACCACGGGCTGACCTACTGGGACGACTGCGTGGAGCTGTTCCTGGATCCGACCGGGAAGAATCTCGGGGAGTTCTGCCAGTTCGTGATCAACGCCAACGGCGCCGTGCAGGACTTGAAGAACGGATCGTATGCCTGGAATGCCGAGGGCGTGAAGGTCGCCACGAAGCTCGGGGACGGATTCTGGTCCATGGAGGTTTTTGTGCCCTACAAGGCGTTAGGAGAAAATGTGCGCTACGGCACGGGCGTGACGTGGTACGGACAGATCACGCGCAACCGCATGAGCGACAATGCCCGCGGCACGGAGAGCGTCCGGGAGAGCCAGAAGCTCAACGCCCAGTTCACGGGCTTCAACTCCAACCTGAATGATTTTTCACCCCTCGTGTTCCGGGAGTGATGTTGATGAATGAAAATGCCCAGCAGCCGGTTACGGCTCATGACCGCCGGGTCCTTCGCGACCTGGCGCGGCGCCAGGTGGACATCGCCAACAGCGAGGCCAACCGGGAGCGGCGCAACGCGTGGCTGGCGCTGGACGCCGGCGCCGGCGACCGGCCCATGATCCTCTGCGAATGGGCGCCTGCCTACGCCAAGGATTTCGACTTGCCGTGGCTGCAGTGCGAAGGGGCCTGGGCGCGGGGGCTGGAGCGCCAGTTCCGCCGCCTGATCCACGAACACGAGGTCATCCGGGATGATCATGTGGTCGAGCCGTTCCTGGACATCGGCTGGGATGTCCGTTATACCGATTATGGAGTCAGGAAGACCGACCATCACGCCGATAACGCAGGCAAGCTCGGGGCGCGAAGCTGGGATCCCCCGCTTAAAGATTTGCGGACCGATCTGGCCAAGTTGAAGCAGCGGGTGTTCAGCGTGGACCGCCAGGCGACGCTGAGGCGCAGGGCCGACTATGACGACATCTTCGGTGGCGCCATCGCCACCCGCATCCGCGGCCGGTTCTGGTGGACGCTGGGCATGACCTGGCCGGCCATTGACCTGATCGGTCTGGAGAACCTGATGCTGTTCATGTACGACGATCCCGAAGGGTTGCACGGCCTGATGCGGTTCCTTCGCGATGATCACCTGAGCTTTATTTCCTGGGCGGAGGCGGAAGGGCTGCTCACGCTCAACAACGGGAATGATTACACCGGCTCCGGATCCATGGGCTATACCCGGCGGCTGCCTCAATCCGACTGGAAAACGGGAAGTCCGGTTCGATTGAAAGACCTTTGGGTGCTCCTTGAATCGCAGGAGACGGTCGGCGTCGGCCCCGAATTGTTCGCGGAATTCATCTATCCGTACCAGCGCGACATTGCCGCCCGGTTCGGTTCCGTTTATTACGGCTGCTGCGAGCCGGTCCACACCCGCTGGCACGTGTTGAAGGAGCTGCCCAATCTGCAGCGGGTATCCGTTTCGCCCTGGTGCGACCAGCGTTTCATGGGCGAGGAACTGGGTCGGGACATGGTCTTTTCCCGCAAACCGAATCCGACGCTGATCAGCACCGCGACTTTAGACGAGGGGGCGATCCTGGCCGACCTGCGGGAAACGCTGGCGGCCGCTCGTGGCTGCCGGCTGGAAATCATCATGAAGGATGTGCACGAACTGGCGGGTGAGCCGCGACGGGCGGCCCGCTGGGTGGAATTGGCCCGCCAGGCGGCGGCGGAGGCGGCCGGCGTATGACCGCATGTGGCCTCCAGATCCGGCCGGGCGTGCCGCTGATTCAGCTAATGAAATCACTAATGACCGTGCTGGCGCTGGCTGCTTTTGCCGGAGCTAGCGCCCTGGCCGCCGATGCGGCAATCCGTCCGATTGCCGGGGGCGTGACCTTCCGCACGGACGACAATGGAACCAGCCCCGAGTATTTCCGCCAGCGGGCGGCGGTCTTCGACAAGCACGGGCTGAAGTTCGGCGCGGCGGTGAACCTGCTCGCCGCCGAGAGCCAACCGGGGATGATCGAGGCGTTTCGGGAGATCCAGAAAAACGGTCATGACCTCATGGATCACACCCCGAGTCATAACAATTTCCTGATGAAGCTTGCGAAGGAGGATGACATCGCCTGGATCCGAGGCCAGCCGGGCGTGGATCATATCGAAAAGAAGGATGTCTATTTGAAATACGTGCTGACGGTTCCGCCGCCCGACCGCGAGAGTCGGAAGGTGAATGTGACCGGCAATCGCCTCACGCCGGTGGAGGCGGAGGGGGCGGAGCGTTGGTTCAAGGATCAGGAATTCCTCTATTTCCCGGAATCCAAGGTACTCTGCCGCGTGAATCACCGGGAGGCGGTCAACGGTGTTTACCCACTCAAATCGGCCTGGAGCGAGGACAACATTGACCTGAAGTTGCTTTCCGGCGTGCCCGTGCAGCGGGTGGCGAGTCATGAGATCCAGCCGACGCCCGAGGCGCTGGCGCTGCTGGCACAGACGATCCGCCGGGTCTGCGACCGTAATGGATTGAAATACCCGGTCAGTTACGCCGCGCCCGGCAACGGGCCGCACCTCACCCGCGCCACGGTGAAGTCCTCCTATGGCGACACGTTCAGCTACCGGTCCGCCGGCGTGTATCCCGAGGCCGTCGCCCGGGTGTTCAACGAGCCCGATCCGAAGGGGGACGCGCCCTTCGCCATGCAGTGGGGGGATGTGAATGATGAAACGCCCGGCTCCGATCTTCCGGCGGTGAAGACGCGCATCGCCGGCCTGCTGGCGGTCAACAAGGTGGTGATCATCGGGAGCCATGTGGTGCAGAATCCGGCGGCATGGCCGGCTTACTTTGAAAAGATGGACGCCTTGCTCGCGTGGCTGAAGGCGAAGAACATCCCGGTGAAATCGCATGCGGATTGGGCGGACATCCTCTACCGCTCAGGCAAGCGCCTCACCGGGAATATCTTTCCGTCCCTGGACCGCGATCTCGACGAGGATGGCAGCCCTGACGGCTATGAGCTGGTCAACGCAAGGCCCGGCGTTGCCACTGCCGGCGCCGCGCTACCCGAGAAGCACATCCTGACAGCCGACAAACCCGGGACCCTGTTCCGGATACAGGCCTTGGGTGGGTTGCCTCACGGCGACGCCGAACTGTCCTGCTGGCTCAACGGCCCCGCCGGCACGACGGTGAACGTCATGGTTTTCGGCGTGGGGCCAGCATCTTTCGTGCTGAAAGAAGGATGGAGCCGCTACACGGCCCCGCTCACGGTGCCGGCCAATGCGGCGACGGCCCGCGTCGATTTCACCTGGCTGTCGAAGCAAGAGGGAACGGTATCCGTCTGCGGGATCGCCTTTTCTGAACCCAACCTGCAAAACAAATAGGAAAATCCTTGTGTTTTACCGACGTTCGCTCGACGGCTCGGGGCTTTGCGTGTCGGGCAACTACGGCGGCTTCCCCACGCGGCGGTGGTTGTGGCAAAAGACAGATCGAAAGGAAACAGACTATGAATTCCCGTGAACGAGTGACATGGGCGCTTCAGCATCGCGAAGCCGATCGCATCCCGATCCAGGACCAGCTGTGGGCCACGACTGCGGCGCGCTGGCGCGGCGAGGGGATGGCGGAAGGCGAGACCTTCGGCTGGGAACTGGCTGGCTTTGGCGGCGACGTGACGCTCCAGCTGCCGACCGAGGTGCTCGAGGAGACCGACTCGATCCGGGTCTCGAAGGGATCCGACGGCGCGGTCGTCAAGAACTGGAAGGGCCGGTCCTCAACCCCGGAGATGATCGATTTCACGGTCAAGACCCGGTCCGACTGGGAGGCGCTGAAGCCGCGCATGGCCTGGAACGAGACGCGGGTCGACTGGGTCGGGCAGCGCAAGTCCTACGATGAGGCGCAGCGGAAGGGCCTCTTCACGTTCGGCAGTTTCTACACCGGGTTCACCCGCACCTGCGACATGTGCGGCACGGATACCCTGCTCATGGCGATGGCGGACGATCCGGGGTGGGTGCTGGACATGATGATGACCCGCGCCGAACTGTGCGTCCGGCTTGCCGAGGAGATGATGGCGCGCGGATTCGACTTCGATGCCGGGTGGATCTGGGACGACCTGGGG
>CAYZVY010000150.1:0-10862 GCA_964481675.1 uncultured Verrucomicrobiota bacterium
CGATTTCGACCCGATACGCCTCGACGCCCATGACGGCGCCGGAAATGACCTTGGCTAGCATAAAAAAATCCCCGTGAGAAAGCGCGGGGATCGGTCGGGTATGTCAAAGCGAGTTATAGCGCAGAGCCGTTTGCGATGCAACTCCGTTTTAAAGCCGTTTTAAAGCCTAATAGCCGCGAAAGAACGCAGAGAACGCAGAGATTTCAGATCAATGGGTCGGAGACATGGCATATTTCCGTATCGCAAACCTGAAAGAACCGAAATTGATCAGGAGGCCATGCTCAATCCGGGTTGATTTTAGGTAACCCAGAAGCTGGGCTACATGCTCATCGGCAATCACTCTTGCCGCCTTCAGTTCAACAATCAGACGATTCTCGACCAGCAGATCTGCAAAATATTCGCCTATATGCGTCCCGTCCTCATCCAGAACCTGAATAGGGTGCTGTTGTTTCACATTTACACCTGCCTTTTGCAATCGGTTTACGAGGGCATTTTCGTAAACCTTTTCCAGATGGCCGTGACCATGATAGATGTGAACAGCATATGCAATCTCACGAACAGTATCGCACAAGTCGTTGATTGTCTTCACAGTTCCCCCTTTGTGTTCTTTGCGTTCTTTCGCGACAATTCGCCTAAGCCGCCGGTATGCAGCCTGGCGTTGGTGAGGGGGGTGAGGACGCGGCCCATGACGGCGCCGGAAATGACCTTGGCTAGCATAAAAAAATCCCCGTGCGAATGCGCGGGGATCGTTCGGGTATGTCGGAGCAAGTTATAGCGAAGAGCCGTTTGCGATGCAACTCCGTTTTAAGACTTAATGGCCGCAAAAGAACGCAAAGAACGCAAAGAACGCAAAGATACGGATTGTTGGCTGTGAAAATTTATCTGCCGGCTTAAAAACAACCCTTTCCGCTAGGGCACTCGTCTTTGTGATCTTTGAGTTCTCTCGCGGCAAGAGTCTCTTATGGCCGCGAAAGAACGCAGGGAACGCAGAGATTTCAGATTGCGCGCGCGGGTTACCGGACGGCCGACGGGCGAATGAAATAACTGTCGCCCACGGTTGCGTGGTCGAAGGGGGGCGCCATCTTGACCCCGGCCCTCTCCGCCGTGCGCAGGGTCAGGGCAAAGACCCGCGCCACATTGAGTTGCTTATCGCCCTCCAGTTGAACGGCCAGCAGGAGCGGCAATCCATACATCGTCGGTTCGCCCAGGATGTTTTTCTGCTGTACCGACCACGGACCGGTGATGACCACCGCCAAAGGCTGGCCCGGATTTTTCTGATTCCGGCCCCAGTCCGGACTGTTTTTGAACCAATCGAGAGCGTCTTCGGAAAGCCGTTTCCCGTTGGACGGGGCCGTGGAAGCCTGGCCGGGCCACGTTCGCTTGTCGATCCGGGCATTGAACGCTTTCAGGGCTTGGCCGATCTGCGCATCCATGCCCGCCAGGGCCTGCTTAACTTTCGTGTTGCCGGCCTCGTAACGGCCTGCCATCGCGAACCATGCTTTGACTACTTCCAGTTGCTCGACCACAACGAGATCGTGTTTGTCCCCGATGCGGGCGATCTGTTCGGCCGCCCGGTTCGCCAGGTTTTCCGCCATGACCGTGCGCGTCTTCCTGACGTTCTCGACTCCCCCGGCCAACGCCAGATAGGGGAAGCTCGCCCGCTGCTGTCCGGTATACCCGCTCTCTCCGGCTTTCTTGTCGATCTCCTCCCGGGTGGTCCCATACTTCCCGGCAAAGGCGGTCATGGTCCGCGTGATCTCCGGCAGGTCCTTGTTCTCGAAATGTTCGATCCGGCCGATCAACTCCCCGACCGGTGCGAGATCATTGAAATGAGGCACGGCTCCGTTCGCCGAGTCGAAGAGGGGGCGCACGCGATCATAGTCGGCCTTCAGCGCCGCCACATCGGCATCCACCACCTTGGAATGGGCGGCCTGTTCCTCCTTGTTCTTTTCGTGACCGCCCCTGGCCGCGGTCACCTTCTTTTCGGCCGCCGTCAAGCCGGCCTCGGCCTGGTCGATGTCGGGATGGGACGTGACGCCTTTTTCGGCCGCCAGCTTCTTTGCCTCATCGAGCAAGGCTCGAATCTCCACCAGTTTCTCGTCGGCCCGCCGGACCAGCTGATCCTTGTCTCCGGGATAGGCGGGGTCCGCCAGGCTGGCAAGGTTGCTTTCGAGGGCCCGGAGCAGCTGCCCGGCATCCTGCAACGGCTTCCGTGCGGCATAGGGAACCTTGGCCTGGGCGCCGGACGCTTTCGTGCCGACCGACGGAGCCGCCGAGGGCTTTCGGGCTTCCCCTTGAGCGGAAGCCATGGGCGCGATCGAAAGGTTCAGGAGAACGAGAACGATGAAGCCGATCACGAAGCTGGGGATCCGTATGAATTTCATAGTCACCTCCTGCCGGGACGTATTGTATATCGAAGAGCCGTTTGCGATGCAACTCCGTTATAAGGCTTTTATAAGGCCAATTTTTTCAGAAGCAGCTCCCGGCCGGTCCTGTAATTCACCTGCGTGGTCCGGGCATCGCAGGCGTTCCACCAGAGCGAGTGGGGCGGGAGCCCGGCATTGTCGAGGGCGCAGATCCATTCCGTTTCCGGGATTTTTTCCAGGGCCAGGCGGTAGAAGGCGTCCGCCGTTATTTTCGTGCCATAGGTCAGGCCGAGCGCCTGCAGCACGTTCAGGTCCTTGATCTGGTTGTACAATCCCCCGCAGCAGTTGCGGCCCGTGAAGCAGGCATTCCGGTCCGGCGCCCGCGACGGGCAGGGGGCGCACATCAGCCAGTCCGCCCCCGGCACCAGGGTCATCAGGATGTCCCTGTTTTTATTGAAAACGATGTCCAGGAACTCGGGAAGGTTGTCCTCGGCAAAGGGCGGTCGCACCCCCTTCCCATACTGGCAGACGGCGCAGAGCAGCAGATGCGGCCGCATGTTGATCTCCCGGGCCGTGCGGAGCGCCGCCATGGAGGCGTCCTTCTCCACCTGCATCACCTCCACGGCTCTTGGGGGGATGAGGGCGGCAAGTCCCAGCGCGTGTGCCTTCTCGTAGAATCCGCTCGTCGAGCGGGGACAGCCCTTCCATGCATCCGAGGTCACGGCGTCATACCCGCAGAGGCCTTTCACGGTGGCAATCCGGTCGAGAAGGCGCTTGAAGAGGATCCTGGCGGGCAGCGTGATTCCGGGCGGCAGATCCAGCTTGTGCAGGATGTCGAAATCCCGTTTCTGATTAAACTCGGCGCCTTCAGGCGTGTCCTCCCCGGGCCCGGGATCCTGGAACCCGAACAGGCTGTCCAGGCCGGCATTGCACCGGATCGTCACCGGGATGTCCGGATCGGCCCGGACCGCCTCCACCAGGCGCCGGATTTTGTCCTTCACCGGGTGGTCCGCGTTCTGCCCGATCGAACAGATGGCGCAGAGAAGCTGGTAGGGTCTCGCGGTTATTCCCTCGGGCGTTTGCGGGCTCATCGCGTTGCCTCCTTTATGCAGTTTGCAGGATATATCAGCATGGATTTGAAAATCGGCTACCCGAGCCCAGAGGCGGGCCGGCTCAATAGGCATAGAATCCGTCGAGAGGCGGGATGATGTTCTTGCGGCTGAAGAAGCCAACCGTCACCACTACCGTGTCGCCAGGCTTTCTGAACGGATTATTCCGGGCCCGCATCCACCACCCGGTATAGCCGCTCGGCCGGTGCAGCGGTATCGCTATCCAGCCACATCAGGTAGTTGCTCGTGGCCCGGATCGGGGGTTCTTCAACCCAGGTTGCGCCGTCATCGTCGGAGTGCCACACCGCGTAAAGCCGGTTCCGGTTGGCAGGCAGGCGGAGAAGCCACAGCCCGTCGTAGAGGCTCTGCGCGGCAATCGCCATCTCCCCGTTGCCCGGGAGCGGCCCGCTGAACGGTGTCGTGACCGCCCAGGCCCCATACTTGACCGGCCGGGTTGCCGCTTGCGTCTTATACGCCTTGTTATAGACCAGCCGTACCACCGTCTGTGATCCCGCCGGCAACACGCAGGGCATGTCCAGAATCGGCGCCCGGGTCGCCGGATCCAGCCCGGTCCGGTTGATCAGCCACGCCGCATTGTCCAGCCCGAGCGCCCGAATGCGCACGCCATAGATCGTGCCACCGGTGCGGTTCTCCAAGGTTACGTCCTGGGCCACACGGGTGCCGGCATTTGTAAGGGCAGAGGTTCCGACTTTTACCACGCTGCCGGTGGCCTGGCGCAAGGAGGCGCCGTAAGACGCCTTATAGCCCGTCGCGGGGTGGGTGAGCGTCAGGGTCACCTTGGCGGTGTTCGAGGCCTTCCAAAGGTATTGCAGCGTCAACAGGGAGGGGGATAGCGTGGCCTTAACCGCGTTTGTGTTGCTGGACTTCACCTGCAACCGTCCGGTCCCGTCCACCAGATTGGAGATCGCGAATTCCTGGGACAGGCCCGCCGATACGGGCGCCTCTCCGAGCAGGTTTCTGAAAACAGGGAGGCCCGTGCCTGTCCGCGCCTTCATCGAGGCGGACCACGGGCTTGCCCGTGCATCCGGCAGGATCCGGCGAACCCGATACCAGTAATCGCGATTGGCGGGAAGGTTGGTAACCGGGTATTCCGGGCTGTTCACGACAGCGGGGGATTCATAGCCTGGTGCCAATTGGGTGAACAGCGCGTTGGACGCCACGCTGAGTTCCCCTTCGGGAGCGCCCCCGTCAACCCACGTCCAGCGGGCCGTAAAGGCCTTCTTGCCTATCTTGGACGGCGGCAGGATGGCGGGTGGAGTGGCGCCATAGTGAGCCGTCACGCTTTTGTCGCCGGTCATCGCCAGTGAAGCCGGGTTGTTCGTATCGACCAGGTCGCCGGCCCACTCGCTGAACTGATAGGAGTCGCCGGGCACGGCGGTGAGGGACACGGCGACCCCGTCGTCGTAATAGGGCAGATCGGGATTCCGGGTCACGGTTCCGAAGGTCGAGGTTATCGTCAGGGTGTGGTCGTCATCGGCTTCGGTGGCCTCCACGGAGGCCGGGGTCAGGCCGGGGCCGCTGCAGGTGAACGTCGCCGATCCGTTCTGATTGTCGCCGTCATCCTCGGCCGCGGACAGGGTCACCGCCTGGTACGTGTCCCACGTTGCGGGCGAGAAGGTCAAGCTGCCGCCGTCGCTCACCGAAAGATCCGCGTCGCCCGCGCTGCGCGTCACCGTCACAACCACGTCAGCCGGGGGCGGGGCGCTCAGTTTCACTTGAACGTTCGTGCTTCCACCCTCGGGCACCGATACCACGCCCGGGTCGGTCAGGACAAGGACGGGAGGCGGTTCCGTGGTCGGTGGCCGAGTGGTCGGCGGCTGCGTAGTCGGCGGCTGCGTGAACGGCGGTGTCGTGATCGGCGGCAAAGTAGGGAAAAAGCCTTTAGGCTGGACAATAGAAGGCGGCACCATCGGAGTCTTCGTGACCGGCGGCGTCATCAGGACATGCATGACCGGCGGCGGAACAACCGGAGGCACGGGGCGCGGACCGGCCCATGTCGTGCAGGCAGCCAGCGCACCTATAACGAGGAAGAGCCCGGGCGATGAAGTCGGCTGGTTCATGTCAGCAAACGAGCCCCCTTGCTATTTTCAAAACGGATACGGACGCCAGTCATTGCACACGGTTGATAGTGTGAGGTTTTTAGCACGAAAACAGGCCGGCTACAAGAGTTGATTACCGGAGGCGGTCAGCGCCCCCGCTGTGCAGGAGGAACGCGCATCAGCCCGGCCCTGGCGTGCCCTGCCGGCGACAGGCTCCGCGCCCCGCCATCAGCAGGCAGCAAACGGATATCCCCAGCCCAAGCCAGAAGAATCGCGGTGTAAACGACAGCGAAACCTGATGCGTGCCGGCGGGGACGTCCAGGGCCAGCAATCCCCCGTCAAAGGCGAAGGCGTTCACCGTGACTCCATCCAGCCGGACGGTCCAGCCCGTGTTGAAGGGGATGGTCATCACCAGGACGCCGCCCTGGCCGGCCTGGATCGTGCCGCTGACGGACGAATCGCGTTGCCGGGTGACCTGGAACGACCTGGCGGAAAGCTCCGTCATGGCAGCGTGATAGCGATCGGCCTTCAAGCCGTACGGAATGAGGGTGAACGCATACGGGTCTCCGTGGGTGGCCGCGCCCCACAATTCAACCGTGACGCGTGTTCCGGGCTGGACGCGCCCGACGTCAAGAACGGTGTCGTAGGTCGCGCTGAAGGACCGCCTCACGTCCCCGACGATGAGATTCCCGCCATAAAACCGGAGGGGCGAAGGGCGCAAGTCCAGGTACAGCGACTGCTCTTCCTTGATGTCGTAATGCACCTGGGCAATCGCCTGCCGGGATCGGTCCGGCCATTTCAGGGCATACCCGTTGTTACCGTTGGTCGTCAGGGTCGACTCGATGGCGTCCGCCGCGGGCGCGAGCGCCAGCGGAACAAACAGGGCTTTTTGGCCTGTGAGCAGGTCCGCCAGCCGGTTCTGGTTTTCGATCGGCGTGCGTTCGGCCGATTTCCACGTTTTGGCGGCCGCCGGCGCCATGAAGCCGAGCGGCAGCGCATCCGGATGGCGGTAGACGCTCACAGCCCCTTGCTTCAGGATCCGCTCGCGGATCGGGTCGTCCACATCCCCGGAGCGCCGCAGCAGGTATGTGACGCCGAGCAGGGCGTCCATGAAGGGCGTCTGGCCGACATACGCGTAATTGTTGAACCCGTTTCCCTGGTACCCGTACCGGATGGCCATCGTCGTCATGGCCTGGCTGTTCATGGAGGAGAACAGGGACAGCCCGCGATACTGGTACAGGTGCGGATCGTTCACGGTGGTGCCGGAAACCAGTTCGGCTCGCCAGAACGAGGAGTCGGCGGCGCGCAGATTCGCCAGGGCGTCGCGGATGGGCCCCGTGTCCCCCCCCGTCACGTAGCCGTCCCGTTTTGCGTAGGCCATGTCCGTGTCGAACTGGCCGACGACGAGGACCGCGTTTGTCCCTATTTCAAGAATGACCACCAGGGCAAACAGCGCGCTCCGGGTGACGGGCTTCATCGTGTCGAGGCATCCGCCCGTCATGACCGGAAAGTAGAGAAACAGGAACAGGAGGCTCAGGTAGACGTCATGGAATCCCGGCTTCGGGTCGTTGATCCGCTGGGAGAGGATGACGAGGAGCCCCGCGCCCGCGAAACAGAGGGCGGTCCGCCGGGCCGGCCAGTGCCGGAGGCGGGTGAGGGCGGGCATGCAGGCCGTCACGAGAAGAAAGATATAGAGATACGCGTTCCGATACGGGAGCATGTTCGGGAAATGGAATCCATGCCAGATGAAGTTCAGCACGTTGAGGTTGAAGCCCAGCAGCAGGAACGCCAGCAGCAGCAGATGGCCGGCGCGCTCCCTGCGGGGAACGCCGGAGTCGAGAAGGTACAGGGGGAAAAGGAAGAGGACGGCGATTCCCGCATACAGGTTCGGCAACCCGCCTTTGTTGTTGGGCGCCGCCGCCACGAAATGGCGCGCGCCGTAGAGAAACAGGTCGGCATACGGGTCCAGGGTTTTGGGAAAGGCGTCGTGGGCTGCCGAGGTGTGCCGGATGGCCTCGAGCATCGGAAGAATCATGAACGCGGCCATTCCGGCCGCCAGGAGCGAGGCTCCCGCAAACGCCAGGATCTTTCTGAACACCACGCCTGGCGCCTGACCCGACCCGTGCTTCAGGATCAGGAGGGGCAGGTACAGCACCAGGAACAGGCAGGAAAAGGAGCCGATGTAGACATTCGAAACCAGCATGAGCGCCAGGGAAAACACATACAGCGTGGCGCGGCCGCCCCGGATGAGGCGCGACAGCCCCATGACGACCACGGGCAGCAGGTAGATGGCATCCAGCCACATCAGGTTCCAGGCATAGGCGAGCACGTAACCCGACAGGGCATACATCAGCGAGAAGGCGACTGCGGCGATACGGTCCTGTCCGAATTCGTCCCGGCTCCAGGCCGCAAAGAAGGCGGCCGCAAGCCCGATCTTGACGAGGGTGATCGTCAGGATCGCCTCCGTCAGCCATCCGGCCGGGAAGACCAGCAGCAGCAGATTCAAGGGGCTTGCCAGATAATAGGACAGGGTGGCATAAAAATTGGAACCCAGTCCGCCGTTCCATGAATAGAACAGGCTTTCCCCGTGGAGGAGCTTGTTCCGGAGCTCCGCCAGGAACGGGGCATATTGATGATACAGGTCTGTCGTCAGGAGGGTCTTCCCGCCAAACGGGTACGCCCCCATCACGGCATAGGCGATCTGCATGAGGATAACGGCGCAAAAGAAGGCCGCAAGGGAATGGCTGTGCCGCCCGGCCCACGCGGAAAGCCTGCCCATCAGCGCGGGAATCAGGCCGGCCCGAATCCGGAAGGGCGCAGACGCCGGCGCGCCGCCATCTCGTTTAGGCTGGGAGACACACACGCCCGTTTCCCTCCTTGAGAAGCGCGGCCCGGGACGGCTTACCGCTTCAGCTCGTTCTGGAACAGCGCCTTGCTGCCGTCCAGCTCCCGGAATCGGGCGGCCTCCGGGTCCGCGTGCGCGCGGGCCGCCAGCAGCCCGCGCCCCCCCTCCGCGCGCGAGGCCAGCACCTCGAACTCGGCGTCGCAAACCGCGGCCTTGAGCCCTTCCATCGAAGGCACCCAGCAGTTGGTGCCGTCATGGTTCAGGGAGGTGCCCGGAGCGAACTGCCAGAGGGGACTGCCGGTTTCCGCTTCCTTCTTTCCCCGGAGGAGATTCCCGAGCCGCCTCAGGCGGGACTGGCGCTCGGTCAGGGGTGTCGGCAGGAGGGCGGTTTCAATCAAAAGGAGCGCGTCCGGCTTGCACAGGCTCCGCAGCCGGTCAAGCGCCAGCATGGGGTTCCGCAGATGGTAAATCACCCCGAGGAACAGGATGACGTCAAACAGCCCGGTTTTCTCGGGCGAGAGGTCGTAGACGTTGTCGACGTGATAGGGGACCCGGCTCCCGAGGAGTTCGGCCGCGATGCCGAATCCCGTCACAGAGGGCTCCGCGTAATCCACGGCCACCACGTCGGCGCCCCGTTTTTCCGCCGCGAATGAAAAGAAACCGTCGCGCGCGCCGACGTCGAGAACCCGCTTGCCCGCCAGATCGGAAGGGAGCCCGAGCTGCTCCAGGGTCGTCAATACCGCCGGGGAGTTCTGGCAGCCCGGCGTGCAGATCCCCGGAGCGACTTCAATCGTGTGATACCAGTGCTTGAAGGCCCCGATCGTTCGCCTGACGTCGTCTTCCGTTCGTTGCGGCATGCGCGCTCTCCGTCGATGTTGAGCCTCACTCCCGCATTCGGAATGCGGGGGGGATGACCAGCTGAATCTGCCAGAGCAGGGGGTGAAATACAAGCCCGGTTTTCCCCGGGCAGGTGGGGAGGGCCTGTTTCTGGCGCTGTTTTTGGCGCTTGCCTCCGGCGGAAGAATGAACGACTCTTTGGCAGAGTCGACCCAGCAACCGGGAGAACGTTCGATGAGCCAGATGCGATCGCGTGTAACGGCCGGGGCCCTCGTCCTGGCATCCTCCATCCTGTCCGCCTCCGCCCTCACGCTGGTCAAGGACGGCCAGCCCGCCGCCACGATCGTGATCTCGAAGGCCGCCCTGGACGCCAAACCCTACAAGCCCGCCCGCGGCGTCAAGGCCGATTCCGCCCAGAAGGCCAGGCTTGCCGCGGAAGAGCTGCAGCGGGTCATCGAGAAGATGAGCGGGGCCCGGATTCCCCTTGCCGGCGAGGATGACGCGGTCCAGGGGGCGGTGATCCTGGTGGGCTCCAGCAGGAAGACCGACGTCTTGAAACTCGACATCCCCGCCGGGCTCACCCCCGACCGCAAGGAGGAGGGCTACCTCATCGCCGCGAAGGGGAATGCCCTCGTGCTGGCCGGCAACGATGCGGGTCCCTACCAGGGCACCTTCTTCGCCGTGAGCGAATTCCTGAACCGCCAGGGCGTCCGCTGGTTCATGCCGGGCGAATTCGGCGAATGCGTGCCGAAAAAGGCCACGGTCGAAACCCCGGACATGACCTTCCGCGACAAGCCGGATTTCGCCGTCCGCGCCTGGAACGGCAACCTCGCCCCCGAGCTGCGCGAGGCCGACAACCTCTGGCGGCTGCACAACAAGCTCGTGATCAATGAGTCGGAGGTCATCGCCATCCCCGGCGACTCCTCGCTGCGGCGCTACATGCCCGGCAAGGAAATGGTCACGAACCACCCCGAATACTTTGCCAGGAAGCTCGACGGGACCTGCGAGCCCTACATGGTCAACCTGACCCATCCCGACGTTCCCAGGCTGGTGGCCGAAAAGGTCAAGGCCAAGATCGCCGAGGAGCGCCTGAAGGACCCGACCTTCAACTCGCTCGGCTTCGCGCCGGATGACGGCATCCCCATGGACCATTCGAAGGAGACGATGGCGTTGAACCAGGGCTTCGCCGACCTGTGCGGCCGCGAGGGCGTGATCACCGAACGATCGATCAGCGAGGAGTGGTTCACCTTCCTGAACAAGGTCGCGGAGGAGGTGGTCAAGGACTATCCCGGCTTCATCCTCACCAGCAACGGCTACGCCAACCGCACCTTCCCGCCCGAAGGCGTCACGCTGCATCCCAACATGGGCATCATGTTCGCGGCCATCTGGGCCGACCTTCTCCACGCCTATGACGATCCCAAAAGCTGGCAGCAGCAGATGCAGGGGCAGATGCTCCAGCGCTGGGCCCAGCTCTGCCCGCGGGTGTTCGTTTACAATTACAACTTCCCGATGCTGGTGAACTGCCTGACGCCGCTGCCGCTGACGCGCAAGATCGCGCGCAACACCCCGCTGATGAAGAAGTGGGGCGTCTACGGCTTCGAGGACGAGCAGACGTTCTCTTGGATGGCCCACGGCATCACGGCCT
>CAYZVY010000151.1:0-1690 GCA_964481675.1 uncultured Verrucomicrobiota bacterium
GCCAGGGCGCGGCCTACCTGGACCAGGTGCGCTGGATCACGCCGTAGCAAGCTATCTCCCGACATGCCCTCATCGGCTGTCGGACGCGGAAAAAGAACGGGCGCGAGCCGCACCGGCAAGGCCGAAGCCACACCGGCGCGGTCGCGCCGTTCAGGGGGGGCAACTCTATCCGGCCGCGGACTGCTTGGCGTCGCGCACGGCCGACTTTGCGGCATCGACCGCCGCCACGAACTCGGTCTTCTTATTGGTCAGCAGGGCCTTGGCGTCGGCCAGCGCCTGCTCGGCGCGGTCCCGCACGTCACGGCCCTTCTGGGCCAGCGCCTCGCGGGTTTCCTGACCCGAGCGGGGGGCGAACAGCAGGGCCAGTCCCGCGCCCACAAGGGCGCCAACGGCCAGGGCGGTAACGGCGGTGACAACCAGACTTCCATTATTCTCTGACATCTTCCTTCTCCTCTTTTGCGTGTTATGAATCCGAAAGGGCGCTGATCGGGCGGTCCTGAAAGAATCGCTTGATGAAGGCCCCTGCCCCGGTTTTCAGCAGGCCGTTGAGGCGGGCCATGGCCTGGATGGGCGGTTCGATGACCGAGCCAACCTCGTCCACAATGCGATCGGTCCGGTCGGTCCAGATCCGGACCGTGTGAAGCATCTGCTCCGCCTCATCGAGATTCGTCTGAACGCGGGCGGACACGGCCGTCACATTCCGGATCAGTTCCCGGGTATCAGCCAGGACCACGTCCAGGCGGATTCTGGTCTCATCGGCCGCTTGCGCAAGCACGTCGATCCGCTTCCGCGCGTGCACCGCCAGCCGGATCAGCATCACCAGCAGAACGATCAGCATCACGGTCGCCAGGATCAGCAAAACTTGCAGCGCCTCTGTCATGGTGGCTTCCCTTCAGTCCGACCCGGAATCGGGGTCTGCTGATACACTAGCCGTTCGACGCCTTCCCTCCTATGGGGTCTACTACCACCTGCAGAAAAGGGTACAACGGCGTCAGGGAAGCCAAGCGGAGACAGTCTTGATCGCGCGGAATGGCGCTTACTTTTTTCGGCCGTCCATCGGATAGCCGCCTTCATCAGCAGCCTGTCCGCCGCGCTTGTGCCGGAACTCCCCTTCCGGCGCGGGCGGGGTTGCCACCGCCGGCGCGGGCTGGGAGGGAAGCACCACCGGCGCGGCCGGGATCTGCACGCGCTCGGGCTTCGTCATCCGGACCCGCGGCTGGGGCGCCGGCTGAGGAATCGGCTGAGGCGCCGGCTGCACCGTCACCCGTTGCGGCGGCGACTCATGGACATCGGGCTTGATCACCGGAGGCGGCTGCCGGATTTCCGGCGTGCGGATGACAACGGGCTTCTGCTCCGAAGTCCGGTCCTCCCGCGTCTTGGCCGGCACACCCATCCGCACGGATGGCGTTTCGGGCGGAACGGGTTCCGGCTTCACAACCACGGGCTGCTCCACGCGCTTGGGAATGAACCGGGGCGATTCCGGCTGGACCGGCGGATTCAGCGGCACAACCGTGACGGACGGGCGCACCTCGCGGTCGATTTTGACGCCATCACGGGTTTTGCCGTCATCCCGGATCTTGATCTCGTCTTTGGGCTTCCCCTCGTCCCGGGGTTTGATTTCGTCCCGGGGCTTCCCCTCGTCCCGAGGCTTGATTTCGTCCTTGGGTTTCCCCTCGTCCCGGGGCTTGAT
>CAYZVY010000151.1:1790-10810 GCA_964481675.1 uncultured Verrucomicrobiota bacterium
GGCTTGATTTCGTCCTTGGGTTTCCCCTCGTCCCGGGGCTTGATCTCATCCGTTATTTTGCCGGGTTTAACAACGCCCGGAACGGGGCCCCGGTCGGATACGGACCGATGGTCCTCGGGCACGATAACGACATCGGATTTGCCGCCGGGAGTGCCGCGGAGGGTGCCCTGCGCTTCCCACTTGATCCGGTCCTTCTGGAACTGGCGCAGTTCGCCGCCCTGGCGCTCGATGCGGGTCCGGGTATTCGCATCGACTGCCAGCAGGCGCGCCTGCTGCTTTTTCATGGCCGCGACTTCGGACATGCGGACGGCCAGCCGGTTCGCGACCCGTTGCGGTTCGGGAAGGCGGGCCTGCCGTTCATCCTGCTCCCGGAACGTGCGCGCAGGCCGGGCGTCCCGGTCCTTGTACCGGTTCCGATAATCCTCGCGCATATGCTCGTCCCAGCGGGAATCCGTCCGCCGGTGGGACCAGCGCTGATGCTGGTAGATCGGGTCATACCAGGAGAACCGGACGGTGCAGTCGTACCACGGATAGATGCCGATCCGGGCATAGCCGTCGTCGTAATAATCGCCGAAGCAATAATGGTTGTACCGGGGATAGGCAAACAGGTTCAGCAGCACCAGCCCCAGGTCCAGGATGATGTTGGGGGTGTACACGTAGCGGCTCGAGCCGACATAATAGGACGGCGGGAAATAGACCGGCGCGAAGAGAATACCCCGCTGCTCGAACGCGTAATCCCAGTGGCCGGGCACGAACACATGCCCGCGCGGCGTCCAGACATAATGGGACGGCTCCCAGCTCCAGTCCGGGGCGGCGTTCAGCCAATAGCCCTGCCGCAGCACATATTGGCCGGAATACCAGTACCAGCAGGGCGCCACCCAGATGCCGTTTTCGGGACCGGCGCCCGCCGGTTCCGTATTCTGAAGGACGGGCGGCGGCGGCAGGTATTCGATTTCCCGCACCCCGGCCGGGGCCCAGAATCCGGATACCCACTGCCACTGGTTGCCATTCTGGACCCAATAGCCGGGCACCCAGTACATTCCGGGAGGGGCGGTGCGCCAGCAGGCGCTGATCCAGATATAGCCGCGGTCCGAGTCCCAGGCCCAGTAGCCGGGAACCCAGATGGCGTTCCCCTCGGCCGGCTGCTCGGCGGACGGGGCCTCGTTCATGGCTTCGGGCGGCGCCGCCGGCGCGGTCACCGGCTCCTGGACCTGAAGGTCCACGGGCTCCGCAAACGCTTCGTGAATGGGACCCCGGGTCAGAACCTCCGGCAGCTCCTGGTCGGGAAGGGGCGGAGGCAGCGCATGGTCCTGCGCCGGCAGACGACCCGGAAAAGCCACCGCGACCGCCAGCCATGCCGCGATTCCAGCTCCAAGGCCTATTCGATGGATCGTCATCATGATCTCCCCGTTAACGGTTAACCGACAAAGTGTTATCCATAAGACGTTTCGGCCGCCCGTCCTATTCTATTAAAACGAAACCGGCTCCCGGCAGGGGGGCTTCTCCCCTGCTCCGGAAAAGGGCTGCAACCTTAATGCGTCACCGCAAGCCGGCCGGAAGCCGCGTCGCGTGCGCCTTGAACAGGGCGTCGGCCAGTTTGTCAATCCGGTCCAGGGAGAGGATGCTGGAGGTCAGCGGATCCAGCATCAGCGCCTGCCGGATGTAAAGCCGGTTCCCCTCGAGAATACCCCGCACCGCCAGGTCCTGCACGTTCACGTTCGTCCGGATCAGGGCCGCGCAGACGGGCGGCAGGTCGCCCACCGCCGACGGCCGTATGCCCTGGCGGTCCACCGTGCAGGGCACCTCCACGCAGCAGTCGCCGGGCAGGTTGGAAATCAGCGCCCCGCCCCGGTTATGCACGTTGCCGTTGAAGACATAGGGCTTTCCGGTGACCAGGCCGTTGATGATCCGGCTGGCGTATTCGTGGCTCGGGGCGTACGGCAGCGGAATCACCGGCTTGCCGGCCTTCACCTCCCGGCGCAACTGCCGATAAGCGGCCTCCTGGCCGCGGCACGTCTCCAGGTAACCCGCCACGCGCAGGAAGAGCCGCTTGATCTCCGCCTCCTGCTTGAGGAAATAGGGAAGGTATTCGGACATATGGCCGCTCGTTTCGGTCATGAAGAGGCCGACGCGGCGGAACAGGTCGAAGCGGACCGGATCGAAGCGCCACAGCTGGGGAATGTCCATGGCCTCGCGCAGCAGCGGATACAGGTCGCGGCCGGCGGATTCGAACCGCAGGAAAAAGGCCATGTGATTGATCCCGGCGCAGGTGTAGGACAGCTCCGGGTCGTCGCCGCGGCGCATCCACTCCACCCATTCGCGGTTCCGCTCGGGATGGCCGTAGGGCCGCTGGAAGTGCCGCTCAAGGACCGACCGCGGCTCCTCCATCATGGCCGTGATCATGCGCATGGTGTGGACCGTGTTCACCACGCCGTGGCAGAGCCCCACGTGCCGGATGCGGGTGGCGCGCTCCAGGGCCAGGCAGTGCATGGCCATGGGGTTGCTGTAATTCAGCAGCAGCGCCTCCGGGCACAGCGCCGCCATGTCCGCCGCGATCTTGAGCAGTTCGGGCACCCCGCGCACGGCGCGGAAGATGCCGCCCGGACCGAGGGTGTCGCCCACCGTCTGCGGCACGCCGAAGCGCGCCGGAATATCCAGGTCGGCCTTCGTGGCCGCATACCCGCCCACGCCGATGGCGCTGATGACGACGTCCGCCCCGTCCAGCGCCCGGCGCCGGTCGGTTGTCGCCGTGATCCGGGCCGGCGCACCCAGCTGGCGGGCCAGAATCCTCGCCATGCCATGGGCCGTCTCCAGGCGGTCCCGGTCGATGTCCACCAGCCGCACGTCCGCGTCCCGCAACGCGTCGTGCCAGAGAATGTCGGCTATGACATTCCGGCTGAACACGGTGGAGCCCGCCCCGATGAATGCGATGGTGATGCCCATGCCGGATCCTTTCGCCTATGACTTGCCGTATGCCCTGGCCACCTTGCCGACGGCCTCGACGAGGTCGCCGATGTCGCGCGGCCCGTAATTTTCGTGGAATGCCACGTTGAAGTGATTCTGCGTGGCCGCGATGGCGCCGGGGAAGCGGGGCTCCGCCGCCACCTTGTCCCGGAAGAACCACGGGCACCAGCTGGTCAGCCGGTCGCGGTACCACGGCGCCTCGGCCTGGATGTGGCGGTAGGACGGGTTCACGGGGATGCCTTCGGCCGCCAGCGCCTGGCAGAACCGCGCCTTGTCCACGGTGAACCGGGCCGGATCCATGAACAGGCGGAGGAACCAGTAGGAGCAATAGGAGTCGGGCTGCTGCCAGCCGAGGGCGACGCCGCAGCCCAGGGCGGCCAGTCCGGCCTTGATCGCCTCGCCGCCCGCGTGCCGGCGCTCGATAACGGACGGCCGCTTGCGCAGCTGGACGCGGCCAATGGCGGCGGAGAGGTCGTTGAGGTTCAGGTTCAGCCCCGCCATGACGTTCCCGCCGGGCGACGGCGTGAGGCCGAACGGCTTGCCGCGGTCGGCAAACCGCCGGCCGTTCATGTGCAGGGCCTCGTTGCGCGTGAACACCACGCCCCCCTGGGCGGCGGTGGCCATGTGCTTGCCGCTCATGGTCGAGAAGGCGGCGATGTCGCCGATCGTGCCCGCGAGCCGGCCCTTGTACCGGGCGCCGTGGGCCTGGGCGCAATCCTCCACCACCTTGAGCCCGTGCCGGCGCGCCACGGCCATCATGCCGTCCATGTCGGCCGGCTCCCCGGCGATGTGAGCCACCAGCACGGCGCGGGTGCGCGGCGTGACGGCCGCCTCCAGCGAGTCCGGGCTCATGTTGTAGGTGCGGGGGTCGGCGTCTGCAAAAACGGGAACGCAGTTGAGCATGGCCACGGGCATGGCGCCGCCCGGGTCGGTGATGGGCGGCACGACGACCTCGCTGCCGGCCTCCAGCTGGAGCGCGCCCAGGGCCGCGAACACGGCGTTGGTGCCGCCGTTCACGCCGTCCGCGAAGCCGCCCCCGAGGGCCTCGGCGAACTCCTTCTCGAACGCCTGCTCCTCGGCGCCGTTATAGCCGAACGCCTCGCCCGTGCGGATGCAGGCGTCGAAGAGGGCGACCGCCGCCTGCTTCTCCTCCTCGCCGAACAGGCGGCGGGGCGGCATGGGTTGGGCGCGGACGGGCGTCCCGCCGTCAATGGCCAGCGTCGCGGTGCTCACGAGATCCCCTCCTCCTTCATCATGGCCTTGACGACCGTGCGGTAATGGGGAAACGCGATCTCGGGCTCGGCCAGATCCGGCTCCCACTTCTTCTCCCACTCGAAGGACAGGTAGCCGGTATAGCCGCCGTCGCGCAGGAGGCGCAGCGCCTTCCGCATATCCACCTGCCCCGTGCCCGGCAGCACGCTGTGGGTGCCCTTGTCGGTCTTGGCCGCGTCCTTGAAATGCACATGAAAGACGTAGCTCCCGATTTCCTTCCAGGTCACCTCGGCGGGCTCGAAGAAGTAGGAATTCCCCACGTCCCAGCAGGCGCCCACGGCCGGGGAGTCCACGGTCGCCAGCACCTCGGCCAGGAAACGGCCCTCGCACCAGTCGTCGTGGGTCTCGAGGGCCAGCTTCACGCCCAGGTCGCCGGCCGCCTTGCCGGCCTCCTTCAGGGCCGACGCCACGCGCTCCACGCCGGCCGCGCGGTCGCCGTCCAGCTTGCCTCCGAAGATGCGCAGCACGGGACACCCCACGTCGTGCGCCAGCTGCGCCATCGCGATCGTCGCGTCCAGCTGCTTGCGCCGCGCGTCGGCGTCGGCCGCCGTGAAATGGCTGTAGCCCATGATGGCCGCGATGGCCACGCCGTGCCGCTTGAACAGGTCCCGGATGGCGCGCCGGCTCTCGGGGCTTTCGGTGGCGCCGATGTGCTCCCCCGGCTGCCCGCGCAGCTCGACGCCGTCAAAGCCGATCCGCGCCGCCTCTGCGGCAATTTTCTCCAGATTCCAGTTCGGACACCCCAGCGTGGCAAAAGAAAGTTTCATCGCGCGCTCCTTTGTGCTACGTTCAACTTGTTGCTTTAAAATAATTGTTAATCAATTATAGTAGTCCGTTCCCTCATGCAAGACTAAAGGAGCGTTATGTTGGCACATTGGAGCTGGGATGACAAGGACGGGAACGCGGCCCGGAAACTGGCGGACCGGTTGCCCGCATCGGTGTTCGACGCCCATGCGCACCTCTACCGGCTCGGAGACCTGGGGCCGGACATCCCCACCCTGGCCGCGGGCGGACCCGCGGTGGCCGACCGCGGCGACTGGCAGCGCTCGATGGACCGGCTGCTGGGAGCCGGGCGCGCCGCCAACGGCCTGTTCTTCCCCTACCCCACCGCCGCCTGCAATGTCGCCGCGGCCAACGCCTTCCTGCTCGGGCAGCTCGACGGGGCGCCGGATTCGCGGGGGTTGATCCTGGTGACGCCGGCCATGGACCGCGCCGCCGCCGAGAAGCTGCTGCGCCACAAGGGCGTGGCCGGCTTCAAGCCGTACCATGTCTTCAGCCCCTCCACCCCCACCTTCCAGGCCCCCCTCGCCTCCTACCTGCCCGAATGGGCGTGGGAACTGGCCCACGAACGGGGCCTGGTCATCACCCTCCACATGGTCCGCGACCGCGCCCTGGCCGACCCGGACAACCAGCGCGAGATCCTCTCGCACGCCGCCCGCTTCCCTAACGCCCAACTGGTCCTGGCCCACGGCGCCCGGGGCTTCCATGCGCCCAACACGGCCTCCGCCATCGGTCTGCTGAAGGACCTGCGGAACGTCTGGTTCGACGCCTCCGGCCTCTGCGAGCCGGCGGCCCTTGTCGCCATCCTGGAAGCCTTCGGCCCCCGGCGCCTGATGTGGGGAAGCGACTTCCCCGTCAACGAGCTGCGCGGCAAGTGCGTGACCGTCGGCGACAACTTCGCGTGGATCAACCCCGAGCGGGTGGACCTGCCCGCCGGCTCCCCGGCCGTCCACCCCTACCCCGTCGGGATCGAAAATGTCATGGCCGTGCTGGCGGCGGCCGACGCCCTGAGCCTGAACGACGCGGACCGGCGCGATATCTTCGGCGACAACGCCCGCCGGCTGCTGGGCCTGCTGAAGGAGTCCGGCACGCTGACGCAGGACCTTTACAAGCACGCCCGCGAGCGGATTCCCGGCGGCGTCCACCTGCTCAGCAAGCGCCCCGAAATGTTCGCGCCGAACCAGTGGCCCCCCTATTTCCGCGAGGCACGCGGCTGCGAGGTGTGGGACCTGGACGGCCGGCACTATTACGACTTTTCCATCAACGGCATCGGGGCCAACCTGCTGGGCTTCGCCGATCCCGACGTGTCCAACGCCGTCATCCGGCGCGTGCGGCTGGGCAGCAACAGCACGCTGAACCCGCCCGAGGAGGTGGAGCTGGCCGACCGGCTGTGCGCCATCCACCCGTGGGCCGACAAGGTCAAGCTGGCCCGCACGGGCGGCGAGCTGGCGGCCGTGGCCGTGCGCATCGCCCGCTCCACCACGGACCGCTCCGCCGTGGCCATCTGCGGCTACCACGGCTGGGCCGACTGGTACCTGGCCGCGAACCTGGGCGACAACGATTCGCTGCGCGGCCACCTGCTGCCCGGGCTGGATCCCTACGGCGTGCCGGGCGAGCTGCGCGGCACGGTCTACCCCTTCGCCTACAACGACCGGGCGGCGCTGTCCAGGATCTTCGCCGAACAGGGCAAGCGCCTGGCGGCGGTAGTCATGGAGCCCTGCCGCGGGGCGGACCCCGAGCCGGGCTTCCTGGAATTCGTGCGGGAGGAGACGCGGAAGGCGGGCACGCTCCTGATCTTCGACGAGATCACCATCGGCTGGCGCCTCCACTACGGCGGCTCGCACCTGCGCTACAACATCCAGCCCGACATGGCGATGTTCGCCAAGGCGCTCGGGAACGGCCACCCCATCGCCGCCGTGATCGGCACGGCCGCGGCCATGGAAGGCGCGCACGCCAGCTTCATCAGCAGCTCCTACTGGACGGAGTCGGTCGGCCCGACGGCCGCCCTGGCCACGCTGGACAAGATGGAAGCCCTGAAGCTGCCCGCGCTCATCGCCCGGCAGGGCACGCGGATCATGGAGGTGCTGAAGACCACCGCCAAACGGCACGGCCTGCCGCTGGCGGTCAAGGGCTTCCCCTGCGCGCCCAGCCTGGCCTTCGAGCACGAGCAGGCCAACCTGCTCAAGACGCTCTACATCCAGACCATGCTGGAGCGCGGCTTCCTGGCGGGCGGGCTGATCTACGTGACCCTGGCCCACACCGACGCCATGATCGACACCTTCGCCGCGACCCTCGACGAAACCTTCGGCCTGATGGCCGACGCCCTGCGCCAGGGCGACGTGGAGAAACGGCTCAAGGGGCCGCCCGCCCACACCGGTTTCAAGCGCCTCATATAATCCACTAACGGGAGATGACCATGGATGTGATGAACCTGTTTTCGCTGAAGGGCAAAGTCGCGCTGGTGACCGGCGGGGCCGGCCTGTACGGCCGCCAGCTCGTGGCCGGCATGCTCGAAGCCGGCGCGCAGACCTTTGTCGCCGCGCGCCACCTGGAACCGCTCAAGATCATGGAGAAGGAATACCGGGCGAAGGGCATGGACCTGACCGCCCTCTCCTACGACCAGGGCGAGGAAGCCTCGGTCCTGCGCCTGCGCGACACCATCCTGGAGAAGGCGGGCCGCTGCGACGTGCTGATCAACAACGCCGTGCTGCGGCCGATGAAAAAGGGCTTCACGGACGACCTGGCGACCTTCGACCTGAGCATGAAGGTCAACGCCACCGGCCTGTTCGCCATCACCCGCGCCTTCGGCGACGCGATGGCCGAGCGCGGCGGCGGCTCCATCGTGAACATCGGCTCCATGCAGGGCATCATCGCGCCCGACCCCTGGCTCTATGAAGGAACCACGCTGTCGGGCTGGTACCCGGACTATTTCTTCCACAAGGCGGGGATGATCAATTTCACCCGCTTCGTGGCCAGCTATTACGGGCTCAAGAACGTGCGGTGCAACATCGTTGCCCCGGGCGGCTACCAGACCGAAAACCACTCCGACACGTTCCTGAAGAACTACGCCCGCAAGACCATGCTCGGCCGCATGGCCGACGACAACGACCTCAAGGGCGTGGTGGTGTTCCTCGCCTCCGACGCCGCCTCCTATGTCACCGGCGCCACCTTGCCGGTGGACGCCGGCTATACGGCAAAATAGAAAATCGGACAGGCCGACTGGACAAGAAGACCGGAACGGCAGAACGGGAAAACGTTAGATTGATCACGACCGACGGAAATGATATATTATAGAAACAATGGCAACCACATTCGATATTGAAAAAATGTCACGGGCCGAGAAACTCCAAACGATGGAAGCCCTTTGGACAGCCTTGTCCAGGACTGAAACCGAAGTGGAGTCTCCCGCTTGGCACAACGCCGTTCTGAAAGAGACGGAGACCCGGGTTACCGCTGGCCAGGAGCGGATTGCGGATTGGGAAACGGCCAAACGGGAACTCAGGAAACGGTTTGAATGAGGATCAGGATCCTCTCCTCCGCCGTGGAAGACATCCACGCCGGCCGCCTGTTTTACAGGACGCACTCCATCAAAAAGGCCAATGAGAGGGCATCATGTCCGCATATCGCCAGCCGTTCTTATTATCGAAACATGGATCCGACCGCGCCACCGCCTACGTCCACGCGAACAAATGCGTCACCCGCGCCGGGCTCACCCACGTCGTGTGGACCGACGCCGTGGCGGTCACGCAAGGCCGGACCTTCGACCACCGGGCCGGGACCTGGGGCGAAACAATCACGATCGGCGTTGGCCGGGACAACCACAACGACCCGTGCCTGACGGCGGACAAGGAAGGCCAGCTGCGGATCGCCTTCGGCCCGCATGGCGACTGGGACCAGCTGGAAAATCCCGAAAAATGGCCCTCCGGGAAGTTCAAGGTCGGCGCGGCAACGGAGCCCGGCTCCCTGGCGTCGATCACGCAGTTCCATCCGGTCGGCTATGGCGC
>CAYZVY010000152.1:0-5048 GCA_964481675.1 uncultured Verrucomicrobiota bacterium
GCTAGTACGGGTCTGTGGGGGGCCTGGGCCGCAAGGCCCAGGTCTACCCGGAAGATTTGGATATAGGCTGGCCAAGTCTAGCCGATTTGCTAGAATACACGCCCATGACGTCTGAATCCCTCGCAACCCGGCTCCAGCCCTGGGGGTTGACTCTCAAGGCGGAGCATCCCGACATCCGGCTGGAAGGCAGTCCCGAACGGGCGTTGACCCGCACCGTGATCGAAGACTCTCTTGGCCGCCTCTTCATCCTGGAGCGCATTCCCGCCGAGCAACTGGAGAAGAAAACCCGGATTGCCTCCCGGTTGGACGCCTTGCTTGCGGCCGGCCTGGCCGCCGTCAACCCCTATTGGCCGGCGCATGGCGAATACCTGGCTCCCGGCGAAGGCGACTGGTGGCAGCTGCAACCCTTTCTACCGAACGTTCCGGTGAACCGCGAAACCTATGCCGTCGAAGTCTGGCGCGGCAAGGCCATGGCGGCTTTCCTGGCCCAGCTCGCCCATGCGTCCGCCGCGTTCCCCCGCGAGCCCGCCTTCTCCCTGCCCGTTTACGCCCGCCGGATCGGCCGCATGCTCGAGGAGCAGCAACCAGCCGCATTCCGGGAGCTGGCCGATGTGTGGGAATACCTGGAAGGCGGCCTGTTCAAGGGCTACGACAGCCTGCCCATGCGCTTCGTACATGGCGACTTCCATCCGCTCAATATCCTGTGGACGGCGGACGGGATCCGGGCGGTTATCGACTGGGAGTTCTGCGGCTTCAAGCCCGAGCTCTACGATGCCGCCCTCCTGGCCGGCTGCATCGGGTTTGACTCCCCCGAATACCTGACGCTTCCCATGCTGACCGGTTTCCTGCGCGAAGTCCGCGCCGCCGGTTTTGCGCGCGACGAAAGCTGGCACACCTTCGTGGACCTGGTCCTGGCCATCCGCGCCGGCTGGCTGCGGGAGTGGCTGGTGAAAAAAGACGCGGAAGCGCTCGAACAGGAAATCGTCTACATGCAGCTGTTGCGGGACAACCGCGGGCTGCTTGAAAAGCGCTGGGGCCTGGCGTGAATGGCGATACTTAAGGCGGGAATAGGACGATCCTGCTTAATGTCGGGTTTGGTACAGCGGGACCTACGGGACCGCTGCGGGCGGCTCACAGCGGTCCCGTAGGTCCCGCTGTACCCCACTTCCCGTACGGGTCGCACGGGGCTTAAGTAAGCGCCATTCGGACCTGGCGTGACCTTTCCGGGAATGTAAACCGGGGCTTCTGCCTGCCGCCTTACCGGTCAAAATTGAATCCATAGCGAACGGCAGACGCGCGCAACGACTCCCGATTCAAATCCGGGGCAATGGTGTGGGGTGACAGCACGCTCAGCCCCGCCGCGAAGTTGCCAAAGTCAAGAGAAGAGCCTATCCGGCCGGGTGGATCCAACTCGGCGGGCAAGAACGGCCAGCCGGCGACCAGGCCGGCAAGCACGCCGCCCAGCAGCGTGTCCCCCGCCCCGGCGGTGCTAATGGGCTTGACCGGAAGGGCCGGCCGATGAATCCAGCGGTTTGACTCGAATCCATAGACGCCTGCCGGGCCGACGCTTAGCAGAATCTTCATGCCCGGGTTGCTGCGTTTTGAAAAATCAGCACAAGCCTTCAGCAGGGGCTCCGGATTGCGGACCGAATAGCCCGTTCCCGTCATCGCGGCGGCTTCATCCTCATTGATGGCCAGCAGGTCGACCTGGTCCAGCAGGCCGTCCTTCAGGGCCTCGGCCATTTCACCGGGCACAAAGGACGCCACCCGGAACGCCCCGGTTTTCGTGGCGCGGCGCAGCAGGCTCGCGCGCATGGCCAGCGGCACCTCGGGGGCGGCCAGGGCAATGGCCCTGTCCCCATATTTCTCCAGCCACGGTTGCGCGGCGTCGAGATCGCGTTCACTCAGCAGGCTCGGGGCGGCGTTAGTCGGGGTCAGGTTCCCGCCGGCCCCGTCCGGAAACTGGTAGCAGACGGCGAAGAGCGTGGGCCGGTCGGGCACGGCGTCGACGAACCGGCAATCAAGCCCGGCGTCATTCATCTCGGCCAGCAGCCGCTCCCCGGCCGCATCCCGCCCCACCTTGCCGACCGGCAGCACGTGAAACGGCTGCTCCGGCGGCCGCGCTCCCGTCAGGACGGCGGCGAAATGGGAGATGATGTGCAGCTTGCAGTAATCGCGCGTCTCGAGAAGGCGGCCGCCGCGGCTTTCGTTGCGGCCCAGATCGTGATTCCCCTCGAGGGCAAACAGGATACCGGCGCCGATGCCGCCCACGCCGACCAGGGCGTCATACCGTCCGCTCACCTCCCCCTCCCTTCCACCAGGGTGGCGTCCCACACCGGAACTTCCAGGAAAAGACCCAGTTCGGCCGCATCGAGGCGGAGGCGGGCAATGTCGCCGTGATCCACCACGTTCAGGCGTGAGCCGTCCGGCATCACCAGGTTCAGCTCGTAACTGAGATACGACCGGTTCTTGCTGCCCTTCACGAATTCGGAAACAATCTGAAGGGCATGGATCTCGTCGAGCCGGCACAGCATGGGGATCTTCTCCTGCCCGTGTTCGAAATCGGAACGCGGATCCCGCCAGCCCCGCCACGCCAGGCCGCTTTCCCTGTCGAAGGTGACCGGCTTTCCCCCGAAGTACAACATGCAGAAGCCAACCGCACCAAATACGACGCCGATCAGGAGCGGCAGGTAGTCCTTGAATTGCGAGGCGTGCGAGGCGAACAGGATCGCGATCGTCACGCCGAGGCCGATTGCCATGAAAAGGGCGCAGAAAGCGATATAGCCGCCGGCCGTCTTGAAGACGCACCGGTTATCGTCCACCTTCTTCATGGCATGCGTGCGGAAATTGGTGCCGCCGCCGCGCAGCGGATCCCATTGCGTTTTCAGGGCCACGGAATCCTCGAACTGCGCCGGATCGAGCGGGATTTTCGCCTTGGGCAGGAATTTTTTCAGCTCTTCCAGGAGACGGTTGATCATGGCGGTTCTCCGTTAGGCATCCAGACTGATGACGGCCACCTCGAGGCAGGCCAGCGGCACGTCGATGCGCAGCCGCAGCGTGCCCTGCGCGGTCGTCTCCAGGCACGTCGCCGGAATCGTTTTCCAGCGGTTGTTCGCCTCCAGCCGCCGCACCCGGCGGACGGGGAAAGGCGGCGGAGCGAATTCGATGTCCAGCCGGTCGAGGCCGTCGGCGGAGAGCGCCGCCACTGTCGCAATCCACCGGCGCGGCTGAGCGGCCAGCATCGGGTAGACGGGCGACTCCGCGTGCACCGTCATGGGCAGCGGCGCGCGCCCGAGCCAGCGCAGCACGTCGCGCAGTTGGGCCTGGCGCGGGGCGCTGAGGAAGGAGGCCGACTGATACGGCTCCGCGGCGATGCCCAGCCCCATCTGGGCGCCAGCCTGGCTGTCAAAGGGAAACACCGCCACGCGACCGCCCGCCTTGTTTTCGAACAGGACCACACCGTCGCCGGTCCGCTCGCCCTGATACCCGCGAAGCGAGGAGACGGCCCGCGCCCCGGGCCGCCATTCGAACTGGGCGGCCGGGCCCTCCCATCGGGTGTTCATCACGTCGCCGGTGAGCTCGCCGAAGGCGGGATCATCGATCAGCTCATGGGAATGGCCGGCGTCGGGCCGGACGCCGGCCAAGCCGGCAAGATCGCCTTCACCCAGCTGCAGAAGCGTGGCCGCGGCGCGGCTGTCCATCAGGACGCCGCCCGAGAATATCTGTTTTCGCTCGGCCGGACTCAACGCCGCCAGCGATTCGCCGGCGAACGCGGTGACGGCGCCGGCGCCAAAGCGGACGGGAAAGCCCAGGGTGGTCAACGCGTTGTCCCACGGCCGTTTGCGATACAGCAGGATGGGCCGGTTGAGGGAGGCTCCCCCCGCGGCATGGCGGGCGGAGTCCTCATGATAAAAGAGGCTGATTCCCTGCTGCTGCTCCGGCCGGATGCCGAGATCCGCCAGAATCTGAAGGCGCGGCTTGATGCTGCCCAGCAACTGCTGCCAGAAGGGGCTGCGGCGGATTTCGAGATCCAGCCGGCCGCCGAACCGGAAGATGGAGAACGTCATTTCGGGAATGCCGAACAGCTGGGCCAGCTGCAGGTCGGCCTTCACGATGGCGGCGGTCTTGCCGAAACGGGTATGGGGATAGTTCTCGATCTCGGGCGCGATATCCACGGACTCACCCAGCACGGCCTGCATCAGGCGCGTGCCATTAAGGCCGTCGGCGATGCCGAGCGACGTCGTTTCGATGTACGGGCCGATGCTGGGACGGAGCGTGGGGCGGGGCTGGCCGAGAGCCTTGACCAGGGCTGCCCAATGGCGGCCTTCCGCGGAATGGTATTCGAATCCGGAATGCATGAGGCAGACGCGCGTATCGGGGCTGGCCGCGTGAACCGCGTCGGCAAGCCCCGTCGTGATCTCCAGCATGACCGCTTCCTGAAAGGCGAACCAGGCTTCGCGGACGGCGTTCGGCGGATCCTTCACGATGGCAGCCAGGAGGGACGGGCGATCCCAGGCCCGGCCGGTCCGCTTCCCCATCTCCGCCAGACATGCTTCGCAAAAGCAGGGGGCGTGCATGTCCGCCCGCAGGGTCGTGTGCACGTCATCGTCGATCCAAAGGCGGGCCGGCTTCAGGGCCGCATAGGCGGCATACATGTCGCGGGTCGCCTTCCGCCACGCCTCGCAGCAGGGGCAGGCCGCCGTGCGGCTGGTCCTGCCCTCCGGCGTCACGGCCCACCGGAACGCAAACTGCGTGTCCTGGACGCGCGGCAACGTGGGGAAATGGCTGAAGGAACATGTCCACCAGATGTTGATGGACGGCGCGATGCCGCGAGCGCGAAGTTTTTCAAAAACAGGGACAAGCCAGGCGGCCGACTCGCGGATCTCCTCCGGCGAACCGAGGCCGCGCGAGCGCTCCTCGGCGTGGGGGACGAAGAAGAGCGCCTCGTCGATGCGCCCCTCCGCCAGGACTCCGTCAAGGGCCTGCAATTCCCCGGCGGCGTGCTCGGGCGTCAGGGGCACGCGCAGATGATAGCGGACGATTCGTGA
>CAYZVY010000152.1:5148-10698 GCA_964481675.1 uncultured Verrucomicrobiota bacterium
CGGCGGCGTGCTCGGGCGTCAGGGGCACGCGCAGATGATAGCGGACGATTCGTGATTCGCGCCTCGGCATGGGGCCCCCGCGTTACTTTTCCTTGAAATTGTCGACCGTGACCGCCTTGAACGCGGGCGACGGCGGCGACGGCACGCCGGCGGCGTCCTGCCAGACGATCCAGTAGTAAAGCTCCACGCCAGGGCGGAGCCCGCGGACCAGGTCGCCGGATTTGACGCCCGCCGGAACCATATTGATCGCGCCGCGCCCGTCGGGATAGGCGCCGACCCACAGGAAGTACTTGGCCGCGCCGGGCACGTCCTTGAAATCGACATGCATCCGCGTGCCGTCGTAGTAGTGGTCGGGCTGGCGCAGGCCCACGATGGCGGACTGGGCCCCCTTCCCCGCGGCCGCAAGGGCGGCAATGGGATTCGGCAGGGCGGGAATCCCGGCTGGCAGCGGCATGTGCAGCTTGCTCTGGCGCACGGCTTCGCGGTCGTCGCGATCTTCCGGCGCGTCATACAGCGCCACCAGCTTGCCCAGGGCGACGCGATTCGTGCTGACCTGCTGGATGTCGTTCACATACAGGATGTGCGTGCGCTGCTCGACGATGATGGCTTCGAGGGCCAGCGGCAGATCGACCACGTTCAGCCGGTCCGGCGCGCCGCCGTCCCCGCCCCGCCACCAGGTGGTGCCGGCCTTGCGGAACTGGTCCCAGCCCGTATGGCCGGGCAGCTCGAAGTCCAGGAAGCGCCAGCCGTCGAAGCAGAACTGGCTCCACGAGTGGACGTCGTCGCAGTTGTACTGGTCCTTGGTCCCGATGCTGGTCCAGCGCTCGCCCGCGGCGTCGCGCAGCACGTAAATGACGCGGCCCCAGTCGCTCGCCCCGCGCACCCACAGGCCTAGCTTGGCGGGCGCGCCCTTCAGCACGAGAGGTTTGGCCGGGCGAAGCACGCTGTACCAGGGCATCAGCTCGTGTACGGCGTCCTGTTTCTCCAGGGTCGAGACCAGCACGCGGCCCTGCACAGGATCGTCCTCCACGGACGCCGTGAAGCGGCCGGGATAGTGCATCACGGCCCAGTGGTTGGATTCCAGGATGAGGTCGCGCTCCTGCGTGAAAGACCAGGTTCCATCACTCAGGTCGGCGACGGCCATCGCGTCGGCGGGTTGGGCCGCGTCCGGGTGGCGAGGCTCGCCGACCCGAGCCGCAGTGGCCGTCACGGCCGGGCTGGCGAACGTGACATAGGTGACGGACGGATCGGTCTCGAACGTCACGAGCCGGTTGGACGAGGCGATATCGCGCCCGTTGTTCATGCTGTCGGTGACGCGCACCACCGCATCGGCGGACAGCTCCAGCGTAACAGGCCGCACGCCCTTGAGCGTCCACAGCGCGTAGATGCTGCCGCGGGTGTCATGGCGGAACCGCAGGGCATAAGTAGTGAGCGAACCGGTGGGCAGCCAGCCGTTGAAGTCGGCCTCGTTCAGCTTGTCGGTCATGGTGGCATAGGCGGCGTAGGCGGGCTTGGGGTCGGCGTAGGGAATGCGGCGCTGGATGCCGCAGCCGCCGTAGTGCTCGGCGCCGTAGTAGTTTCCGCAGTCGAAGGCGAACCAGCCGGAGTAGAACCGCTTGATGCCGTAGGCCATTGAAATCAGGGACCAGCGGTGGTAGATGTCCATCTGCTCGCGCCAGGTGACGGCCCCCGGCTCGGTCGGCACAAAAATGCCTTCGCAGTACTGATACCGCGCGTTGGTGATGCCCGCCTTCTCGAATTCCTTGGTGAAGGCATACAGGCGGTGGATGTCCTGCTCGTGCAACTGCCGCTCGGGAATGCGCTCGAAGCCGGGGATGTCGATGCCGCTGCCGTCGATCAGGTTGGTCGGGAACCCGGCGCGCAGGAGCGGCCAGACGAAGCCGGGGTCGCCCCAGGGGATGAAAATCTTGAGGCCCGGCATTTCCTTGCGGATGGCTTCGGCCGCCATCTTCGAGGTATTGTAGAACACGGCCAGGTTGTTGGTTTCCTCGGGGGTCAGCACATACGGCTTCTCGCCCCAGTAATCGGGAATGTTGCCGGCGCTCAGGCGCGAGCTGATGTGCGGTTCGGGATAGAAGTAGACGTGATCGGGCAGCCGGTTTTCCTGAATTTTGCTGCGGAAGGCCTTGATCTTCTCGATCACCTCCTTCTGGAACGCAGCGACCTTGACCGGATCGAGGGGCCCCGCGGCGGCCCAGCGCTGGGGCGACACTTCCCAGGCGCCGGCCTGGGATTCGGACCAGTTGTCATACAGCGCCTGCACCTCCGGCGAGAGCGCGACGGCGGCGCGGAACGAGCTGGCGCGGGCGCCGGCCAGGCTCATCAGGCGGATGTGCTGTTCCGCTTTTGGCGTGTGGTGGCCGCCCATGTAACTCCAGAATCCGAACAGGGTCCCCTTGCCCGTCCAGCGCGCCGTGCGCGTGTCGGGGGCGAGCCGCACGAAGGACCGCTTTTCGGTCCAGGTCCGGCCGCCGGCCTCGATGGAGGCCTCGACCGTATAATAGCCGTGCAGCCGCGCCGCCAGCGTGACAGGAAGTTTGAGCGTCCCGGGTTTGCCCTGCCTGGGGGGCGGGATGGAGAACACCTTTTCCTGCCGCATCACATCGGTTCCGTCGAAGCTGGTGGCCACGACCCGCAGCTTGCCGGTCACGGCCGCCGGCTGGTCGTTGACGAGGTCGGCCGAATAACCGGGCGACTCCGGGGCCACCCACACATGACCGAAGCGGTTGGGCGTCCAGGTGAACGACCAGGGGGCGCGGCCGAGCGTGGCGGCGTAGACCTGAACGGACGACGGGAGCCCGGCGGGATGCCAGCCATAGCTGATGGGATCCGGATAGGAACGGAAGAGCTGCACATCCTTGGTCAGTTCGATTTCCACGATGTCCAGATCGGCGAACGCGGAGAGGCGGCCGGGATCCAACGGAATGCGCACCAGCCAGAGCGAAGCCGTCTTGCCGTTGGACAACCGGACCGGCAAGGCTTTGACATCCCCCTGCCCCGGCTTGGCGGACGCGACGGGAACGGGCGACTGGAAGGCTTCGGCAAAGCCTGCGTCGGGGCGGTAGAACAGAACGGTCAGGCGCGCCAGCGTGTCGGCCTTTTCCTCGGAAGCCGCCACGAGGTAAAGCGCGTCGTAGGGGCCGTTCGGCACGCGAAGCTGGATGCGCGCGGGATCCCGCTTGCCGGCGCCGGAAAAGCGGGTGACGTTGGCGGGCAGATAGCCGGTGGCGTTGGCTTCGCGCAGCAGGCTGCGGGACAGATCGAGATGGTCCATGCCGTCATGCACGCCGGGAAAGAGAAAGGGAATGCCGTCGATCGCGGCCGTCTGGCCGGGGGCCGGCAGGCTGGCGGGATCGAGTCCCTTCGGATCACCGGCAAAGGCCCTGCCATTGACATAGCCGCCCAGGGGGATCGGCTGGAAGGCGGACGCGGCGACCAGGGGTTTGACCGCCAGGAAGGCGATCTGGGCGCCGGCGGGCAATTCAAGGCGGAGCGCGCCTTCCACGGTCATGGCGTCGCCAGACTTAACGGCCACCAGGCGGTCGTCCAGCCAGAAGGCGACGCGATTGGGCGCCAGTTCGGCCCGCAGGTTGAGCCACTTGTCGAAAAGCGCCGGAATGCCGGCCATGTCGTGTTCGAGGCGCGCGCGGAAGTCGCGGTCCCAGCCCGGCATGAAGCGCGTGTAGGCGCGAGGCTCATAGGTGAATGCCGTCATCCAGGGGGACTGCCAGTCGAGCTTTTCGCCCAGCGCCGCCAGGTCATGGAACGGCTTCCCGTCCTGGAGCACTCTCGTGCTTAGCGACTCGGCGGCCGATGACGTCAGGGTAATACGGAATCCTTTTTCGACCTGCCGCGGCGGCTGGTTGGTATCCAGCTCGAAACGGCGCGCCAGCGCCATGACGGCGGTCCGGGGGGCAGGCAGGCGGATCCAGACATCATAGGAAAAGCCGGCGGGATACCGGTTGCGGCCGTCCAGGACCACCGGCTTGTCGCCCGCCGTCAGCACGGCATGATCCCCGCGCGAGTCCGGGAAGGGAAGCGACTCGACGCGGCTGATGGTGAAGGTTCCCGAGACAACGGACCAGGCGGTATCGGCGCCGGGCCCGAGAACGGGATCCAGGGAGACGGGCGGAGGCGGAGCGGGAGCCCACCAGGATTCGGCGCAAAGGGCTGACGAACAGCCCACAACGGCGGCGGCGACGCCACTGAAAAAGCGGTCTTTACCTGTCATACGGCTCCCCTCCTGGCGGGCGGATTACACCTGGGCGATGGCTTCGATCTCGACGCGTGCGCCCTTGGGCAGGCCGACCTGCACGGTGCTGCGGGCGGGGAAGGCGGACTTGAAGAATTCCTGGTAGATGGGGTTCATCTTCGGGAATTCGGCCAGGTCGGCCATGAAGACGGTGGTTTTGACGACGGCGTCGCGGGTCAGGCCGGCGGCCTTCAGCACACCGTCCAGGTTGGCCAGCGCCTGGCGGGTTTCCGCTTCGATGCCGCCCTCGGCCAGTTGGCCCGAAGCCGGGACCAGGCCGAGCTGGCCGGCGCAGAACAGGAATGACGCGGTTTTGATGGCCTGCGAATAAGGGCCGATGGCGGCAGGGGCGTCGGGGGTCTGGATGATCTGCTTCATGGCGGGGTCCTTCCTTGTAAAGGGGGCTACTTTACAATGGAGCTTCTTGCCCGGGCAATCTCTTTATTGCGCCGGAGGGGCGCATGGCTTATGATCGATAGCCATGACCCACAACTGTTCATTGCCGCCGCACCAGCCCGCCAACACGCATGAGCGGTTCTGCTCCCGCTGTGGCGCGGAACTGGCGCCGCGCGAGGAAGGCGGCCGGTTCCGGCACGCCTGCTGCAAATGCGGCCATATCGTATTTGGGCGTTTTTCGCTGGGCGTCGGAGGGCTGCTGGTGCACGACGGGCGCGTGCTGGTGGTCCAGCGCGGGCATGAGCCGGGAAAAGGGCGCTGGACGCTCCCCGGCGGCTTTGTCGAGGAGGACGAATCGCCCGAGGCGGCCATTGTCCGCGAGGTCCGCGAGGAGACCAACCTCCGCGTGGAAGCCGGCGGCATCCTGGCTATCCGCCACGCGCAGGGCTCCCATGACCAGAACCTCTACATGGTGTTCGGCCTGCGCCTGACCGGACTGGCCTCGGAGCTGCAGGCGGACGGCCACGAAACGGCGCAGGCGCTTCTCGCCGATCCGGCCGGCCTGGACGCCATCGGGTCCTTCGGCATGATTTCCAAGTGGATCATCGAGAAATTCACGCCGGACAGCGGCGGGCTCTTCCTCGTGCCGCCGGCGGCCCAGCCGATTTCGGTGCCGGTCCATCACTGGACGACCATCTATTCGGCACGCTATTCGAATCCAGACGTCTAACATCCCAGGAGACAGCTATGGCGAACAACAAGATCGGCACCATGACCTCCCTCACGCTCGACAGCGACCCGTTCGAGGCGGTCAGCGCGTTCGGGCTCGAATCCTGCCAGCTGGTCAGCTGGAACCCGCGCACCTGGCTGGCGGCGGATCC
>CAYZVY010000153.1:0-10561 GCA_964481675.1 uncultured Verrucomicrobiota bacterium
CCTCGCGGAGCAGGGCGAGGCGGTTGCGGCGGGGCGAATAGGGCTGGCTTCCGCCGATATAGCGCATCGGGAAGCGGGCGTCCTGGACCACGGAGGCAACCTCCTTGCCGGCCCGGTACAGCACCGTGGCGGTCCGGCCGCGGGCATTGACCTCGAGCCGGTAGCCGGAATCCCAATCCGCCGCCGGGCCCAGCAGCAGGCACAGGTTGTCGTAAGGATGATGCACATGGCTGTGCGCCTGCCCCCAGCCGAACCACGCCGTGTTCTCCTCGACCGTGAGCGCCACCAGGAGATCGGATCCGAAGGCCCGCTTGTTCCAAAGCAAGCCGCGACCCTCCGGCGCCACCAGGCTGATCCAGTGCGAGGCGAGCGAGCAGGAGATGCCGCCGTGATCGATCCAGGCTCCCCCGTCGCGCCACCAGTCCGTCTCACGGCGGTCAAAGGCGTAGAAATAGTCTCCCGGGCTCGCGCGCGGCACCCGGAACTCCACATCGTCAAACCGCACGGTTCCCGCGACCGTGGCCAGGCGAAGCGCCCCGCCAACGCCGCGCGCCACGCGACGGTTCGCAACTTCACGGTCATCCACGGCACCCGTCAGCCGGTTTCCGGCGATCCGCACCCGCACCCCGTGCCAGGCCCCGTCCGCCGGAACAGGCAGCACGACCCCATTCGTCCCCCCGGCGCCGGCCCCCCCGGCCGCCGGGCCCAATCGCACCTGAATGCCCCGGTTATCCTCGGCATAGAACTCAAGCCCGGCCACCGAGGCGGGAGCGTCCAGGCAGACGCGGCCTCGCATTTCCAGGCTGACGGAAATGTCCCGCCAGTGCTGAACGGCGCCCGGTTGCGAGCCCGCGAGCGAACCGTCCCGCACGTCCCATTGCCCGCCGTCGAGCACCCAGGCGCTTCCATCCAGGCGCCGTCCCACCAGGCGGAATGTTTTCGGCTTCCGCAGCAGCTTGTCCGCCTGCACCGGATCAACCGTCTGACGGATCTCCTCGGGAGAAAAATCCAGGTAATCCGACGGGTCGTCGATCACGGGAGACGTGAAGTGATACGGGCCCTCGACGTAAAGATCCGGCGCCGGCTTCCCGTAGGCGATGGCGACGCGGCGGATGCGCGCCGCCCGCGGGCCGGCGCCCAGCGCGAGCGTGCTGCCGGCATCCGCTCCGCCCGCCGTCTCCAGCAGCCGGACGGCGCCGTCCCGATAAACCTCGCCCGGCTCCCGGCCGGCCACACGACAGGTTGCGCTGGCATGGTCGTCCAGCAGGACGGCGTGCACCGGCAGGCCATCCAGGCCGGCGAGGATGTCCCCGCGCTTTCCGGCCAGGCCGCCGCCCCGCGCCGGAGCCACGCGGTCCCAGCGCGCGTCCGCCGCCACCGTCCACGGGATCGTGAACCGACTGCCGTCTTCGGCCTGCCACGGAATCTCCTCCACCGACACATCGTCAAAAACGGCCGCTCCGGACCGGACGCTGCACGCCACGGCACCCGGAATCGGCACCGGACCAAGGGTCGTGAATACAGGGTGACCGTCGACCGACACCCGCAGCAGCCAGGCCCAGCGCTCGACAACTACGCGGTGCCATTGCCCCAGCCGCACGCGGTCGCCCAGTTCACAGCTCCGGATACCGCCCGACCCCTCCACGCGCAGCGTCGCCGCGTTGCTCGCAACCTGGAACAGGATCGCTTGCGCCGGATGTCCGGCGGCTCCGTGCTCGAGCAGCACGCCGGCCTCACCGGGTTCATTGGGCGAAAAGCTGAAGGCGAAACGGACGCCCGACCAGGGATCGCCCTGCAGCACCGCGACCGCGGCTTCGCCGTTGGTTCCCGGCCGGCCCGTCAGCGCATACTGGTCCGGGATGCGGTTGGGATCGAGGGTAAAGACGATATCCCAGCGTCCGGATGTGACCTGCCAGGGATCAAGTCCGTGGCCGGGCGAGCGGTCGAAATTATCGGCCGTCCGCCGCAGGTCGGGAATGGGCACGGCCGCGCGCGCGGAGGCGGCCGGCACGAAGGAGGCTGACGGCGTGAACAGGATCTCGTCCACCGCAATCCCGTCTTCGCGGCCGGCCAGCACGATCTTGTGCTCCCCTGCCGCAAGCGTGTAGCGGCCGGCGCGAATCCAATGCCACGCATTGAACACGGCGTCCTCACCCGCAGTAAATCCCTTTCCGCCATCGACATGCAGCAGCACGGAATTGCCGCAGGCATTATCCCAGCGGGCGCGCACCCAGGCGGCGTAGACGCCGGGGCGGGAGACGTGAAACGGGAGTTCCGCGCGACCGCGGTCGTTATTGGCGCCGCCGTTATCGGGCAGGGCGAGAATGTCGCCCGTTTCCACCTCCGCCTGCCGCGGCTGCCGGATCAGCGGGGCCTCGATCGCGGGCGCGTCCGCCGCCCGCAGCACGACGGTCCCGTCGGGAAGGGGGTGCCGGACCCGGGCGCTGGACGATGACATCAGCGGAGTCAGCCCCTGCCGTTGCTGCAGAAGGGCCCATCCCAGCAGCAGCGCACCGAGAGCCACACCCGCCGCGGCGACGATCCGGGTCTTAGCGGTCATTCCATTTCCTCATAACCGGAGTATCTGCTCATTGCGCTCCCTGCCGAGGCCATCAAACCGACACCCCGGCCACATGTTGCTATTCTCAAAATACAGCCATCGGCCGCCGAATGCACCCTTAAATAGAAAAGGGACTGCCCGACTTGTCTTGCTATCCTTCTGGCGTTCTGCCATACTCATTTATATAAAGAACTCTTTCATTTTGGCCTTGCGAGAGTGTTCCTTGTCATAAATGTCCTGTTTGCTGCGTCGTCGTTCCGGCCCATTGCGTATTTTGTCAGCGTTAATGAAAGCAGTTCTTGCATGAAAACGAAACGTCACGCCCGCAAAGCCTCTTCACTCCCCGTTCAGCTGCCAAAGTGCCCCACCGGCATCCAGGGTCTCGATGAAATCACCCGGGGCGGATTGCCGCGCGGCCGGCCCACGCTGATCTGCGGCGGCGCGGGGTGCGGCAAGACGCTGTTCGCCGCAGAATTCCTCGTGCGCGGAATCCTGCAGTTCAATGAGCCGGGCGTGTTCATGTCCTTCGAGGAGACGGAAGGCGAACTGCGGGCGAACGTGGCCTCGCTCGGGTTTGACCTGGCAAGCCTGGAGCGGCGCAAACAAATCCTCCTCGAATACGTCCACCTCGAACGCAGCGAAATCCACGAGACGGGCGAATACGACCTGGAGGGTTTATTCGTCCGGCTCAATCACGCGATTGATTCCATTGGCGCCAAACGCGTGGTGCTGGACACGCTGGAAGCGCTCTTTGCCGGCATTCCCAACGAAGCCATCCTGCGCGCCGAATTGCGCCGGCTCTTCCGCTGGCTCAAGAACAAGGGCGTGACCACCGTCATCACCGCCGAGCGCGGACGTGAACAGCTCACGCGCCACGGGCTGGAAGAATACGTGTCCGACTGCGTCATCCTGCTGGATCATCGCATTCAGGACCAGATCGCCACGCGGCACCTGCGGGTGGTGAAATACCGTGGCGCGATGCACGGCACGAATGAATTTCCGTTCCTCATCGGCGACGAGGGCATCAGCGTGCTTCCCATCACCTCGCTCGGCCTGAATCACAAGGTCTCGAACGAGCGTATTGCCACCGGCATCCCGCGGCTCGACGCGATGCTGGGGGGAAAAGGGTTTTTCCGGGGCAGCAGCATCCTTCTCACGGGAACCCCGGGCACCGGCAAGACCATTGTCGCCGCCAACTTTGCGCAGGCGGCAGCCCGGCGCGGGGAGCGGGTGCTCTTCTTCTCGTTCGAGGAATCGCCCGACCAGATCACCCGCAACATGCATTCCATCGGCTTGCGCCTGGATTCGCTGGTCAAGCGCGGGCTGCTGCGGTTTCACTCGGCCCGTCCCTCGCTCTACGGCCTGGAGATGCACCTGGCCACGATGTTCAAGGAGATTGCCACGTTCAAGCCGCATGTCGTCATCGTGGATCCCATTACCAGCTTGATGAGTTCGGGCACCGACTCGGAAACCAAGGGCATGATCACACGGCTGATCGATTACCTGAAGGGCAATCAAATCACCTCGCTCTTCACCAGCCTGACGCAGGGCGGCCACACGTTGCAGCACAGCGAATCCGCCATGTCCTCGCTCATGGACGCCTGGCTGCTGCTGCAGGACTTCGAAGGCAACGGCGAACGCAACCGCGTGCTCTATGTGCTCAAGGCGCGGGGGATGGCGCATTCGAACCAGATCCGCGAGTTCCTGATCTCGAACCGGGGCATTGACCTCGTGGACGCCTACATCGGGGCCAGCGGCGTGCTGACCGGCTCGGCCCGGGCGGCGCAAAATTCGCTCGAAAAAGCCGCCCTGCTGGCCGGCCAGCAACAGGCCGCCCAGCTCAAGCGCGAAGTGGAACGCAAACGTGCCGCACTCGAGCACCAGATCGCCGCGCTTCGCTCCGACTACGAAACCGAGGCCGCGGAGCTGCGGCGCATTGCCGAACAGGTCGGCACGCAGACGCGCCTGCTGTCCGCCGAGCGGACCGAGCTGGGCCGCTTGCGCCAGGCCGATGTTTCGGTGGCCTCCAAAACCAAGCCCAGGCCGGAATGATGAACACCAAACCCGTGAAACAGCGCGCGACCCGCTCCACGCCCCGCCCGGAAAAACTCTGGCAGCTGCGCCTCTACGTGGCCGGACAAACGCCCAAATCGCTGACCGCGTTTGCGAACCTGAAGCGGATTTGCGAGGACCACCTTCAGGGCGTCTACAGCATCGAGGTGATCGACCTGGTCGAACAGCCGCAGCTGTCCAAAGGCGACCAAATCCTGGCCATCCCCACGCTGGTGCGCAAGTTGCCTCAGCCCGTTCGGAAAATCATTGGCGACCTGTCCGACACCGAGCGCGTGCTCGTGGGACTGGACTTGCGCCCCGCCGATTAAGCCGGACCAACAACCGTGAAAACAAAGAAAACAAACCGGGCGACCCAGGCCCATGAAAAGGCGCTGACCGCTGTGCCCAAGGGCCGGCACCTCTTGCGACTCTACGTGGCGGGCGCCACCGACCGATCACGCCAGGCCATCCTGCGCGCCCGGCAACTGTGCGAAACCGAACTGAAGGGGAACTACGACCTGGAGGTGATTGACGTTTATCAGCAACCCCTCATGGCGCGTAATGGACAGATCGTCGCGACCCCGACTCTCGTCCGTGAATTCCCCCGGCCCGTGCGCCGTCTCATCGGCGACCTCGCCAACTCCACCGGCTTATTCGTCGCCCTGGAATTGAACACGAAAAACAAGACCGGCCGATGAGCAAGGCGCGCCCCAAACGTCACCTCCGCCCGGCCTCGTCCGGGGAAGTCGACGGACTGCGCGCACGCTTGGCGGATGCGGAGGAAACGCTCCGCGCCATCCGCGACGGCGAAGTGGACGCGTTGGTGGTCGCGGGCAAACTGGGCCCGCAAGTGTTCACGCTGGAAGGCGCCGACCACGCCTACCGGGTCCTCATCGAATCCATGAACGAAGGCGCGCTGACGCTGACGGCGGACATGGTGGTCCTATACGCCAACCAGTGTTTCGCCCGCATGATCAAAAGCCCTTTGGAGCAGCTGATCGGGAGTTCCTTCCGCCGGTTTCTCTCCGCCGAAGACCAGGCCACGCTCGGACACGCGCTCTCGGCCAAAAAACCAGCCGGGACAAAAATCCAGGCACTCCTCACGGCCGGCGACGGCTCCCACATGTCCACGCAAATCGCCATTCGGCCCCTGCTCAACAAGGGCCTCCGCGGCGCCACCATCGGCCTGGTGGTGACGGACATGACCGAGGCCCGGCGGACCGAAGACCTGTTGCGCACCTTGACGCACCACGTGGTGCAGGCGCAGGAAACCGAACGCGGAAACGTGGCGCTCGATTTGCATGACAATATCACCCAGTTGCTCTGCGCCGTCCTGATGAGGAGCCAGACTCTCGCCGGCCTTCTCACGGCGCACAACGGGCCGGCGAAACGGGAAGCGCTCAAACTGCGCGAGATGCTGGGCCAGACGGCTGAAGCCGTCGAGTGCATTTCGCGCAACCTGCGCCCCAGCGTGCTGGAACACCTGGGGCTGGTTGCCGTCCTGCGGGCCGCCGGTTCCACGTTCGAAGAGCGGACGGGAGTGCGCGTCACGCTGACCTGTGTGGAGTTGCCCGGGCGGTTGCCCATGGACACCGAAATGGCGCTTTTCCGCATTCTCCAGGCCGCGCTGGAAAATGTGGCGAAGCATGCCCGCGCCCGTCACGTCACCATCACCCTGGCACAACCGGACAACCTCGTGGAGTTGACGATCGCGGACGATGGGTTGGGTTTCTCGCCAAAACACAAATATCCGCACACAAAAAGCGGAAAAGGCGCCCTTGGCCTGCTGGGCATGCGCGAACGGGCGGCCTACGTGGGCGGCGTCCTCAAAATCACCTCCGTTCCGCAGGGCGGCACGCAAATCGTCGTCCGCATTCCCCTGCCTCACGGTTCCCGCTGATACAAAAGCTTACGATTGGCAAGCCCATCGCGCGCGCCCTACTAATGGCACAAGACAAAGCCAGCAGATTTACAGTCTGCCCGAAATGCCCTTTTTGCCAATGTTTTTGAGGACTGTCACCGTTAAGAGCCCAAATTGACACCGTTAGCGTATCGATACGTCAGGTTGCGTCAGGTTACGCCAGGTTGTGCCATTTTGGGCTTGATGAAGCGTGTCAGGCGACCGCAGACATATTCCCGCTATGCCCCAAGAGCCTTCATGATCGCATCAGCGTTTCTGCTTAACACGGGCAGATACGCCTCTGCGATGTAGCCTTGATCGTCCTCGATGGTGAAGTCAATCCCGCTGCCCTGCAGGTCGTCCCTGGCCGCCTGCATCGCCTTCCTCATCTTCGATGAGAAAACATAGTCGTCGGCACGGGTTTCGTCCAACGCCCATGCCTCACGCCAAATGGTCGAGAGCCCCCGTAACAGAGATCGCCAGTTTGTCCACCGGGGCACATCTGCCTGTTCCGGTACAAGGAGGGCGCTCCACGTATCACGGTCAATCTTGTAATGCTTGGATCGACCTGTTGAGTATACCGCAACTATCCCGGCCTCCGCCATGCTGGCCAGGACTTCCGTTACCCGCATGTGGTTGTAGCCCAGAATCTCGGCGATCCGACGGGCATGGCCGCCTTCCGAAGCGACGAGATACGCCATCACATCCGCCCGAATTCCAATTCCGAATATCGCACGGCTCTTGAACATGATGTTCGCCGGCTCCTTCATGTTCACCGGCCTCGTCATTCCTCGTGTGCGTATCGGCCCCCGCAACAGCCCGTAGCGTTGGAAGTGATCGTCAGGCTGCCCAATCACGGCAAGGGGGCCGGCGGACTTAGCCTGATAAAGCGCCACTTCGGGCTTCTGTACGACTGGGATCATCCGGCGAGCCAGGCCGCGCCACTTCATGGACTTGTCCTGCTCCGTCATCCAGGATGCCATGGCGCCGATCACCGCCGCATGGCCGATGTTATCCTGCCTCGCAATCGTGGAAAACCGCTGGGTGTTGATCCAGTGCCCGTTCATGATGAGCCAGTCAAGCACCTCATCGAACATGCGGGCATCGTGCCGAGCCACCTCGGTGGTAAAGGCGAGGAGGGGCTCGGGATCGATTACCCACCGATCCTTCCGATCCGCGGAACCCGCCACACCCATCTGACACCACTGGCGCCAGACGAAATTCAGCACCCTTTCCGTGAACTCATTCCGGAATGTCGTGACTGATGTTGTCATATCCCAACGCCTCCACAGCTCGCTTCACGTTACCCCGAAACCAGGGGGAAGTTTTGCGACCGAGCAACCACCCGACCGCCGCCCGGACTTCCGCCTCCGTTGGCTTGATACGCTGCGCCAAGTCCTCCAGATGCCTGGATTCGGCTTCCGGATCGGCGGCGGCCAGGAGCTTGAAGTGAACCTGATCAAGCCGGCTGACAAAGCACACCGTCAGGGATGGCCCGTATTCCCGGCGCTCCCACCGATCCGTCATTCCTTGGGGAGCGCCATACACCCGAAGCACATCCCTTGGCCCCATATTGAGCCAATCCCCCGGTAAACCCAGGTCCCGTCCAACCTCCCCCACTATGTCGCTGAAAGCCTTCGACAGAGGTTGGTCATACCTGAGACGAATGCCTTCGGGCGTCTCCTCCACAATCGCCAGCACATCGACGTCCCGTGTGGTGCGGGAGGCGATGTTGAGCACATTCAAGGCGCTCCCCCCGCAAACGAGCAAGGTAATCGGCTCGGTATACTCGTATAGAAGCCGCTTTCCCAGTCGCTGAAGGGCACCGTCTATAGCTTCGGCATTTCTGAATGTCATGATTGCAATATAGCATACATTTCGTATGCTACAAAGTATTTTTATTCGCAAAACGAGTTTACTTTGTACCGGCTCTTTCTAGGCGATTGTATACTATCCCCCTATACGGGAACCGCTCCCGTAGCCCGACTGTTCAGCGTCGTATACGATGCGGGCATGAGCACGACAAGTTGGCGACGGTGTTGTCACTGCGGTTCCTGGTTCCGCCCGCATCCCCGCAACCTCCACCATCAGCGATTTTGTTCAAAACCGATCTGCCAGGCGGCCAGCAAGCGGGCAAGCCAGCGGAAATGGTGCCACAGGAACCCCGGCTACTTTCACGGCGAGCACTATGTCCGGAAAGTCCAGTTCTGGCGTCGAAGCCACCCAGGCTACTGGAGGCCCCCTCCCGCCGAGAGTTCCCGACCGTTACAAGATGTCTTTCCGGCGCAAGACCTTGCATGGACGGGAGTTGCATTATCGAGAACAGGGGTACCGTTACAAGAGAACATCGCCCGACCTCGGCACATCGGGTATGAATGGGGGCAACGAAAAAGCACAGCCCTCGGCCGGATGAAACAGAAGGGTGCGGATATGAAAAATGCGATCGATTTGGAAGCAATGGATACCGCTTTCCCGCCCAGCCCGACAACACCGCCGGAAGGGCTCGAAATTCCCCCGCCATCAGCCCGCGTGCCACCGGGAACGGCCAACCTCCTGCTGGAGCGCGTGATCGGAATCTATGCCAGCCGATTTGCCGAAGTCCTTGAAGGACGCACATGCCTCCAACGCCGCGGCATTACGAACGCCGCCCTGCTGGACCGACACCGCGTGGGCTACGCCGACGGCAAACTCGCTGAACTGCTGCCCAAAGACGGGCCTTTAAAGGATGAACTCAAGTCGCTGGGCATCCTGCTGGATAACGGCCAGGAGCGTTTTCTGGGCTGCGTGGTCTATCCGGTATACAACCAGGATGGCCAACTCGTGACCATCATGGGACACGCGGCCGGCGACGGCCCGCTCCAACACCGATCCCTGCCGGGGTGCCCCATGGGACTGTGGAACGTGGCGGCGCTCAAGCTCTACCCCGAGATCATCCTCGCACCATCCCCCCTCGACGGCCTGTCCGTCATGGCGTCTGGCCATGCCAATGTCACGGCCTTCTATGGCATCCTTGAGCTTGACGACCCCCGCCTGGCCCTCTTCAAGAAACACGGGGTCCAGAAGGTCATCCTGCTCGCCGGTGACAAGGAAGCCGCCAACACCTCCAGGCTGGAACAACAGCTGGCCACCGAAGGAATCCATGTGACGGCGAGGATGTTGCCAGAAGGTCATGATCCCAACAGCTTCCTCGTGGAACAGGGCCCCGCGAAACTGGCGGCCTTCCTTGCTGTTCCAGATACGCCGCCTCCGACAACCGGGCATGCTCCGACTCGACCGGCGGAGAGAGTGGCGCTCACATTCGGGCCGCGCCGCTACGAGATATGGGATCCGGACAAGGGAACCAGACGGCTCAAGGCCACCATTCGGGTCGAACAGGGAGGAAAACTTCATGTGGATACGCTGGATTTCTACTCGGCCCGGTCCCGCAGAAGCCTGGCCCAGGATCTTTGCCGGATCTTCATCGAGACGCCCGAAACCATCGAAGCGGAAATCGACAAACTCCTGCGCCACTGCGAGAGTCTGCCCCTCCCCCAGCACAGGGCGGACTCTGGCGGACAACCCGCGGCGGGCCCCCTCTCCCCCGAGGAGCGGAGCGAAGCCGAAGCCTTCGGCCGCCGTGACATTCTCTTTGAGGAGATCATGTCCGACTTCGAAGCCTGCGGTCTGGTTGGCGAGAAGGCCAACAAACTCCTGTGCTATCTCGCCATGACCAGCCGCAAGCTTGATGAACCGCTTTCCGTGCTGATCCTCTCTTCGAGCGGCGCGGGAAAGACGGTTCTTCAGGACACGGCACTGACCTTCTGCCCGCCTGAAGACCTGATCAAGCTCACGAGCTTGTCGGCCAAAGACCTTTCGCCTCGCATGCGCCCAGCAGGCATGCAACTCGATGTTGTCGCGGGTCTTGATGAAACAGGCATAGGCGGCATAGGCGTCGCATTGAAGCTTGCCCTGGAACTTATCAAGCATGCCTTCAAGGCAGGTGGATGCACGGCTTGGATGCCACTCGAAGAGAACATCGCCACCGGGCCTGTTGTAAACCCAAAGGTAGC
>CAYZVY010000154.1:0-10474 GCA_964481675.1 uncultured Verrucomicrobiota bacterium
AAAACCGGGCGCGACCGGGTTTTCCTGGGCTACAACACGGGCGGCAACTTCCTCGTGGTCCAGGTGGATCCCGCGACCGGACGCTGCGTCCCGTTCGACGGCCCTCCCGGCTGCCAGGGGCCCTGGGGCATGATCGCCGTGCCCGACGGCCGCCTCATCGTGACCAGCGTGGCAGGGCAGGTTTGCGTGCTCGATCCCGCGAAGAAGACCTTCAAGGTTGTGGCGCAAGCCAAAACCTGGTTCTGGTCCATCACCCGCGGCTGCGACGGGCTCTATTACCTGGCCTCCAGCCCCGGCGCGCATCTCTGGCGCTTCAACCTGGAAACGGCGCAGCTCGACGACCTGGGCTCGATGTCGGACACGCAGGTGTACCTGCGCGTCGTGATCGGGGCCCCCGACGGCTATGTCTACGGGTCGACCGGCTCCACGGCCCCGCAGATCATCGCCTATCACATCGCCACCGGCAAGGTGACCGAGTTGCTCCCCGCGCGCGAGGAAAAACACCTGCCGTTCCCCTCTTTGGGGTGGTGGCCGGACGGCGGCATCGTGGCGCTCAGCAACGGCGGCAACGCCTACCGCCTGGAGGGCGGGAAGGCGAAGCCGATCGGCAAGGCGAACTGGTCCTCGTACGAGCCGCAGCGGCTGACTGATGGCCGGCCGGTCCGCTATGTTGATCCAGACTCGCTCCGGGTCGGCGAGGGGCGGAAGGCCCGGGTCCTGCCGGTTGCCTACAAGGCGCCCGGCACGGGTATCTTCCATCTCGCTGAAGGGCCGGGCAAGACGGTCTACGGCAGCACCATCATGCCGCTCTACCTGTTCCGGCATACGCCGAAGACGGGCAAGACCGAATGCCTGGGCCGGGGCGGGCCGGACAACGGCGAGGCCTACTCGTTCGGTCATGCGGACGGCATCCTGTATTACGCCACCTATTCCACCGGCCTGCTGATGCGGTATGATCCGGCGAAGCTGTGGGAGCCATCGCCGAAATGGAATAAAAACCCGCGCCTGCTGGGACCGCTGGGAACCGGGCACAACCGGCCGCGCGCCATGTTCGTGGACGCGAAGAAGCGCGTCTGGGTGGGCAGCATTCCGGAATATGGCAAAACCACGGGCGGCCTGGCCTGTTACGACACGGTGAAGAAGCGGCTCGACAACAATCCCGTGGTGGTGCCCGACCAGAGCATCATGGCGCTGACGGCCGACGACGAGGCCCGGGTGATCTATGGCGCCACGGACATCGAGGGCGGCAGCGGCGCGAGCTCCCGGACCAAGGAAGCGAAACTGTTCGCCTGGGATCCGGTCCGGCGGAAGCGGCTCTGGGCTGTCGTGCCGATTCCCGGCGCGACTGGCATCATCAACCTGCTTTATGTCAGGGGCAAGTTGTACGGCAACTCCCGGGCACCCGGCATGGTGTTCAACTTTTTCTGTTTCGATTCCGCGACGCGCAAGGTGGTTTACGTGATCCCCTCGGATATTTCCGCCGTGCGCGAGCAGTCGATGAGCCTGGGGCCGGACGGCAACATCTACGGCATCACGTGGATCACGCTGTTCCGGTGGAGGCCGGAGGCGGGGACGATCGACGTGCTGGTCCGGACCCCGGAGGAAGAGGCGGCCCGCTACAGCGGGGGCTCGCTGTTTCACCGCGGCGCGGCCATCATCGGAGGCCGCCTCTATTTTTCGTGCGGCGCCCAGGTGCGCTCGATGCGCCTGCCGCTCGGCGAACCCTGAAGGGGATCAGGCAGGAAGACACGATCAGGAATGTAAGGGCTTGCGTATCAAGCCGGACAGCTTGTAGGATAACCCAACATAAAAGGAGTGTTGTATCATGGCGCAGACAGTCTTTTTGAAAGCGATGAAGCGGGCGGTGATGCTGGCCGCGGCCGTGCTGGCTCTGGCTTCTGCCAGCCAGGCTGGAACCAATGGCCCGGTTGTCCGGTTGTCCGATTTTGCGGCTCCCGATAAGCCGGGCGACATGCAGGGCTCCTATCGCAGGGCGGTGGAAGCCCTGACCAATACCGGCGGCATCCTGCTGCTGACGCCGGCTGAAGCGAAAGTCTTGCGCCCCGAAAACGCCTATCAGCGCTCCACGCGCACGCCGGAACGGCCTGCCCCCGCCAAGAACTGGGGAATCGGCAAGGGCTTCACGATTGTGGAAGCGGGTGAAAAAAACACCACGGTTAAGGTGCCCCAGCTCGGCGGCCTCGAGATCAACCGCGTCCTGCGCATGGACGCCGACGACAGCCTGCCGCACTGGACCACCGACCACCTGGTCAAGATGGACAACAAGCTGATTTCCGGGTCCAACAGCTATCTCGACTGGATTACCGAAGCCACCCTCGCCGGGAAGGATGCCCGCTTCTACGTGCCCACCATCCGCGGCATCCGCCCCGGCCAATTCCTGAATGCCCACGGAGGCCCCGGCTATGGCGGCGCCGTCGAGCGCCTGTTCGTCAAATCGGTGGGCTACGATTCCGCCAAGAAGAGCCATTACTTCGTGGCCGACTGCGAAACCAACCACACCGCGCGCGCCATCGTCCACAACAAGAACAACGTCGGCCTGCTCTGGCTGAACCAGACCTGCAATACCGACGAGCAGACGTATGACGTCATGCTCAAGCGCAAGCAGTATGCCGCCGGCGATACCTACATGTTCTTCGCCTGGTTCGACTATATGAGCGACATCCACTCCGCCGCGGGCGACGAGAACGGCACGCTCTACGGCGGCTACGTGCACAGCCTGCTCAACAACTTCCGCGCCAAGGTCGCCAGCGCGGACTGGACCGCCAATAAGCTTCGGTTCGCCGACGGCAAAAATCCGGAAACGCTCTCCAATTCGCGCCCCCTGATCAATTTGAATCCCAGGAAATGGCTGACCGCCGGCAAGGTCTGGATCGTGCCGCCCGAGTCCTACTGGGAAACCGCCATGAACAACGGTCTCTATTACTGGCGGGGCACAAATTATCCCACGGGCGTCAATGCCAAGGGGCTGGCCATGGGCGGCCTGATCCGCGGCGATAAGGATTGCCCCTGGGATGATTCCATCATCGGCCGCTTCTTCACGGTCACTGACCCGACCGAAGCCATCCAGGACAAGCTGTACCGCTGGTTCGAGATCACGGGCCTCAAGGTCAATGCCGACGGCACCAAGGACATCACGATCCGCCGCCTCTGGTGGGGCGCGAAGGATGCGGGAAGCCCGTCCCTGTACCGGATGGACAATTATACCTGGGACGGGCACGAACGGCCGCTCGCGTATGCGATCGCTCCCGGAACGTTCGTGAACGATGTGTCGAAGGCCGTGCCCTCGGACGGCTACAAAACCGAGCCGGTGCTGGGCGTCACGCCCCATCCCGACGTGAACAAGCCGTATGATTTCGCCGCCGGCGACGACGTCGAGCAGGCGATCGGCCCCGACCCGTTCAAGCCGATTCCCTTCAAGATGTGGGTCTGGGACGCCGTGCCCGGCGCGTTCCCGTCCCCCATCATGGACATCGCCAATTACGGCGTCCAGCGCTACGCGGCCATGCAGGTCCGCGGCGGGCCGGCCAATCGCGACGACCTGGCCAAAACCAAGGAGCAGAAGCCCGCGTGGGAAAACGGCATCATCCTCGAAACCTCCGCCGAGGTCGGGTTCAACTGCAAGGCCGATTTCACCAAGGCCGCCATCCTCTTTCAGCAGCCGTACCACGAGCAACCGGTCACCTGGTATTACGGCTTTGCCTCCAACACGCTGCCGAAGGAAACGACGTTGACCGTATCGCGCGAGACCGGTGAGGTGCGCTTCTCCAATGGCGCGCGCTTCGACGGGTCCGTACGCGCGACGGGACTCTCGGCCGACGCGACGCCCGCGCGCAACCTGCGCGGCAAGAACGTGGCGGTCAAGGCGGGGGAGACGCGGTTCCAGGTCGCCTTTGCGACTCCCGAGGCCGACGCCGATTACGCCGTCTTCGTCGAGCCGAACTGGCTCGGCAGTCGCGCGATCGTGAAAAAGGAGTCCGCCGGCTTCACGGTCCAATTCGAAAAGCCGGCGCCCGCCGGCGCCGTAATCGACTGGATGATCGTCCGGTAAAGCGCGTCGTTCAAGCGCCCGCCTTCCAGGCCGGAATGCGCGGGCATTGATCGTTCCCTGAACGCCCAACTCGGGAAGCGGCGACATGGCAATTAATCGCAAGCAGTTCACCCCGGCGGAGTTGTCCTTTTTCAAAGCCTTTGACCGGTGGGAGCTGACAGGCGCTCCACCCAACATTTTCAAGGATGGCGCCACGCCCGAGGAACTCCGGCGGAAGGCCGCCAAGTACCCGGACGTGCTGCGGGCGGCCCTCGAACTGGCGGAGAAGCCGATTGACGACGCCAAGGGGTGGGACTTCAACGCGTTCCTGGTGATCGAGAAGATGGAGCGCGCGGTCCTGTATTACCTGTTCACGGGGGATAAGCGGGCCGTGACGCTCGCGGTCGAGGCGCTGGCGGCGCTGGAGGCGTGCCCGCGGCCGTACTGGTGCTTTTCCTCCTGCATCGGCGTGCTCGACATGGACCTGCGCACCGCCACGGCGGTGTACGTCATGGCCCTGATGAAGAGCGCCATGGGGGACGCGCTGGATGCCGGCGTGAAGAAGCGGCTGCGCCGCCAGGTGGTGGACCGCATCCTTCGCCCCGCCCTCGAGGCCGAGCGGAACAAGACTTATCCCTGGATGCACAGCCGCGCGAACTGGCGCATCATCCTGTGCGGGTGCTTCGCCGTCGGCGCCATGGCCTTCGCCGAGGATTGTCCCGATTATCGTGAGTTGATCGAATACGGCCTGGAAGGGGTCCTGACCTGCCTGGGTACGGGCGATTCGGCCGGCGGCTGGAACGAGGGGCCGGGCTACTGGGATTACGGGCTCAGCTTCGCCGTCTGGTTTGCCCAGCGCCTGAAGGCGTTCACGGGCGGCGACGTGGATCTGTTCCGGCATCCGTTCCTCAAGAAGACCGGGGACTTCCGCCTTTTCATGCAGACGAGGGAGGACGAGATCTGGAACTGGTCGGACGCGGGGAAAAAGGCGGCGGCGTCCCTCACGCTGCTGGGCCTGGCCCGCGCCTATCGCCAGCCCGCCTACCAGTGGTCGGCCCTGCGGATGGGCGTGAAGACGATCAAGCAGCTCGTCGAGCTTGACCTTGACCTGAAGGCGGTGGCGCCGCCGACCGCCCAGCCGGCCAACCGCTATTTTCCGGGCGTCGGCGTGATGGTCTGGCGCGGCGGTTTCGGCCCGCGCGACAGCTACATCGGCGTCAAGGGCGGCGATATTCCGCATTTCAATCACCACTGCCAGATGGATTTCGGCAGCTTCGTGATCCATGCCGAGGGCCGTGAGCTGCTGGCCGAGGTGGAAAAGTGGGAGTATCCCTACGAGGGCCGCAAGGACCCCAAGGTGAAAGGGGCCCAGCCCGGCTATTACGACATCGCCAACAAGCGCTGGATGCGCTGGGATTTCGATTATGTCGCCGCCACCGGCCATAACACGGTTACGCTGGAGGGCCTGTATCCGCAGCCTTTCATCGGGGCCAAGGCGCGGATCCTGTCCGTTGAACACGGCGCCCGCCATGAGTCGACGGTCATCGACAGCACCTGCGTCTACCGGCCGCTGGCCAAGCGCGTCCGGCGGTACGTGGTCTTCCTGCGGCCCGACGTGGTCCTGCTGGTGGACGAGATCCGGGCGTTTAAGCCCGTGCGGGTGCGCGTGCAGTTCCAGCCGGGGGGCGAGGTGAAATGGGAAAGCGACTTCTTCGTCATTAAAAACGGGCCCGCCGAGCTGAAAGGGATTTCCCTGTTTCCCTCGAGGCAGGATCACCTGATTATGGGACTGGATGACCGCAAGACCACCTACCAGCCGCCCAGCGGCTTGACGGAAAAGAGGCTGCGCTATCTGTATGTTGAAAATCTCTGCCGTAAACCGAGGCTGGTTTTTGTGACCGCTCTTCAGTTCGGCAAAAAGGGGTTCGCGCCGGCCGCCTATTCACTCGAAGGAGCGCCGGCGACCGATGACGTGTTTACCGTGAGCGTTAAGCGGGGGCGGAAGCTGGCCGGCGTCACATTCAATCTGGCCAAGGGTTCCCTGGTCGTGAAGGGGTAGGAGGGCGACGGTTATGAAAAGAAATACAGGTGTCCGGCTGGCTGCCGCCCAGCCGCTGAGCGCGAAGGCGCGTCGGATGCGGCAGCTGAAGCAGGACCCCGCGGGGCGGCGGGACCACTTTCTCAAATACAACCTGGGCGCGTCGACCTATGACGCGGCCTATGCCCGCCCCTACGGGGAAGCTTACCTGCCGTATTTGGAGGAGTGGGTCCGGAAGGCGGCGGACCGGAACGCGGACCTGCTGCTCTTTCCGGAGTTCTGTTTTGTCCCGGGCGTGATGGCGGCGCCGGCGCCGTCCATTCCGCCCAATCCGGACATGGTGAAGGATGCGCTGGCGCTGTATGAGTGGTCCGGCCGCCTGTTCACCGACTGGCTGACCCGCTGGAGCCGGGAAACCGGCATGCTGATCGGGGCGGCCACGCTGACGGCGCGCGGCGGGCGGCTATACAACACCGGGATCCTGGCGGACGAAAAGGGGCGGGTCGTGCTGCGCTACGACAAGATCCATCTGCCGCCGGACGAGGCCGTCCACTTCACGCCCGGCCGGAGTTACGATGTGGCGGAAACGCGGCTCGGTCGGGTCGGGTTCGCCATCTGCTATGACATCCAGTTTCCGGAAGCCACGGCCGCGCTGGCCGTGCAGGGGGTGCAGCTGGTGCTCCATCCGTCCGCCGGCTACACCCTGCCGGACGAAGGGCGCGACATGGGACGCAACCGGCTACGCGTGCGCGCCAGCGACCATTTCAGCGCGCTGCTGTACAGCTCGTTTTCGCCCATCGAGTCGGGCGGGCCCGGCGGCTCCTGCGCCATTGCCGCGAACGGCGACGTGCTGGACGCGATTTCCGGGAACCGCATCGGGCTGGCGGTCGGGGAGACGGCCATCGGCGAGAAGAGGCGGTGGCCGGGCGACGAGGACGCCGCACCCGACCGCGAGGCGGTCCGGCGCCGGCACCGGCACCCCGAAACCTATGGCGACCTGGCCAGGAGCCGTCACGCATGAACACGCCACCCCGCTATCTGAAGGGCTACGAGCAGGCGTATCGGAACGACCCGCGACAGGCGGCGCTGCAGTGGTTCCGGGACGCCCGCTACGGCCTTTTCCTGCATTATGGCCTCTATTCCCTGCTCGGGCGCCATGAATGGGTCCAGTTCAACGAGAAGATCCGGGTGGCCGACTACGCGAAGCTGTTCGACCGTTTCACCGCCGACCGGTTCGACGCCGGGGCGATCGCCCAACTGGCGCTGGACGCCGGCATGCGGTATATCACCATCACGACCCGGCATCACGAGTCCTTCTGCCTCTTTGACACAAAGGAGACGCCGTTCAACAGCGTGGCCGCGCCGGCCCGCCGGGATTTGATCGGCGAACTGGCGTCGGCCTGCGACCGCGCGGGCCTTGGCTTGTTCCTGTATTATTCCCACGGCCGCGACTGGAAGCACCCGCACGCGCCGAATAACGACATCTGGGGCGGGGCCGCCCGGCCCGATTACGATCCACCCGAGCCGACCTATGCCGCCGGCGCGGCGCACGACCTGGGCCGGTATGTGGACTTCATGGACAGGCAGATCGCCGAGTTGCAGGCGCAGTATCCGACGATCGCCGGCATCTGGCTGGACGGCATTGCGGTGCCGATGAGCGACAAGCGGCTGGCGCCCTGTCCGCAGGCGCCCCGGAATCCCGCGAACGCCGCCGGGTGGCGGGTGCACGAATTGTATGACGCCATTCACCGCCGGCAGCCCGCCGCGTTGGTGTCCTACAAGCAGGGCCTGCTGGGGACCGAGGACTTCTTCGCGCCGGAGCACCAGGCTGTGGCCCCTGACGGGGACAAGCCCATGGAGATCTGCACCACGATGTGTCCCAGGTCGTGGGGCTACCTGGAAGCGGGCCGCGGCACGCACCTGAAGCCCGAACAGGTGGTGGAGGCGGCCGCCGGGGCGTGGCGGCAGAACTGCAATCTCCTGATGAACACCGGCCCGCTGCCGGATGGCTCGCTCGACATCGAGGATGTCGATGCCCTCCGCCGGGCGGGGGATCTGATCCGGAACATGAAGCAGGCGAAAGGGAGCGTATGAACACGGAATCCGTTATCTATGTGGCGGGAGGCTTGACGCCGCTGCCGGTGGAAGAGGGGACGGATGGGGCCCGGACGATCGCGTTCGAGGCCGGGCCCGGGCTGTACCAGTTTTCGCTGTTTCTGGACGCCGCAAAATTCGACTGGGAATCGCTCTACCAGGTCTTGAACGTGCACCAGAACGTGAACGAGCGGACGGGCCCGTGGGATTTCGAGCTGGCCACGGCGCGGCCCCTGGTGCCGAGCTACTGGATTTACCTGGACGGCCGGCGGCTTGGCTTGTGGTATGTGCAGCGCGTCTCCCTGGAGGACGTGGCGGAGAAGCGCTTCCGCGGCCGGTTCGCGTTCGACGTGCGGTCGAACGGGTCGCACGAGCTGAAACTTGTGCCGTTCCGCCCCATGGAGGTGTCGTGGCTGGCGGCGCGGCTGGAGTCGGACCCCGAGGACGGGTTCGAGCCGAACCTGGCCGCCGTTGCGCCGCCCGAGGCCTTGCCCGTGGCCGCGTGGAGCCGTCCCGAATTCTGGGCCCTTCAGCGGCGCAAGCTCGCCACGACCCACGCGGCCTACCGCGCGCCGCTGCAGGCGGTCTTCGACTGGGTGCGGAGCGGGCCGGCCCTGAATTACGAGGCCATACCCGTCCTGTCCGCGGCCTGGCACATGGACGGCCAGGCGGCCGCCCTGGCGAAAGCGCTTGAGCTCGTGGACCAGACCGTGGCGCTGCCGGCCTGGGGGCGGCCGGCCGAGGATGTCTACGGCCACAACGGCGACATCGGCGGGGCGCTCATGCTCCGGAACATGGCGTGGGCCTATCACATGCTGGCCGCGGAACTCGGCCCGGAGCGGAAGGCGCGGCTGCTGAAGAAGCTGGCGTACCAGGGTGAAGCGTTCTGGGTGCAGATCCTTCTGATGCGCGACTACTGGGGCGGCTCGCTGCTCCAGGACCATGGCCGGAAGGCTGTTCATGATTTCGGGACGGCCGCTATGTGCCTCTGGGGGGTCGTGCCGGAGGCCGACCGCTGGGTATCGTACATCGTGCCGCGCATCCGGCGCGGGCTCGATGCGGCGCCGCTGGACGGCGTCATCCCGGGCAGTTCGTATTACAGCCTGGCGATGTATACCGATCCCATCATGTATTACCGCGATCACCTGCTGGCGCGGACCGGGCTCGACGTCGCCGCGCACCCGTCGCTGCGCGACGTGCCGGCGTTCATTCTCGATGTGGCCGACGGGGAGGGGAAGGCCATGCTGGTGACGGAGCAGGACCGGATTCCGCTCGTTGGCGGCGGGCTGTTCGCCGAGACCATGGCGTCGCGCTTCCGCGATCCCGCCGCGGCCCAACTGGCCCGCCTGATCGTCCTTCACTCAGCGGAGTCCCTGAAGCTGAACCCGGGCGTCGCCGCGGCCGGCTGCGTGTGGGGCTTCCTCGCCCATGATCCCGCCACGCAGGCGCTGAAGGCGCCGGCCAAAAAAGCGTCCGGGCTGAGCTGGTATCGGGATTCGGGGTTTGCGCATTATCGGAACGCCGACACCGGGGCGGCGCTGTCCGTCAAGTGCGCGCCGTGGCTGGGGCATCACGCGGCCAGCCTGGCCACGGGGCCGTGCGACCTGATGGAGATGCTGCCCGGGAACGGCCACTTCAGCCTGTTTCTAGACGGGCGGCCGATGATGGTCAGTCCGGACGCCGGCTACAGCCTGCACTCGTGGGTGCGGTCGATCATGCTGGTGGACGGGAAGGGGCAGACCGGCGACGTGGGCTATCCGATGTCCATCCCGTCCCAGCCTCCCCGCGGCGTGTGGATCGAGCAGGTGCAGTGGGACGAGTCGACCGGCTGCGGGCAGATCCGGCTCAACCTGAAAGGCGCTTATCCGGCGGAGCTGGGCGTGACGCACTACACGCGCGAGTTCCGGGTGGAGCCGGCGCGGCGGATCGTGTGCCGCGACTATGTGGTGCTGGCGAAGCCCCGGAAGCTGGCGTGGCTGTTCCAGTTCCGCGAGGACGAGGGCGGGGAGCTGGCGGGGCTGGAGGCGACGATCGGGAAAGAGCGACCCCTGCGGCTGAGTCCCGCCGCGCCCGGGCTGAAGCTAAGCGCGTGCATCGAGCAGACGAAGGTGGTCTATTCCTATTCCAGCGCGTTCAAGCGGTTCAAGCATGTGCGCTACGAGACGGCTAAGAAGGTCGCCGTCGCGGCTGCGGATTTTATTTTTAACTGGTGATTTTTCCGGATAGATTCCCGAGATTGATTGAAATACTTCTTGATTCGGGGACAACCAGAACACAAAATAACGTCAGTCTAA
>CAYZVY010000155.1:0-7333 GCA_964481675.1 uncultured Verrucomicrobiota bacterium
GCGCGCCGCGCTGGGCGGTGGCCGAGCAGTTGGCGTACATCCAGTCCATGCCGTTTTCGTCGACCAGGCGGATCAGGCTCTGGGTGAGTTCCTCGACCGTCTCGTTGAACGCTTCGCTGGGGCTGTGGCCGTTGGCGCGCAGCACGTCGTACTGGGCCTCCATGATGCCGGCCAGGGCGCCCATCAGCACGCCGCGTTCGCCCACCAGGTCGCTGGTCACTTCATCCTCGAACGTGGTCGGGAAGAGGTAGCCCGAGCCGATGGCGATGCCCAGCGCCTTGGCGCGCTCGTCGGCGCGGCCGGTGGCGTCCTGGGCCACGGCGAAGCTCGAGTTGATGCCCACGCCGGCCAGGAAGTTGCGGCGCACGGAGGTGCCCGACCCCTTGGGGGCGACCAGCAGGACGTCGACGTCCTTGCCGACCTTCACGTTGGTCAGGTCGTTGTAGACATACCCGAACCCGTGGGAGAAATAGAGGGCCTTGCCCTTGGTGAGGAAGGGCTTCACGAGGGGGAAGACGGCCTTCATGGCGCCATCGGCCACCAGCATCTGGATGATGGTGCCGCGGTCGGCGGCTTCCTGGATCTCAAACAGCGTCTTGCCGGGAACCCAGCCGTCCTTCACGGCGCGATCCCAGTCCTTGGGGAAGGACTTGGACTGGCCGACGATGACGTTGATGCCGTTTTCCCGCATGTTGAGGGACTGCGCGGGGCCCTGGACGCCGTAACCGATGACGGCCACGACTTCCTTCTTCAGCACCTGCTGGGCCTTCTTCAGCGAAAACTCTTTCCGGGTCACCACGGTTTCCATCGTCCCGCCAAAATCAATCTTAGCCATATGCTCGAGCTCCTTAGTAATGCGGCAGGACCGACGGGTTCTGCCATAAAACAGGGGATTATCGGCATTACGGGTCCGAAAGTCTAGGAAAAATGCAGATAAACAGCTAAAAGGGGTTTCCGCTGCGGCCGGGGCGGGAAAAATGTTTTTGACAAAACCACCCGAAATGACGCAATCTAGAGGCCTATGAAGAGGGTTGTCACGCCATCAGCCGGGATAAACAGGCCGGAGTTCCACGCGGGAACTTCGATGTTTGTTATTATTATAGGCCAATCCGGCGCGGTGGAGATGTTCTTTTCCTAATACGAAGGAGCATCGGCGCCCCTCAGGACCCACCGTGCGAAACGGTGGGTTTTTCATTTGGCGGGAGTGGATATGGCTAAAATCAATTTCGGCGGGACCGTGGAGACGGTTGTCACGCCCCGGGAATTCACGCTGGCGAAGGCGCGCGCCGTTCTGAAGCGCGAGACGGTGGCGGTGCTGGGCTATGGGGTGCAGGGGCCGGTCCATGCGCTGGACCTGGCGGACAACGGGATCCGGGTGATCGTGGGCCAGCGGGAAGGCACGGCCAGCTGGACGCGGGCGAAGAGGGACGGCTGGGTGCCCGGCAAAACCCTCTTCAGCCTGGAGGAGGCCGCCGCCCGGGGCACGATCCTGATGCTGCTGGTCTCCGACGCCGCGGTGAAGGTTGTGTGGCCGGCGATCAAGCCGCACCTGACGCCCGGCAAGGCGCTCTATTTCGCCCATGGGTTCGGCCTGGTGTTCAACGGCCTGACGGGAGTGAAGCCTCCCAGGGGCGTGGACGTGTTCATGGTGGCGCCCAAGGGGTCGGGCGTCTCCCTGAGGCGCAATTTCCTTGCGGGAACGGGCGCCAACGCCAGTTTTGCGATCGAGCAGGATGCGACGGGCCGGGCGGTCGAACGCTGCCTGGCCTGCGGCGTGGCGGTGGGCATCCGCTGCCTGTTCCCGACCACGTTCAAGCGGGAGACCGTGGGCGACCTGACGGGCGAGCGCGGCATGCTGCTGGGCTGCCTGGCCGGCGCGATGCAGGCGCAGTACGACGTGCTGCGCGCCAACGGCTATACGCCCAGCGAGGCGTTCCATGAGTCGTGCGAGGAGCTGACGCAGAGCCTGATCCGGCTGGTGGACGAGAACGGCATGGACTGGATGTTCCGCAACTGCTCGGCCACGGCGCAGCGCGGGGCGCTGGACTGGATGCCCCGCTTCCGCCAGGCGCTGCTCCCCGCGTTCCGGAAGCTGTTCAAGTCGGTCGAGTCCGGCACGGAAGCCGCTCGCGTGATGCGGCTGTGCGGCCGCCCGGATTACAAGGCGCGCGTTCAAAAGGAACTGGATGCGATGAGGCACTCGGAGATGTGGATGGCGGGCGCCGCGGTGCGCCGCCTGCGCCCCCGGGAAAAGGCAGGGGCCCCGGCCGGCAAGGGACGGGGAACGGGGGGGAGAGGGGTTAGGGGCTAGAGGTTAGGGGCTAGGGGCAGGGTTCAGAAAATAGGACCTATAGGACGTATAGGACCTATGGTGAAGAAAAGAGCGGGAACTATGAAAACGAAAAAAGGCGAGACCATCGAGCTGCTGGACACGACCCTCCGCGACGGGGCGCAGGCCGAAGGCATTTCGTTTTCGGTTCGCGACAAGCTGGCGGTCGTCCAGGCCCTGGACGCCCTGGGCATCCCGCTGATCGAGGCCGGCAATCCGGGTTCCAATCCCAAGGACCTTGAGTTTTTCGAGCAGGTCAAGAACCTGGCCCTGGAGTCCGCCGTCATCTGCTCCTTTGGCGCCACGCGCCGGCCCGGCCTGGTAGCGGCCGACGATCCGCAGGTGAAGAGCCTGCTGTCGGCCGGCATGAAGGTGGTGGTCATCTTCGGCAAAACCTGGTCGCTGCACGTCACCGAGGTGCTGAAGACGACGCTCGACGAGAACCTGGCCATGATCCGCGACACCGTGGCGCTGGCGCGGACGACGGGGCGGGTCGTGTACGACGCCGAGCATTTTTTCGACGGCTGGAAGGACGACGCGGATTACGCGCTGAAGACGCTGGTGACGGCGGCGGAGGCGGGGGCCGACACGATCTGCCTGTGCGACACGAACGGCGGGGCCTTTCCGGAAGAGGTGACGGCCGGCGTGCTGGCGGCGATGGCCGTGCTGAAGGGCCGGGCCGTGGTGGGCATGCACGCCCACAACGATTCGGGGCTGGCGGTGGCCAATTCGCTGGCGGCGGTCGAGGCGGGGGCCCGGCACGTGCAGGGCACGCTGGTGGGCTTCGGCGAGCGCTGCGGCAACGCCAACCTGGCCACGATCCTCGCCAATCTTCAGCTCAAGCGGGGGTATGCGTGCATCCCGGCGGACCGGATGGAGCGGCTCACGCAGTCGGCGCGGAGCGTGGCGGAGGTGGCCAACATCATTCTTCCGGACGACCTGCCGTATGTTGGCCGCAAGGCCTTCGCGCACAAGGCGGGCATGCACATGGACGGCGTGCGCAAGTGCAGCGCGTCGTTCGAGCATGTGGCGCCGGATACGGTGGGCAACGCCCGCCGGTTCCTGATGAGCGAGGTGGCGGGGCGGAGCGCCGTGATGGAGCGGCTGCGGAAGCTGGCCCCCGGCGTGCAGAAGGGCGACCCGGTGCTGGACACGCTGGTGGCGCGGCTGAAGGAGCTGGAGCAGAAGGGCTACCAGTTCGAGGGTGCGGACGGCAGCTTCGACCTGCTCATGCGCAAGGCGCTGGGCACCTACAAGCCGCTGTTCACGCTGGAGCATTTCCGCCTGCTCGGCGAGCGGCCGGCGCAGGGGGACATGGGCGCCTCGGTGCTGATGAAGGTCAGCGTGGAGGGGCAGACGGAGATCACGGCCGCCGAGGGCGACGGGCCGGTGAACGCCCTGGACCGCAGCCTGCGCAAGGCGCTGGAGCGGTTTTACCCCGCGCTGAAGACGGTGCGGCTGACCGATTACAAGGTGCGCGTCCTGAACGGGAACAAGGCCACCGAGGCCTCGGTGCGCGTGCTGATCGAGTCGACCGACGGCCGCGAGGTCTGGACGACGGTGGGCGTATCGACGGATATCATCGAAGCGAGCTGGTTTGCGCTGGTCGATTCGATCGAGTACAAGCTGATCCGGGACCTGGAAAAACGGGACCGGACACACGCATAGGAGACAGGGCATGGGCATGACGATGACGCAGAAGATCCTCGCCCGCGCGGCGGGGCTGGACCGGGTGGAACCCGGCCAATTGATCGAGGCGAAGCTGGACCTCGTGCTGGGCAACGACATCACGGCGCCCGTGGCCATCCGGGAGTTCGCCCGGATCGGGTCGGGCCGGGTGTTCAACAAGGACAAGATCGCCCTGGTTCCGGACCATTTCTCGCCGAACAAGGACATCAAGGCGGCGGAGCAGTGCAAGGTGCTGCGGTGCTTTGCCTGCGACCAGAACCTGACCCACTACTTCGAGCTCGGCGAGATGGGCATTGAGCACGCCCTGCTGCCCGAGAAGGGCCTCGTCGGGCCGGGCGACGTGATCATCGGCGCCGACAGCCACACCTGCACCTACGGCGCGCTGGGCGCGTTTTCCACGGGCGTGGGCTCGACGGACATGGCGGCGGGCATGGCGGCGGGCACGGCCTGGTTCAAGGTGCCGGCGGCCATGAAGTTCGTGTTGACCGGCAAGCCCGGCAAGTGGGTGAGCGGCAAGGACGTGATCCTGCACATCATCGGCCAGATCGGCGTGGACGGGGCCCTGTACCGGTCGATGGAATACGCCGGCGAGGGGCTGAACGCCCTGACGGTGGACGACCGGCTCTGCATGGCGAACATGGCCATCGAGGCGGGCGCCAAGAACGGGATTTTCCCGGTGGACGCGCAAACGCGGGCATTCTTGAAGGCGGCCGGCCACAAGGGCGGCACGGAGTTCACGGCCGACAAGGATGCCGTGTATGAGAGCACGATGACGGTCGACCTGGCGGCGCTGAAGCCGACGGTGTCGTTCCCGCACCTGCCCTCGAACACGCGGCTGGCGAAGGATTCGGGCGCGGTGACGATCGACCAGGTGGTGATCGGCTCCTGCACGAACGGCCGGCTGAGCGACCTGCAGACCGCGGCGGCCTTTCTGAAAGGCCGGAAGATCAAGAAGGGGTTGCGCTGCATCGTGATCCCGGCCACGCAGAAGATCTACCTGGATGCGATGCACGAGGGGCTGATCGAGATCTTCATTAACGCCGGCGCGGTGGTGTCGACCCCGACCTGCGGGCCCTGCCTGGGCGGCCACATGGGCATCCTGGCGAAGGGCGAGCGGGCGGTGGCCACGACGAACCGGAACTTTGTGGGACGGATGGGCTCTCCGGAGTCCGAGGTGTACCTGGCCGGCCCGGCGGTGGCGGCGGCCTCGGCGCTGACGGGGCGCATCACGGATCCGTCGGAGGTGATGTCATGAAAGGAGCGGCGATGAAAGCGGAAGGCAGCGTGTTCAAGTACGGCGACAACGTCGATACGGACGTCATTATTCCGGCCCGGTACCTGAACACGTCGGACCCGGCGGAACTGGCCTCGCACTGCATGGAGGACATCGACGCCGATTTTCCGAAGAAGGTGAAGCCGGGCGACCTGATGGTGGGCGGCCGCAATTTCGGCTGCGGCTCCTCGCGCGAGCATGCGCCGCTGGCGATCAAGACGGCGGGAATCTCGTGCGTGATCGCGGAGAGTTTCGCCCGCATTTTCTACCGCAATGCGATCAACATCGGGCTACCCATCATGGAGTGCCCCGAGGCGGCAAAGGCGATCGCCGCCGGCGCCACGGTGGGGGTGGATTTCGAGACGGGCGTGATCACGGACAAGGCCAGCGGCCGGACGTGGAAGGCGGCGCCGTTCCCCCCGTTCATGCGCGAGCTGATCGCGGCCGGCGGGCTGGTGCCGTATGTGCGAAAAAGGTTGGAGAAGAAATAGGCGGAAAGGGAAAGGGTTCAGGGTTCGGGGTTCAGCAAGGGACGGCCGCAGGGCCGTCCCTTTTTTATTGTCAACCGCTCCTGAGATCACGCGGTATATTGGAAAAGTTAAAAAATCTTTGACATTCCGGCCCTCTTTTGAAATACTTGTTCATGTTGATCAAGATACTTATGTAAGCAAACAAGGATGGAGCGAGACGTGATCGGGAGCGCAAACAGGATGAACCACAACTCCGGCAACAGGCTCATGTGCATGTGTTGTCGGATGTGTGCTTTTCCGGAAGGAGGGGTCCTGCGGCCTGATTGAGTGGAACGAGTCGAATGATGCAGGCAAGCCCGCCACCGGAAAACGGTCAGGCGGGTTTTTGTTTTCAAAACACGAAAGAATAGGAGATACGAAAATGAGCGCACCTGGAATCCACACCTTGGCCCTGCACGCGGGGCAGAAGCCCGACCCGGCGACCGGCTCGCGGGCGGTCCCGATCTACCAGACCACGTCCTACGTGTTCAAGAGCTCCGAGCATGCCGCGAACCTGTTCGCGCTGAAGGAGTTCGGTAACATCTACACGCGGCTGATGAACCCCACGACGGACGTGTTCGAGCAGCGCGTCGCCGCGATCGAGGGCGGAACGGCCGCGCTGGGCGTCGCCTCGGGGCAGGCGGCCATCACGTTCGCGCTGCTGGCGATCACGCGGCTGGGCGACGAGATCGTGGCGGGGAACAACCTCTACGGCGGCACCTACCAGCTGTTCCACCACACGTTCCCCAAGCTGGGGCGGACGGTCCGGTTCGTCAACTCGCGCGATCCGGAGGCGTTCCGCAAGGCGATCACGTCGAGGACGCGGGCGATCTACGTGGAAACGATCGGCAACCCGAAGCTGGACGTGCCGGACTTCGAGGCGATTTCGAAAATCGCCCATGAAAACGGGATCCCCGTGGTGGCGGACAACACCGTCGGCATCGGGCTGGTCCGGCCGTTCGACCACGGTGTCGACATCCTGGCCAGTTCCGCGACGAAGTATATCGGCGGCCACGGCACCTCCATCGGCGGGGTGATCGTGGACTCGGGCAGGTTCAAGTGGAATAACGGGAAATTCCCGGAGTTCACCGAGCCCGATCCGAGCTATCACGGGCTGGTGTTCTGGGATGCGCTCGGAAATGTGCCCGGGCTCGGGAACGTGGCCTTTATCCTGAAGGTGCGGGTGACCCTGCTGCGCGACATCGGCGCGGCGCTCAGTCCCTTCAACGCCCACCAGTTCCTGCTGGGGCTGGAGACGCTGCCTCTGCGGCAGCAGCGCCATTCGGAAAATGCCCTTGAAATCGCCCGCTGGCTCAAGAAACATCCGCTGGTGAACTGGGTGACGTATGCGGGACTGGCGGACGATCCCGGCCATGCCGTTGCGACGAAATACCTGAAGAAAGGGTACGGAGGGCTGGTCGGCTTCGGCATCAAGGGCGGGCTGGAGGCCGGCAGGAAGTTCATCGATTCGGTCAAGCTGCTGTCGCACGTGGCGAACATCGGCGACGCGAAGACCCTGGTGATCCATCCGGC
>CAYZVY010000155.1:7433-10435 GCA_964481675.1 uncultured Verrucomicrobiota bacterium
ATATTTTCGGACAACGCCGAATCCATCGGCAACACGCCGCTGGTGAGGCTGAACCGGCTGACCCAGGGTGCGCGTGCGATCGTGCTTGCCAAGGTGGAGGGGCGGAACCCGTCGTATTCGGTCAAGTGCCGCATCGGCGCCGCCATGATCTGGGACGCGGAGAAGAAAGGGCTGCTGACGCCGGGCGCGGAGATCGTCGAGCCGACCAGCGGGAACACCGGCATTGCGCTGGCCTATGTGGCGGCGTCGCGCGGGTACAGGCTGACGCTGACCATGCCGGAAACGATGAGCATCGAGCGCCGGCGCGTGCTGGCGGCCTTCGGCGCCAACCTGGTGCTGACACCGGGCCCCGAAGGCATGAAGGGCGCCGTGCGGCGGGCCGAGGAGCTGGCGGCGTCGGAGCCGGGGAAGTATTTCCTGCCCCAGCAGTTCAAGAATCCGGCGAATCCGGGCATTCATGAGCGGACGACCGGGCCCGAGATATGGGCGGCAACGGCCGGGACGGTGGACGTCCTCGTATCCGGGGTGGGCACCGGGGGGACCATCACCGGCGTCTCCCGGTTCATCAAGAAAATCATGGGAAAGCCAATCCTGTCGGTGGCGGTGGAGCCCCGGGAGAGCCCGGTGATTTCGCAAAAGCTAGCCGGCCAGGAGCTGAAGCCGGGCCCGCACAAGATCCAGGGGATCGGTGCGGGGTTTATCCCCGACACGCTGGACTTGTCCCTTGTGGACCGCGTCGAGCAGGTGGACAGCGCGGAGGCGGTCGACTATGCGCGCCGACTGGCGCGGGAGGAGGGATTGCTGGTCGGCATCTCTTCCGGCGCGGCCGTGGCCGCGGCCCTGAGGCTTGCGCGGGAGGAGGCGTTCGCCGGAAAGACCATCGTGGTCGTCCTCCCGGATGCCGGCGAGCGCTACCTGTCCACCGTGCTGTTTGACGGGGTCGGGTAGGCGCCCCGCAGCAGGGGGCCGGCGGAAACAGGCTTGACCCGCCGGGGGGGGCGGGTTGAATATGGTCGGATGTCGAAAGAGGATTTGACCATAGCAGGCGGCGCAATAGGCACCGGCGATCTTCGTTTTCCGGATGAACGCGAGGCGTTCGAAAATGAGCTGGAGGCCTATTACGGGGCGCCTCCGCTCGACATCGTTGCGTGGGAGCGGGAGCTGCACGCGCAGAGCCGCGCGCATCCGGACTGGTCGCCGTTCCGGCGGAAGATCCTGGGTTATGAGTTCATGGCCGAGCGCTGCCCCGTCCACGTGTTCCGGCACTGTCCCTTCTTTTTCGAGATCAACACGGGCCGTCCGCGCACCGATCTGGGCACGGGCGGACTGGGCGGGTGGCTGAAGCGCGAGCCATTCGGGGAGGCGTTGACCGCCTCCAGCGGTCAGTGGTGGGCGCCCTGCCGGGAAAGCGGGCTGTCCTTCGGCTGGACGGTGCTGGACGACAACCATCACACCGTCAGCTACGGGAAGGTGCTGCGGCTCGGGCTGCGGGGTATTATCCGGGAAATCGAGGGTCAGGTTGACCAGGCGCAAACCGGCGAGGAGCGGGACTTCCTCGCCGCCGCCATCGCGGGGAACCGGGCGCTCATCCGGATTGCCGAACGCTTCGCCGTCGACGCCGAACGGCAGCTTGCCGGCGAGAAGGACCCGGCCGTGCGCCGCCGGCTGGCGCTTGCGGCCGCCACGGCGCGCCGCGTGCCCGCAGAGCCGGCCGCCACGTTCCACGAGGCGCTCAACGCGATCCTGTTCCTTTTTTATGTTCTTCCGTCCATCGAGGGGAACGGGATCAGCGTCTTCGGGCACGTCGACCGCCTGTTGTTTCCGTTTTATGAACGCGACCTGGAGGCGGGGCGCCTGACGCCCGACGCGGCGCGCGACGCGGTGTCCTTTTTCCTAGCCATCAGCGACGCCCGTTACGGGATGCGCCGGGCCGCTCCCGGTCACGTCGGCACCAACGGCACCGTCACGCTGGGCGGCTGCGACCGGGAGGGCGCGCCCGTTTTCAACGCGGTGACGCGGCTGTTCCTCGAGCAGCACCGCGACCTGCGCCTGATCGACCCCAAGGTCAACGCGCGCGTGTCGGCCCGCCATCAGGAGGCATACGTCTCGCTGCTGTCCGATTTTACCGCGGCCGGCGGAAATTCGCTCGCCCTTTTCAACGACGACGTCGTCATCCCCGCCAACGTGCGGATGGGCAAGGCGCCGGAGGACGCCCGCCTCTATGTGGGGGGAGGGTGCCAGGAGAACGTGCTGGAAGAGTGCGAGGTGAACAGCCGCGCCACCTTGTACCTGAATTTACTGCACGTCTTCCTGATGGGGTTTTTCCCCGAAAAAGGGGCTTTCTTTTTCGGTCGGGCCGGCCTGGAGCTTGCCCGCTACGACGGCTGTTCCACATACGACGCGCTGCACGGGGCCTTCCTGGCCAATCTGGCGGCCGTGGTCGGCGCCCACGTCGACGAGCGCAACCGGACGGAGCGGGAGGGGGTCCGCTTCAATCCCTGCCCGCTGCATTCGTCCATGCTGGACGACTGCGTGGCGGCGCGCAAGGACATGATGGCGGGGGGGTGCCGGTACAATTTTGGCAGCGTGTCCCTCACCGGCATCGGGACCCTGATCGATTCGCTTTACGCGGTCAAGGTCGCGGTTTACGGGGAACGGGCGGTCCCCCTGGATCGCCTGCGCCGCCTGCTGGAGACGGACTTCGCGGGGGAGGAGGCCTTCCGGGCCTGGCTCGTGAAGCATGTCCCCAAATTCGGACAAGAGGACGAGGGCATCCGGGCCTTTTCCGCCCGCGTTTTCGAGGACGTGGCCCGGGCCGCCTCGGGAATGCCGAACAGCCGCGGGGGCTGTTATGAGGCGAGCCTCTTTTCCTTCCGGTCGTTCATGTCGTTCGGGGCCGCGACGGGCGCCACCCCGGACGGCCGGCGCGCCGGCGAGCCGCTTTCGGCGGGCATGAGCCCCGGCCTCCTGGCCTTCGACCGCGGGGCCAGCGTCGGGCAGGT
>CAYZVY010000156.1:0-7828 GCA_964481675.1 uncultured Verrucomicrobiota bacterium
GCCGGCCGGGGGACCCTCCGCTTTGAATCCGTCGTGGAAGGTGACGGCCCCCCGCGGGGCCGGCCCGTCGAAAGACAGGGCGAAAAAGACCTCCGGCGGCACGATTTCCGGCTTCTTGGGGCTCTCGTTCATTATAGCCTTCCTGTATTCAAGCTCCGCCTCCCGTCCGGGAAACCCGGAACACGACAAAATCATCGGGACAGTGAATATCCTCGCTCTGAGCGTTGGAAGCAGCCAGGCGGGCCGCTGCGGCTTCAACCAGGGCCTGGGACCGGGCGCACAGCTTCCCCTTGAGATTCCCGTCGACGGGGAAGCTGTTCCCGATCGTCTGGCACTTGGTGGCGGTCTCATTCACCGAGATGACCCGGCATTGCATCACGTTATCCATCCCCCTCTCCCGCTTCCCGACCAGATGAGCGCATCACTTCGCGGGAACCACCATGTCAGGCGTGGTAGGCACCGGGGGCGCGACCGGAACCTTGGGCGCAGCCGTCACCTTGGGCGCGGGCGCGGGAGGCGGCGGCATTTTCAGCCAGGCGTCCTCGGCCAGCTTCATCTGGGCGTCGTTCAGGCCAAAAGCCTTCAGCACGCCGCGGGCCATCATCTTGTTGCCGAGGGGATTCATGTGCACGCCGTCCCCGGTCAGCACATTGCCCGGGCTCGACTTCTGAAGCTCCGCGACCGCCTTCTGCATCTCGGCATTCAGGTCGGCCAGCAGGCATTTCTTTTCCGCGGCCAGCGTCCGGAGATAGGCGTTATACGGAATCAGATTCTGGTTCGGCTCGTTGGTCTGGGTTTCGCGGATCATGGTGGAGGTCAGGATCATCACCTTGACGCCGGCCGCCTGGGCCTTTTCCACGATCGTGGCGATATTGGTCTTGTACGCGTCAAGCGGAACGCCCTTGGCCCCGTGCCACACATCGTTCACGCCGCAGCTGAGCGTCATCCAGGTCGGCTTCCTGTCCAGCACATCCTTGTCCACCCGGGCCAGCATCTGGTTGGATTTGTGGCCCGAGATGCCCGCGGGAATGACCTTCACCTCGATCCCGTTTGCCTTGAGTCCCTCCGCCACCAGCGTCACATAGCCGCGGGGCCCGGCGCCCTGCGCGGTGATCGAATCGCCCAGGAACGCAATGGCATCGCCGTTCTTCACGGCCACGCCCGACGGCGCGTCCGCCGCCCATACGCTTCCCGCCACCACGATCATGGCGACAGCCAACCAGCTCCGCATTCCCGGCCGAGTTACACTATTCATCTTCTCTGTCCTCTTGTTTGTTCCGACATCCATCACCGCTGAAGACGCACCAGCTGGGCGCCATGGGCAGGCACAGGCATGACCAGTTTTTCACTTACCCGCCCCATGTCGCGCCGCTCCCACACATTCCGGACAGCCGCCCCGGCCAAGCCTAATGCGGCCAGATCCAGCGTCAGGTCGTCCGCCTCATCGCCCAGGTTGAAAAAGCCGACGGCGAAAGATCCGTCGGCCAGCGGACGGCTCCAGATGCGCCGCTCTCGCAGGGGCCCGCCGGCGGCTGGCAGGAACCGCTCTTCCCGGAGCCGGATCGCGGGCTGGCCGAGGGCGTCCTGGTTAACGGCGATCACCTCGTCGTTCCCGAACAGGCGGAGCTCGAAGTCGCTCATGGCCGCCAGGTCGCAGCTCAGGATCAGGGGCGACGGATACAGCGCCCAGACCGTCATGTGGGTGATCTGCTCGTCCGGCGTGAGCGCGTTCGGGCAGCTGCTGGTGGGCGAATGAAACTGGGGGCCGAGGGCGAACATGTCCAGGTCGTGCCAGGCGCCGGGCCCGATGTGGGGGCGCCAGTCCTCCTGGAGATAATCGTCGGAGTCAAACGCGTTTTTGCGGACGCTGGCCCAGTTGTCGGCCGTATCGGGGATACCCCGCCAGAGCTGGGCCCAGGCCTTGTAAGTCGCCACATGCTTCAGCCGGGCTTCCGTGCAGAGGCTGAAGACGACATCGCGGGAAGCGCTTTTCAGGAGGCGGCCCATCCGCTCCATCGAAACAGGGTCGGTGGGTGCCCAGTCGTACTTCAGGAAGTCGATGCCCCACTCCATCCACTGCGCCACGTCCTGCGGCTCATGCTTGTGGATGCCCACGAATTTGCCGGGCGCAAAATAAAGCGTTTTCGCGAAAGCCTGATCATGTTCGCCCGAGGAACAACCGGCCAGCTTCGGACCGCCCCAATCCTTCAGCGCTTCCGCCTCCGAGCAGCCCCACGGCTCGATCCAGGGAGTCGAATACAAGCCAAACTTCAAGCCGCGGCCATGGATGTATTCCGATAGCGCGCGCATATCGGGGAACTTGGCATTCGGCTGGATGGCGTTGAACGGCCCGCCGCGGACACCCTGCCAGCAGGAGTCGATGTTCACATAGGCGTAGCCGCGGGCCGCCAGGCCGGTATTTACCAGCGCATCGGCGGCGGCACGGACCTTGGTGTCGTCGACCCACCGGCGCCAGGCGTTCCAGGAGTTCCAGCCCATCGGCGGGGTGAGCGCCAGCCCGCGCCCGATGGCGATGACCATCCGCTTTTCGGCCTTGCCGTGCCGGTTAGACGCCTTGAGCAGAACGGGGAAATCGCCTTCGCGCAGGGCCGATCCGCGAATCAGGCCGGCGGCGGAATCCAGGCTGAGCCCGTCCGGCAGGCCTTCGGCGTCGAACCGGATCGGCCGCTCGCCGGTGGCGGAAATCGAAAAGAGAAACGGCTTGCGAAGGGAGGCGCCATAAACAGGCGGGCCCAGGATGACAGGTTCTCCCGCGTTCCAGGGGCGGACGGCGGCCGGATTGACAGTTGCCTGCATGTCGGATTCCTTGAGAATCCGCTTAATGTAGTGCAACCCGCCCTCTTTATCCACTTTAAAGACACCCTTTAAAGGCACCCTGGCTCCACCCCCGCACCAATCCGCTCCTTACCGCGACCGTCACGATCTCGTGTCGTTCGTTTCCGCGATTCAAATCGTATCCAACAAAAAGCGCCAGGCTGGAACAACGGCGACGGTTCCAGCTTCCACCCGGATTGACTCCTCTTCGTTGCGTGTCACAAGGGTTCCCGATGCGAGCTTCAACTCGGCCATGGCTTCGGCCAAAGCGGCGATTTCCCGCTTACGGACCTGCGGAATGGCCAGCGACTCGCACACCTGGACCAACCGCCGTGAACGATCAGGGCGTTGGACAATGAAGTCAACCTCTCTGCCGCTTCGGGTCTTGTAATAGAAGATGCCGGCCCCCCCCCTGCGCAGTGCCGTAAACACCAGGTTCTCCAAGAGATGCCCGGAGTTGACCAGAATTCCCGAGGCCACCGAAGTCACCATGGAATGGTCGATACAGTAGATTTTCTTGGGGTTGGTGTTGGCCCGAGCCAGGGACGCGTCAAAGAGTCGCACCGTAAACAGAAAATACGCGTCCTCGAACCAGGCCAGATAATCCGAGACCGCCGCCTTGGGCGCCTTGTGCCCCAGCGATTGGAGATAACCCGTGAGGTTATTGATGGAATAAAGCGAAGCGGCGTTGTCCACCAACCAGTGAGCCAGGTCGGCCACCGCCCGTGGATGAGCGACATCGTGCCTCTCGACGAGGTCGCGAAACAGCACCGCATTAAAATACTCCTGATGGGTTTTGATCCTCAGATGCCTCTCAAGCCCGGCCACTTCGGGGAACCCACCCGTTTCCCAATACTCCGTGAATGCCTTCTGCACCAGCAGCCGTTTCTTGGTGGACAGCGGAAGTTTGCCGCCCAGTCCCTTGTAGTCGAGGAACTCCCGAAAGGAGAAGGGAAATATCTCCCAGGCCAATGACCGCCCCCGCATGTGGGTTGAAATGTCTTTCGACAGCATGTGCGCCGACGATCCGGTGATGAAGACCTCGCACATCTCGGTGCGCATCAGGCGATCCACAAAAGGCTCCCATCCGGATACCGCCTGAATTTCATCGAAAAAGCAATACAGGGTCTCGGTGTTTTTCTTTTCCGGATAGAGCGAGTAGTAGGCTTCAAGAATGACACCCAACCCCGTCTGCTGGAGGTTGTGCAGCCGATCATCAAAGAAATTGATGAACAACAGGTTCTGCTTCGGGACACCCCGATCCAGCAATCGTTGCATCAGTTGAAGCTGAAAGGTCGATTTCCCGCTGCGCCGGACTCCGATGCAGACGGTCGCCTTCCCCGCCACCGGCACGACCTCCAGCCGACGGGCAATACCCGTGGCCAGAGGATTCTCCTGAAAATCCAGGATCATGGCTTTAATGATGTCGATCATCGTCATCCCTCCGATAAACCGGTAATAAATATACCCAGTTATCCCTGTTGATGGCAATAATGATTACCGGTCTGCCTCAATTCAGGTCATGTCGGGCAACTATCGCACCCCGATGATCGCGGCCGCTCGTCTAACGTTTCCTTGAAGCCGGCCTGGCGCAGGACTGGCGCACCACCAGGCGCGGTTCCAGCAGAGCCTTGCATCTCGGGCGCTTCATGGGACCCATCGCGAGCCGCCCGAGGCCGCCTCGGCCAGGGCGAGCCCTTCCGGGCACGGCCCATCCAGGCGCAAGAAAGGAAAAAAACCACCTTTGGTTTTTTCCTTTCTTGGGGAGCCCCTCAGCGCGGAAAAGCGCCCGTCAGATCGTGCCGAAACGCCGCACCCCCGCTGGTAAAACAGCCGCCAAACAGGCACATCGCCGCGGCCAACGGCCGCAGCCACAGAAGAATCCTGCTGGCGCTTCATTGCCTTCGCGGCCTCTCCGCTCCGCGGGCCTGCCCCGTTATTCAAGCGTCAGAACGTCACCTTCGCGCATCACGCCCAGTTTCACGAGCAGGTCGGGCCCCTGAATCTCAGTGGCCACATCCTGCCGCTGGACGAACGAGTGCACCTTCGCCAACCCGGCCCCGCCCGCCAGCCGCACGGTCACATTCGAAAACGTCACGGACGCCCGCCCGTTGTACGACCAGTTCATCAGCATCACGGCCTGCTTCTTCGTCTTGTCGTTCGTCACCCACACGCCCTCGATCAACGGCTCCGAGGCATCCACCGTCGGCCGCGCCCCCGCCTCCAGCGCCGCCGCCGCAATCAGCCCGCGCTTCTGCCCGCTGAAATCCACCGCCGTGTTGTACCCCGGCTTCATCACGCCCGTGGCATACTCCATGCCCGTGTAAAACCCGGCCAGCCACGCCGTCCCCTTCCCGTACGTGTGCTTCGTCAAGGCCGCGCCGCCGTCCGCAAAGGTCGCCACCACCGTCGTCTCCGGCAGCGGGTCCAGCCGCTCCCAACCCACCTTGAGCGCGAACGGGGCCGCGCCGCCCGCCGTCACCTGCGCCGCCGCCGGCGCGTTCGTCAGCGCCGAAATGCCAGGCAGCCCCGTCGCCCCGTAGCGATGCACCCCGCCCCACAGCGCCTGCGGGCTGCGACTCTTCAACCCGAACACCGGCAGCAGCACGTCGTCCAGCGGCTCGCACGCCTCGGTCTGCGCCAGCCCGCCGCACCCCGTCATCAGCGAGCCGCCAGCCTTCACATACGCCGCCAGCCGCACGGCCACCTCGCGCCGCACGTGCGACCCGGTCACGTAGATCGCCCGGTAGCGCGAAAGGTCCTCGCTCAGCAGCAGCTCCTCGTCCAGCGCGTCCACCGGGATGTGCGCGTGCTGCAGCGCGGCATACACCCACTTGCCGTCCTCCCACTGCGCCGAATTGCCCATCAGCTCCGACGTCCGCGGCCGCACCACGGCCACGGGCGCCGGCTCCTTCCACCGGCCCTCCCAGGCCGCCGGCTCCGCCGCCGCGATCAGCCGGGCCGCCAGGCTCACGTTCGCCAGCACGCCGGTGTTGCCGCCGAAGGTGTCGCCCTTCCACCACTCGGGCCCGTAGGTGTACCAGTAGATGCAGCGCGCCCCGCGGGCGGCCGACGAGAGCGCCCGCTGCACCGCCGCGCCGCGGTGCGGCTTCACATAGATGCCGAAGGCCAGCCCCAGCTTCTCGTGCAGGGTCCGCCCCACGTCGCACAAATAGCTGTCCCACGGCCACACGCGCGGGTCGCGGTTGGATGTTTCATACATGAACCCGGTGTCCGAGTAGCGGTAGAAATCGAAAAAGTCCAGACTGCTCCCGCCCATCAGGAACGTGTTGCCGCGCAGGGCATACATGAAGAACCACGGCTGTAGCGCCTCGGGCGACTCCGTCTTCCCCGCCTCCAGCGCCTGGCGCTTGGCCTCGTTCGCCGCCCGGAACGCGTCACGCCGGGGCGTGAAGAGACCCGCGGAGAAATCGTTGATGTACCGCATGGTCCAGTAGGACAGCTTGAGCCAGCCGGACTTGCTCAGCCCCGGGGGCGGAATGGCGGGCTTCTCCTTGGGCTGGCCCTTCCCCTTGCCGGGAACCTCATCCGCCAGGCCCGACTCGAACCCCAGCACGGCTTCCAGGTTCAGCTCGGGCTCCGGGTCCTTCTCGTCGCCCTTGTCCACCACGGTCGCATCCACGGCCAGCCCCTTTGCCGGCTCCGCCATCGGCGCGGCCGGCCCCTCGGCCGCGGGAGCCGCGGCCGCCGGCTTGGCGGCCACCTGGTTGCCGCCGAAATCGATCACCGTCTCATCCAGCTTGGGCGCGGCTTTCTTCGCCGCCTCCTGTGCCTTGTTATAACGCACCTCGTAGGTTTCGGAAAAATAGCCGCTGACCGGCCGGACCGGCTCCCAGTCGGCGGCGCCGAAATCGGACGGCTTCAACCCCTTTCCTTTCAGGTAGCCCCGGAAGGAGGCGATGCAGTTCGTGCAGACGCCGATATGCTCCCGCCCCTCCGCCGTGCCCCCGTAACAATGGCCGATCTCGTCGTCCGTCAGCAGCCACGCGCTCTTGACCGGGGCCAACCGCCCCTCCTCCACCAACTCCGCCACCGCCCGGCGCCCCTCCTCGACCCGGTTGCTGTAGACCGGGTGGCTGGGGCAGCCGACGCCGGGGGCCCAGGGCGGCGGGGACGAGATCTTGCCGGTCTGCGAGTCGCGCGGCACGCCCGCGTAGCCGTAGCCGCCGCAGCCGCCGATCCGGACTTTGAGGAACGGCTTCACCTCGTCGCGCCCCGCCTGCTCCCAGCTCTCGAAAAAGGCCGGCCGCCCGCGCAGGCCGTTCACGCCCATCTGGCGCAGCACGCGGAACTCGTCCAGGAAGACCAGCTCGCTGCTGGTGCGGATCTTGTACCCGAAATTGAGGCCAAAGCCGCTGCAGTCGGTCACCATCTCCTGATGCTCGGGCAGGGGGTCGCGGCCCCAGGGCAGGCTTTCCATGTAGTCGCCTTTCCACTTGGAATAGGCGGACAGGCCCCGGATCTGCTCCAAGGCTGCGGGCGACATCTTCCCGTCGACCAGCGGCTTGAGCGGCAGGAAGATCGAGACCACGGCGCCATGGGGGCTGGCCTCGGTGAAGGTCTTGACCGTCTTGCCGTCCACCAGCACCTCGAACTCGAACACGGCCCGATTCGGCTTCACGGCCCGGGCGAAGCTGTTGGTGGCGCAGAGCTCCGCGTAAACGGTCAGGAAGTGCAGGTTCGGACTGCGGAACGCGGCAAACGGCAGCGGCTGCGTCCAGAGGCCCGCCTTCAGCCAGTGGTAGTCGTAGATGTCGGCACGCTGGACCAGGTCGTCGGGATCCGTGTCGATCTTCTTGAGGTGGTCCATCAGCTCTTCGTCACCGCCGAGGTTGCCGATGTCCACGTTGTCGCTGGCGGTCGCGGTGGGTCCCTTGGGCGGGGCGGGCTTGCTCACGGTCCATTCGCCGTGGACGGGGTCGCCCCCCAGCCCCATGCCGCCCCAGGTCCAGAAGATCCGGGCCCTCGCGGC
>CAYZVY010000156.1:7928-10413 GCA_964481675.1 uncultured Verrucomicrobiota bacterium
ACGAATCCGGTGCACCTCCAGTAGCGGGATGACCTCCGGCTGGTACTGCTCACAGTCCGGGCCCAGGGCCGTCAGCAGGGCCGCGTCCGTCCATGCCGCGTACAGCGCCACCAGTTCGCGTTGTTCGTTCGTGTCCATGATGTGGGGCCGAACGAAGTGCACTGCGTGAGCCGCGCCAGCGGCGATACGCAGGCGCAGATCGTTCGGACTCAATCCTGTTGGCCGGTAGAACGCAAAGAGCACATAGAATGCTCGTCTCTGCGTTCTTTGCGTTCTCTCGCGGCTATTCCGGATTTTTGTTGTTATCGTTTCCCGAACATGTAACGGCCGAAGCTTCGGGCTTCCCGACAAACACCTTGTTGTTGTGCAGAAATGACATCCGCTCGAACTGATCTAATTGTGCATCCGGTTTGTTCCCGAATCAAGATTAATGTCGGTGGGTCCTGCGGGCGCCAGGGACCCGTCGTCTTTGCCGTAATCTCGCAGCTTCACGAATTGCCGCGGGCGCTTCACGAGCACCCTCGCTAGCTGAGCGCAGCCGAAGGGCCGCCCGAGGCAGGCGCGACTCCAGCGTCAAGTCTGGCCATGACGGACTCGCAGGAGCTCGTCCCTCCGGAGGAATTATGACTTCTCTCCGGAGGGACGAGCGCCCGCGAGTCCCCGATGCGAAACACAAGCGCATGACGGCGACCATAGTCCCCTTCGACAAAACAGGGCGACAGGGCGAGCGAAGGCAAATCGTGGTTTACGCCTCGCGCGCGTGTGCTACACTGGCGCCATGAAAGTGGAAACCCTTCACATCGGCATGGCGGTCCGGCACCCTCAACACGGGCTGGGCAACGTCAAATCCATCAGCGAGCAGACCGCGGAAATCCTCTTCAACGACGGCCTGAAGACCGTCGCCCCCGAGGCGGCCGGCCTCGAGCCCGCCGAGGCGCAGGCGGTGCTGACCGGTTTGACGGCACCCCTGGCGCAACTGGTCGAAGAGGTCGCCCAGGCCGTGGTCCGGGAGCTGGGCCTGGAGCCGGCCGACTCGGTTGTCGACCTCCTCGGCCAGCGCTGGCACAGCGGCAAGCTCCTCCTGCAGCCCGCCGACCCCGCGGTCCAGAGCAAGGAGGTGCCGCTGGAAGTGTTCTTCCACAAAATCGTCATGATCCGCAACAACCTCCGCGTGCTCGAGCAGAAGATCAACAGCCACGAGCAGCTCAGCGACGCCGAGAAAGTCGAAATGCAGCAATACATCACCCGCTGCTACGGCTCGCTCACCACCTTCAACATCCTCTTCAAGTCCCGCGCCGACCAGTTCGGCGGCGCCTCCGCCTCGCCATAACGCAGGAACGCCGCACCCCCGCCAGTCAGGCGCTACTCCAGCGTCACGACTGGCCATGACGCGCAACACAGGCGCATGACGGCGACCCACAATCCTTCTGGCGTCCGCTGCCTGTAATTGCTAATATCACACCCATAAAAAGGAGTTCCCATGCGCAAATTGCTCGTGCCCCTGGCCCTGCTGGCTCTCGCCCTCCCCGTCCGGGCCCACCTGTGCAACGACGTCTTCGCCCAGGCCAAGGACAACCTCGCCGTCAAGGTCGACATCCGCGACGGCCAGCTCCGCATCAACAAGGAAGCCTCCTTCCGCGTCTACCTCCTCAACACCATGGACCGCCCCATCGCCAATATCCAGCTCGCGGTCGTCAGCCCCCAGTTCGACGCCGAAATCGCGCCGTCCGCCGACTGGAAAGGCTTTCCCCACCTCGCCACCGCGCTCAAGGGCGGCAAGAAGGAATACTTCAACGTCACGCTCAAGCGCAAGGACGGCACACCCGACGGCAAATATGACATCGGCCTGCGCCTCTTCAACGGCCAGAAACCGTCCATGGAATTCAAGACCGTCGACATCGCCGACGCCATGGCCATCGTCAAGATCCCCCGCGCCCCCGCCGCCCTGAAGGTCGACGGCGCCGTGGCGAAAACCGAGTGGGCCGACGCCGCCCTCTGCACCGGCCTGCAGGCCGAAAGTAAGAAGGGCAACTACACTGTCAAGCAGGACGCCGACGCCGAAACCCGCGTCCGCCTCTCGGCCGACGCCAAAAGCCTGTACGCCCTCATCACCAGCCCCGCCCCCGGCACCAACGACGTCATGCGGCTGTACCTGGCGCCCGACTCCGACGCCAAGCCCGCCATCATCGAGCTGAACCTGAAGGACGGCACGCTCAAGAACGCGCCGGCCTCGGCCGTTTCCAAGTCGTCCCCCGACGGCATCGAACTCCAGATCCCCCTGGCCGACCTCAACCTCGGCAAAACCTTCCTCCTCAACCTCGCCCGCGAAAAGAACGGCGCCCTCGCCGTCTGGCGCGGCAACTGCGCCTCCGTCGAGAACCCCATCGTCTACGCCAACATGATCGTGGCCGACTGATAGCCCCCGATTCGATCCCCTCCATGCTCAAGTGTAGGGGCGCTGCTTGCGGCGCCCGCAAGTCCGGCG
>CAYZVY010000157.1:0-10354 GCA_964481675.1 uncultured Verrucomicrobiota bacterium
TGCGCCAGAAGGTGGGAGCGCGGCACCGTCCGCGCGATCAGGCGCCGGCATGGCGCGTCTCGCGCGGACGGTGCCGCGCTCCCGCCTCCAATCGCCAGACAGGCGCGTGCTGTTGACATAGCCTCCATTCCCCAAAAGTCCGCGCGCGCGGACTTTTACATAACCCAATCAAAAAGAACAAGTTATGTCGCGGAAAGGAGTGGAGGGCCGGGTGCCACCCCGGCCGGATAGCGAATGACGCGTATTTCGCGTATTTTGTAGTTCCCTGATCGCATCCCCGTCCGGAATGATTCTGAGGCGCGGGCTGGGTTCCGAGTCGCTAATCATGCCTCCAGGCAGCTGATCTTGTGAGCCCATGCATTCAGTTCCAGGCATTGTGCGCGTGTGACAGTCTTGCGCTGCCTCTGGTAAGGGTATGGGGCGATCATTAGCAACCGGCCTGCTGCGCAGGCATCGAAATAGCGTCCCGGTGGCTTGTAAAAGGGGGCAAATCCATTAGCAAGAAGCACAATAAGCGGCTTGCCCTGTTCCAGCGCCGCACGGGCAATGCCCTTTTCTCCGGGGCTGATGCAGGGAGAAACCAGAACGGTCCCATGGTCCGCTTCGTGGATCAATTCCCGTTGCCTGGCATCCAACTCTTCCGCGGTGACGCGCCGCGAAACTTGGATCTGGCATTTCAAGGGGTGCTGCAAAAGGAAACGATTGCCGATGGCGGCAAAAGTTTTGCCGGGGGCGATCTCCAAATTGGCGACAACGGTGAAAAGGTCAGGGTTCGCCTTTTTCGCGGCAAGACGTCGGGGGTTATCCCTTATATAGGCGGCCATGGCCTTCAGTTGGCCGCGGCGCAGAAGAATGCTGTCCTGGAAACCGGCCTGCCATAACCCGGCGGCAGGGGCTGCCGCCGGAGCAAGACCCGGGGCAACCTTGTCCGGTTGCAGGAGCAGCCCCTTGCTCCTGCATTCCATCTCGCTTACCCTTTTGAACGCCTTCACAATATGCCCCATCGGCCTCGCCAGGCGCTCCTTGACCCAGAGGATGCCGTGAAAATGGTCGGGCATCACCACATGCTCGCAAGCCTCCACTCCAGGATAAACGGAAGAAGTTCTTCTCCAGACATCGCGCACAATCTCCCCAATGGCCGAGAGCGTCACGGTGGCTTGGCCGTCCGGTCCGGCATGCAACGAGCCCAGGCAGTTCCGCCGTGGTTCGGTCACAACCGTGATCATGTAGAAAAAGGGAGCGCAGTAGTCGTGCTCCCAACAACGTTGAAGCATACCCGTGTTGCTCATGCCCTGATCCGCTATTTCTCCATCACCACGCTCAAAAGGCCGCGGGAGCCGAGGTTCTTCACGAACTCGGTGACCGAGAGCTCGGCCTCCCGGTGGCTGATGCGGAAGCGGTCGCGGATCAGCGCGATGATCTCGCACACGCGCAGCTCCCGGCCGCACGCGTCCCAGACCAGCGTGCCGATCAGATCCAACTCCAGGCTCCGCTCCTGGCGGACAGGGCCCCTCGGCAATCCGCCCAGCAGCCGCAGCAAACGCAACCCGCGCGGCCGCTCCACGATATACTTGAGAACCGTCCGCTGCTTCTCGTTCGTTGCGAACGTGACCTCCGTCGACCGCTTCACCCGCGCGCGCAGCGACCGGAGCCGCAGTTGCCGCCTGTCGGAGGCGTCGCCCCCGGGAACCGCCTCCGGCCCCTCATCGGCCTGCACCTCGCCCTCCCCCAGCGTCATGCGGGAGGATGCCTCCAGGGCGGCCACGTCGGCCTCCTGGTCAGCGCGCGGCCGGATCAGTTCGATGCAATAGATCTTGTTTGCGGCGTGATCCCAGACAATATCGATCCGGCGGGGAATGCGCCGGTGCTCGGGAATCAGCCACTTCAGCTCGATCGGCGCCAGCCAGCGGCGCTTGCCGGTCAGACGCAGCATCGGGCGCCCAAGGGGATCCGCGGTGCGCTGGACCTTGTAGCGCATGTCGTAAAACTCGTTGGCATACGTGACCCGGCACCAGCGTTCCAGGTCGTACAGCCCGGGCTTGTCCGTCCCCATCACGGCATCGGCCGCGCTGAAGCGGCGCCAGGCCACGGAGCGGAAATATCCCTTCTTGAATGCGAGATAACAGATGCCGGCCTTGAGAATACCCCGGTCCACCTTATAGCCCGGGGGGCAGCGGACGGCAAAATCGAGGGCCGCAAAATCACGGGGCTCGCCGGGTCCCTGGAGCCGCAGGCCCGAGAGCATGCGCTTGATCCGGCCCATCGACGGCTCGCCGTTCTCGATCAGGACCCTCGCCATCAGGACCCGGTTGACGGAGCTCCGCTGCCAGATCACCAGCAGTTCGCGCTTCTCCACCCCGTCGTCGTCGCGCGAATCGGACAGGAACGCCTCGGCGCGGTCGTCCGGCCCGGCGGGCAGCCCCAGGCCGCCGGCGGGCTTGAAACGGGGCGGCGGGCCGTCCGCTTTCCGGCCCATGGTCGCGGCATGCTGCCGCACCTGGTCGCCAATCGGGATCGGCCGCTCCGCGGTCCACCAGCGCGCCTGGATCACCACGCGGTTCTCGTCGTCAACCCGGAACAGCCCGCGCTTCTCGTCGCCCTCGTGCCGGCCGATCTCCCAGCGCTCGGGCACGAAGAGGCCGGCGCCTTCCCAGGCGAGCGGCTTATAGCCAGTTGGCGGGAGTGGTTGCATGACAGACGGGCCGACGCGGCTCACCGGGGACGGTTCGCCCTACCCCTTTCAGGGAAAATTTTTCGCAAAGCAGGTAGGGCGACGCGTCCCCGCGGAGCCGTCATGCGCCCTCCACTGCCTGGATCATCAAACATCATACAAAGCCGGATCAATTTCCAACACCTTTCCACTTATCATCGCCTCCTCCGCCTTCAGCGCCAGGATGGAGGCAGAGAGGCCGGCTTCGAGGCGCATGGTGGGATCGCAGCGGCCCTCGATGGCGTCGATGAAGAGGCCGATCATCTGCGGGTCCCCCTTGCCGTGGACCGTCTGGTAGCCCTTGGGCGTGATTTCGATGAGGTTGCCCGAGGGGGCCTGGCGGATGACGATCTTGCCGCCGCCGTATTCCAGGGTCCCCTTTTCGCCGAAGATCTTGATCATCCGGCCCACGCCCTCGGGCGGATTGAACAGCTGGAGGTTGAAGTTGCCCCGGATCCCGCTGTCCCACTCGAAGATCACCGTCATGTTGTCGATGATATCCTTATCATCGGTGTAGACGCACAGGTCGCCGCCATAGATTTTTTCGTCCCGGTGGTGGATCGGATCCTTGCCGCCGACGGGAAAGACGAAGCCGGCGCGGTCAACATAGGGACAGGTCTCAAGCCGCTCGCACTCATGGCAATACTTAGCGGGCGCCTTCTGAGGGACGAACACGTTGCACCCGCCGAACGCGGCCACCCGTTTCAGCTTGTTCTGGTGGCCGATCAGCCACTGCATCATGTCCATGTCGTGCGAGCTCTTGGTGTTCAGGAAGCCGCCCGACTGCGCGCGGTAGCGGTGGTACCGGCGCATGAACGAGGCGCCGTGGGCCACGCCCACGTGCTCCAGCCCCTCAATGTGCAGGATCTGCCCCAGCATACCCGAATCGATGCATTCCTTCATGCGGATGTAGCCCGCCCCCAGCCGCATGTTGAAGCCCATGAAGGAGGGCACATTGGCGGCGCGGGCGGCGCGCAGGATATCCCGGCTGCGCTCGACCGTCACATCCATCGGCTTCTCGAGATAGAACGGCTTGCCGGCGGCAATGGCCTGCAGCGCCACATCGCGGTGGGTGAAGTCGGGCGTGGTGATGATCACCGCGTCCATGCCCTTCTGCGCGAAAAATTCAGCCGGATCGGTGAACCGCACCGCGTTGTCCAGCTCGCAGAACCGGCAGAACTTCTCCATCCGGTCGGCATCGATATCGCACAGGGCGAACAGCTCCGTGCGGGGGGTGCCCTTGTACAGCGTGCGGGCGAAGGTTTCGCCGCGCGCGCCGAGTCCGATCACGCCAATTTTATACCGTTTCACAGCCATCCCTTTTCAACCTCCCAGAACGCGAGCCATGGGCTCGTAGAACGCCATCCACATCCGCTCCCGCCCGACCGGCTCCCAGGCGTCGGCCAGCACCTTTTTCAGCGGCGCTTCGAGGGCGGAAAGCTCCGCCTTCAAAGCCGCGGCATCGCCGTCCCCGCGAATCAGGCGGGCGAACACACGGAGGCTCAGATACTTGAGCCGCGCGAACACCGCCATCATCTCCGCCTCGTCGCGATGGCGGGTCGCCTTCGCGGCCAGGGCCTGCATCGCCGCCACGGCCGGGGGATACGACTCCAGCCGCTCGTCCAGCTCCTTGATCAGCCGGGCCTGGTCGGGGAACTGCCGCGACGACTCGACCCCCTTCATATACATGGCGGTGAAATCGATCTCGCTCCAATCGCGCGGGTAGGCCCCCCGCAGCTGGCGGTCCTTGTGGCCGCCCGGGTAGTGGAACACCATGTTCATATACCCGTAGACGATGGGGGTGAACGGGCGGTCATACCCGACGGCCGGGATTTCCCAGAGCGCACCCAGCACGTCCAGCGCCGCGGGAACGCCCTTGGCGGCCCCTCCGAACTCGCGCTCGAGCCACTGGAGCTGCCAGGCGCGGTCCAGGTTCGCATCGGGATTGCGGCAGAGTTCGCCCGTGGCCGCGACATGCAGGTTGAGCATCTGAAGCGGAATGTGGAAACAGGCCCACGCCGTGTTCAGCATGCCCAGCATGCCGGCGGTCTTCATCTTCTGCGCCCACACCTGCGTGTTCTTGATCGAGTGCGTGTGCCGGGTGAACAGCTGCCCCACGTTGTAGCAGGGGGCGGCAATGGAATCGAAGCCGGCTTCCCGATACCGGTCGACCTGCTTGAGCACGCCGCCGGGGCCGCCCAGATCCAGGTTGGCGGGATCCGCACCCTTGACGCCCAGGCTCGTGATGCCATAATTCCAGGCGTGAAGGATGGTTTCCTTCGGCAGGTTCGAGCGCCCGACCGCATCCGGCTCTTTCCAGAAAATGTCGTCCCAGATGATCGGCCGCTTCCCCCGTGCCAGCATGAACTCCAGCAGGGGCTTCTCGTGCTCCGACCACATGAGCGCCGGGCCGACCTCCTCGATCCGCTTCGCGCAGGCGTCGCACCAGCTCGTGTGCCACACTTCGTCGCCGCCAAGATGGAAGAACGCGTCTTCCTTGTGATACTCCAGCACATCCGCCAGGAGAGCTTTCACAAAGTCGACAGACTCCTTTTTACGGGCGCAGATCTTGGCCTGGATTTCGGGCTTTTCCCGGAGATGCGCCAGCTCCATATGCGTGAGGGCAAATTCCAGATGGGCATAGGTCTGCACCAGCGGAATCACCGTCAGGCCGGCGTCGCGCGCCGTGGCCAGGTACCGCTTCAGTTCGTCGGGCTTGAACGCATCCTTGGCCGCCAGGAACGGATAGGACTTGAAGGGAAAGGTGTCTTCATACTCGATGAGGATCGCGTTGATGCCGTAGCCGGGCAGGCGCTTGGTCCATTCCGTCAGGTAGGCCTTGTTCGGCACCTGGTATTTCAGGTCCAGGTGAATGCCCCTGATGGAGCCCGGCGCCACGTCGATTTTTTTCATCTGCATCGCTCTTTTAGTTATTGCGCAATAAGTCCCCATGAGAACATTTTGCGGCCTATAACTCAAGTCTGAAGTGTCTTGATGATGTGATAAGCATTGACATGTTGAGCACCCGGAGGTGGGAGCGCCACACCGTTGGCGCGAGAGGCGCAACGATTGTACATGATCGCGCGGACGGTGCCGCGCTCCCACACCCTACTCCAACGCCGCCAGCTCGGCCTGGCTGTTGATGAACGTGGCGATGCGGAAGTCACGGTACCTGGCGGCCTCGTCCGGCGTCCCCGAATAGATGGCATACAGCCGCGCATCGCGGGCGGTGAGACGGATCCGGATATCGCGCTTCAACACCCCCGACAGGTCCGGATTACCCTTCCACGCCAGCACATGGCCGGTCGAGTCGCCCGTCACCGGAATGGAATCCTTCAGGGTCAGCCCGGGAATCGCCGAGCCGTCCATGTTGAGCAGCTGCGCGCGGATGAACCCGCCCTTCCCAATGCGGGCGTTGACGCAGAACCGGGCCGCGTCCGTCCAGAACGGGCGGGTCAGCAGGCTCCCCTCCCCCTTGGCCACCACCGGCACGAAGCGGTCCGGCTTGCAGGAGGCATACCCGAAGCCCGCGCGCGGCCCCTTGCCCGACCATTCCTCCTTCGCGCCATGCCGCGTGCGGGTGCCGGTGTAATAGAACCGGATTTCATTTTCCAGGAACACGGGCGAGCTGACCGGCTGCACCTGTCCGGAATCAAACAGCCGCTTCTCCCCGCTCACCGGAATCCAGGCTTCCCCCTGCGCCGTCCGATGCCAGGCATAACTGCCCCGGGAATGGACGAACTCCGGCTGCTGGTAGCCGGTCATCTTGTAGAAATCCATGTTGTCCGCGTCCGTGTGGTAGACCCACAGCGTGCCGATCATATAGGGGCCGTAAACCGCCGCCCCCATGCCATACAGCTGAGTGTTCGGCGCATCCCCCTGGTCGGGCTCCATCACCACCACGGCTTCCGAGAAATTCTTGAAGTTCCAGCTCTCCGTGCGCCCCACCCGGCGGTCGGCGAATCCCGGCCGATGAAAGGCCACGAACCGCCCGTCGGGCAAGCGGCAGAAGCTCATGGGACAGTCCGGATTGCTGCCGATCACGGGATTCTCGGCCGCCGGTTTCCAGTGGATGCCGTCCCCGCTGCGAAAGACGCTGATGCGGCCCGACGGCGCCGCGCCGGTCATCAGCTTGTAGGCCCAGCCCGGCCGGGTCTCGACCTCGTCATAAATGACCGCCGCGCCGTGCGCCTCCTTCTCCAGCACCACATTGGTCTTGCGGCCTTTATACTTCACGATGTCCAGCGAGGGCCGGCTCCAGGCCAGCCCGTCCGGGCTTTCAGCATAGGCCAGCACGAGCTTCCCGTCAGGGGAAAAGGTCGAATACCAGAACTGGAACAGGCCGTCGGACGGGCGGCGAACCACGGAGCCATACGTGGTCAGGAAATCCGTGCCCCACATCTGCTTCGATGTCAGCAGCGGCTCCTCCCCGTGCTTCTTCGGCGGCTCCAGGCGGCGCTCGAAGCCCTGGATGGTTTCGATCTGGCGATAGTCAAAAAACAGAAACTTGATCATGCCTGTCCTCCTGATTGACGCGGTTGAATCACCTCACGATCATCAGCATCCCCGGCGGGCGGCCAATTGTCAAGAAAACCACCGACCCCGCCTCGCCAGCCGATCCGATTGTCCCGCCGTCCGCCGTAGCCTTGCCCAGATAGCGGGGAAAATGGGTTGCGATAATCTGACTGCCGACGATCTGGGACAGCTGGTTGTTCACGATCTTTTCCGCGTTCCGCTCGGAAACCGGGCGGGTCCACACCGCGATCCGCCCTCCGCCTCCCGAGGCGCCCGTCGAAGCCGCATTGCCGCCGTCCGCACTCATCACGGCATTCGTCGAGCCCTTGAAATCGGCGCACCGGATGAAGATGCCGCCCCCCGCTCCGCAGCCCGTGTAGCCGGCCGCCCCCGACCGCGGCTCCCCGCGCGCCAAAATGGAGCCGTCCACGTTGACGGCTCCCGCCGCCTCGATCCAGACCAACCCGCCGCCGTTATAGCCCAGCCCGGCAAGCTGATAACCGCCGCCGCTGCCCCCTTGCGCCGGCGCGTTCGGATTCCCGTATGTTTCCCCCGGATACGGGCCGCCGCCCCGTCCGCCGTAACCCCCGCCCGACCGATACCCGCCGCCGCCCGGACCATACCCGAGATTGACGTTGATGCCGGGATACTGCGTGTGCGAGCCGTACCCGAATCCGTCCGCGAGAAAACCCGCGTTCGTCGTCGCGATGTTCAGGTTCGCGCACCGGAAAAGGACGGACCCGCCGTTGACCCCTTGCGAAACCGGCAAAACCCAACCGCCGGAGGCAATCAGGAGATCATGGGTCACCGCCACCAGCGCCCCGAAAGCGGCTGTTCCCGGATTCGTCGCGCCGGCAAACACAAAAACACGGCCCGAATCGGTCAGCGTCAGGCCTCCGCCGATTCGCAGAACACAGTTGGAGAGAACCAGCTTGGCGTTCTTCACCCGGACGTCGTTTGTGACGGCGAATGTCCGGACCCGGGGCAGTTCCACCCACGCGGAAAAGTTGTGCGTGGCGTCTTTATCCGCCCGAAAAGGCGCACGGGTATCCACGAGGGAGAATCCCGTCACATCCAGAACGCCGGGATCGGCACTCCACGAATAGAGCCCCCCGCCGCCATCCCCGATTTCCGTTTGCATCAACTGGCTGTCCGTGAATAAAACCGTTCCCGGCTTCCCGTCCCGGTTCACCGCCCAGGAGTAATACCCATCCTGCGCGCCATGCGCACATGAAACGGCGACCGAGGCGCCGGGGCCGACGGTTTTCTGGGCGGCCGGATCATACAGGATCGCCACACGCCCCCCTCCTCCCCCCGAGCCCGTTGTCCCGGTTCCCCTGCCGCCATCGGCCCGGATCACGCCGCGCATTCCCGCCACTGACCCGCACTGGATAGCGACGCCGCCGCCCGAACCCGCCCCGTTTCCGCTGCCTCCGTTCGCGGTGATCGTCCCGTTCACGGTCAGCCGGCTGCCCACCTCCAGCCGGATGGCCCCGCCCCCCGCTCCGCCCTCGGCGGCGTCTTTGCCCGCCCCACCGCTTCCCGGAAGAACGGGCGCTTCCGGATCCCCATAGGCCGGTCGCGGATACCCGGTCGAATAGGAGTCGCCCCCCATCCCGCCATAGCTTCCACCGGCCGTGCCATAGGTGCCATGAACCGCTCCGCCGGGCCCCTGGCCATCATGGTTCAACACGCCGCTGACGCCTCCGCGGAATCCCCGTCCATCCGCATTCACCGAGCCATAGAGGCCGAGCGTCATGTTGGTCGCCACAATCCAGACCCGGTTGCTGGTGCCGGTGACGCCGTTCTCGTGACAGGGGGCATGACTGATCGTCCCGCCTTCGACGATCACCTCCCGGGCCCTCAGGGCTGTCGTCCAGTTCGTGAATGCCAGTATCCCGCCGTACTGGTTATACGAGTTCAAATTCGAACTCGACCCGTCCAGGACTACCGTATACGCACCCGGAGGCAGGATGACATCAGCCCCCTCCCCCGGCGCGCCTTCCGGAGTCCAGCAGGCCCCGTTCGTCCACCACCCGCTGAATCCGTTCCACATCTTGCCGGAAAAGCCCGGCGTCCAGGCGGGCAATTCATTCAGCAGATCCCGGCAGGCCGCAGGCATATCGGGAGCCTGGACGTCGGAATCGGTTGATTCGATGAACCGGGAGGTCCCGACGACGCCCCCGGTGCTGATGGCGGAGCAATGATAGAGCCGGATCTTGGCTTTCCGGTCTTCCGGGATGGTCAGGCCCAGGGAGCGCTGGATCTGATCGCGTACATAAAAATCATTCAACCCACTGCAGAATTGCCCTTGAAAACCGCTCGAATGGATCAGGACATACCCGGGCGAATAGCGCCCCAACCGACTGACCAGGCTGGTGGAGCCCGTGTCCGGATCGGTAATGGCATGCAAGGTCCCATCCGCGTTGCTGGATTGCCGGTAAAACCCGTTGTGCTGAACATTGTTCGCCCACAGCGCAAACTGCCGGTGATTATAGGAAACATGGCCCAGCGGATCGCTCAGGAGAACATTGGCATCGCCGAATCGGGTGTTGGTGGTTGAGTTCCAATAGACATTCGACTTGTAAATGAGGTAGGCCGGCCTGATCGCACCATCCAGCAGGTACTCGCTGGTCGACTCGACCATGTCGATTTCGAACGCCAGGGGAAGATCCGAAGGCAGGTTTTTGTTCAGCGTGTGCCGGCTGTAATTGTAGATATTGGCGCCGGAATATTCGGCATTAAACTGATCGTACGGCCCGCGGTCATTGTCCAGAACCGTGTAGACGTCGCTCCCGCGCCCCACCAGGGTGAACCGGTCGCCCGCCTGCAACTGGATCGGTTTTGCATGAACGGGAACATCGGTTGCCGGATTGATCTGGGCGAGTGTTTTCTGAAGGATCACGCTCCAGTTGGCGAAGCCCCGCACCTTGTTGGTCGAGACGAGCGCCACGGTCCGTGGAATCCCGCCGGATACCGTATAGTCCCGGCTGATCACATACCGGCTTCCAGCCCGCGGGATCCGTTGCACCATCATATGCTTGCGCCCCGTCCGTATCCGGTAAGCGTTGGCCGGCGTGTCCCAATCGAACTTCGGCAGGCCTTCCGAGTAGACCTGTTCGTAGATCG
>CAYZVY010000158.1:0-10252 GCA_964481675.1 uncultured Verrucomicrobiota bacterium
GGCTCAGGGTGTCCGGCAGCACGCGCCGGTTGTGGTAGCGAACCGATGTCAGCAGCTCCCCCCGGTTCGGCACCTCCAGCCGCAGGAAAGCCGGATCCCCGCACAGGGCGGCGTAGCCGCGCTCGCCGTGGTCCACGGAGCGCGTATCCGAAAACGTCCCGAAATCGCGGAACTGGGGAAACCGGCCCACATCATGAAGCAGGCCGGCCGCCTGCACGAACAGCACCTCGCCGGGCGACGCCCCCTGGTCTCGCGCGATGTCGGCGGCATTCGCCGCCACGCGCCGGGAATGCTGCGATTTCCCCTGCAGAAGGGGGTGCAGAATCCCGTCGGGCCCGGCAAATCCCATGCCGTAGTCGCGAAACCAGTCCCGCACCACCAACCATTGCGCGTCCCGCATCATGTCGCCCCATCCTCCTAAAAACGAACATCCACGCCCCGCTCGCGGAGCGCGGGAATCTGTTTCTGCTTCGCCTCGTCGCTCAGCGGGTTGCCGACCAGCCAGAGCGAATCGCCCTTTCCCAGCCCCTTGCCCTTCACCAGCGGAGACAGGTCCGTGATGCCGTTCCCGAACAGGAACAGCTGCTGCAGCTGCCGCAGCCCCCCCAGCGGCGCCACGTTGGTGATCCCGTTCTGCGCCAGGTTGACGATGCGGAGATTCTCGAGGCCCGCCAGGGGCGCCAGGTCGGTCACCCGGTTCCCGTTGGCGTGCAACACGGTCAGCGCCTTCAGACCGGCCAGCGGCGCCAGATCCCCGATGCCGTTGCCGGCCAGGTTCAACGTCTCCAGCCGCGCCAGCGGCGCCAGGGCCGCGACGTTCGATAGCCCGTTGGCCGGCAGGTGAAGCATGACCAGATTGGTCATGCCCGACAGCGGAGCCAGATTGGTCACCCCGTTCGCGCCCAGATTCAGCAGGCGCAGATTGTGCAGGCCGGACAGGGGCGCCAACTCCGTCACCCCATTACCCCCGAGGTGCAGCCATTCCAGGCTGGTCAGCCCCGAAAGCGGACGCACATCCGAAAGGCCGTTGCCGGACAAGTCGAGCCCCGTCAGCCCCTTCAGGGGAACCAGCGGCGACAGGTCCTGCGTTCCGGTCCGGGAGAGATACAGCCGCTTCAGGTTGGCCAGGCCGGCTAAAGGCCGGATGTCGGCGAGGGCATTGTCGGACAGGTGCAGCGTCCGGAGCTCTTTCAACCCGGCCAGGGCGGAAATGTTCGTCAGGCCGTCACCCGTCAGGTAGAGCCACCAGCACGACGTCAGCGTTTTCAACACGGCCGCATCGGCCATGCGGTTGCCCGACAGGTCCAGCCACAGCCGGGCGCCGGCCAGGTCACCCAGGTCGGAAAGCGGGCTCAGGTCGGCAATATCGGGGGTTTCGTTCGCCAGGTAAAGCCCGGCCAGCCCCTTGATCTCCCACAGGGGCCCCTCATCCACCAGCACCTCATGGCGATAATATTTCCAGCTTTGATTCTCCAGCCCGGCCTTCGGCTGATCCGGCCCCTGGTCGCCCGAGCGCTTCATCACATCCTGGAGGGAGGGGCCGGAGGCGGCGGAATTGGTTTCGAGGCGCGCCAGGAGGTTGCTCTGCACGGCGGGCGACAGGTCGGACGAGGCAACCTGCCGGGGCGGCAGGCTGATCTGGAAATAAGCGGTCCCGTCCTTGCTGATCGGAATGCGCGTCACCTCGGCGTTCCGGTCGGCCGCCGGCTCCCGCGACAGCGGGCCCGACAACGCGGCGATCTCGTCCACGGAGATCCGCTTATCCGCCAGGTTCCACCCGAACACCACATTGTTCACGGAATAGCGCAACAGCGGCGCCTCGTCGCGGCCCGCGGCGATCAGCGCCGATGCCAGCAGGAGTGTCCCGATCTGGAATAACCGCATGCTCAACCTCGGATGTCGGACCGTCGTTTCAGGTAAGCCGCCAGCCCCTTGTCATAAGGCTGGCTCGTTTGCAGCGGCACATAATCGATGCCGGCGTCGGCCAGCCGCTTCCGGTAAAGGGCCGACAGGTTGCGCGCCTCTTCGGCATAGGCCTCGCGGAGGGCTTTGGGATCCGCCTCCAGCTCCTCGCCCGTCTCCAGGTCGCGGAACACGGCCGCGCCCTCGAAATAGAGATCCGTTTCGGCCGGATCCTGGACATGGAACACGATCACATCGTGGCCGTGCGCGCCGATCAGGCGGATGGCCTTCGCGGTCTCCTCGGGATCGTCGATCAGGTCGCTGATCACGACCACCAGGCTGCGGCGCTTGAGCCGCCCCACCAGCGCCTTCAGGCTGGCGGCGGCCTCCGTACCTCCGGCGGGCGGGTTGCGAATCATGGCGCGCATGAGCTCGTGCAGGTGCGTGCTCCGGCAGCGGGCCGGCACCATGACCCCCGGCTTCGCGCCGAACAGGCAGAGGCCCACGGCATCCTGCTGCTTCAGCATCAGGTAGCCGAAGCAGCTCGCCAGGAAGCAGGCATAATCCCACTTGGTCAACCCCTGGGTGCCGAATCCCATGGAGGCGGAGCGGTCGAGGAGGATAAAGCAGCGGACGTTGGTCTCCTCGACGCTCCGCTTGATGTAATAGTGGTCCGTGCGCGCGTAGAGCATCCAGTCGAGGAACTTGAGGTCGTCGCCGGGCACATATTCGCGGTGATCCGCGAACTCCACGGAAAAGCCCCGGAACGGGCTGCGGTGGAGGCCGCTCAGGAAGCCTTCCACGACCCGGCGGGCCAGCAGGGGCGTGGGGCCGAAGCGGGCAATGACGGCCGGATCGAGATACCGGCGGTCCCCGCCGGCCAGCGGCTCGGTGGTCACCTTCACCGGCGCCCGGTCGATCATCCGCGCGAGGCCGCTGCGGAACCGGCTGAAGAAGCCCGGGGCGGCGGAGGGGCGGGAGGGCATGGTGGAAGGCTGGGTCATGCGGTGCCGGTCCGTCAGGCGCGGGTGCGCTCGGGGACCATGTCCATGAGTTTGCGGATGATGGCGTCGGCCGTGACGCCTTCCGCCTCGGCGGTGAAACTGGGCGACAGGCGGTGGCGCAGGACCGGAAGGGCGAGCGAGCGGACGTCATCGCACGACACGTTCATGCGGCCGTCGAGGGCGGCGCGGCACTTGGCACAGAGGATCAGGGCCTGGCTGGCGCGGGGCCCCGCGCCCCAGGCCACCTGGTCCCTGACGAAGTCCGGGGCGCCGGAGGCGGCAGGCCGCGTGGAGCGGACCAGGTCGACGGCATACCCGGTGACATGCCCCGAGACCGGGATGCTGCGCACCAGCTTCTGGAAGGCCAGGACCTGGTCGCGGTCGAGCACGGGCTGCACCACGGGGTCCTCGTTGGCCGTGGTGCGGGCCACGATCTCCTCCTCCTCGGCCGGCTCGGGATAGCCGATGAACGTGTTGAGCAGGAAGCGGTCCTTCTGGGCCTCGGGGAGCGGATAGGTGCCTTCCTGGTCGATCGGGTTCTGCGTGGCCAGCACGAAGAACGGGGGCGACAGCGGGAAGGTCTTGCCGCCGGCCGTGACTTCCTTCTCCTGCATGGCCTGGAGGAGCGCCGACTGGGTCTTGGGCGGGGTGCGGTTGATTTCGTCGGCCAGCAGGACGTGGGTGAAGATGGGCCCCGGGATGAAGACGGTGACGCGGCGGCCGGTGGAGTGGTCCTCCTCGATCACGTTCGTGCCGGTGATGTCGGAAGGCATCAGGTCGGGCGTGAACTGGATGCGCTTGAAAGTCAGCGACATCATCCGCGACAGGGTGTGGATCATGAGGGTCTTGGCGAGGCCCGGCACGCCTTCGAGCAGGTTGTGCCCGCCGGCAAAAACGGTGATCAGCAGCTCGTCCAGCACCGCGCGCTGGCCCACGATGACCTTCCCGAACTCGTCGATCATGCGCTGGCGGCAGGCATGCAGGTCCTCAAGCTGTTTCCCGATGTCCTGGCTCATAACCGCTCCTGGCTAGTGAATCCGGCGTGAACCAGCAGTATAGGGAAGCGGAAAGGGAAAAGAAATGGAAAATACCAATCGATGTGGAGGCTGTCCGACTCTCTCCTCACTCTATCGCCCTGCCCTGATCCTATAAAACCGCGGGCCGCCTGAAGGATCGATCTCCATCACGGAAACGGCGGTGGCGGTGGGCGGCCTGTTCGTAAAAATGACCTGCCACAGTTCCCCGCTATCGCTCAGACTCTGGCGTATCTCCAGCCACTGGGTTGCCCATGTGCCGCCTTGCCAGTCGATCAGGACGCCTTCCGGCATCACACGCAGTCCGGTCATATCCAATTTCGAAAAGCAGTTAGTAGGATCGGTGTCGGCCTGATATTCCTGCCAGGCGGAAAACCCATCTTTATCCGCATCCATCAACTCCTCCACGGCGGGCGGTTCATTCGTGAGCCTGTGCTGGATGAGCCACGGCTCCGGCGTGCCCAAGGGTGTAAGATTCATGGTGAAAATGGATGTGACGCTCAGGCTGTTGATCATATTCACATCAACACGGGTGTTTGTCATCACGCCGTCGCTCCACCCCGAAAAAGAACACCCCGCATCCGGGACCGCTGTGCAGGGCAGCCCCCTGCAGCCGATGTTGACGACCTGATCGGGCCACCCGGCAACCGTGCCATGCGGGCTAGCGTCATAACGCAATTGAAAGGCGGCAAAATGCCGAAGATACGGGTAGCTGATGCCCTCCAGTCCCCAGACTGAATCAAAGTCCCAACCGCCGAATGTATTGGTGGCCGTCATCTCAGCGGTTGATTTTCCCGTTCCGCCAGCCGATAAGGCGCAGCCGGACCTGTTCGTGTCCCAGTAAGACCCGATCACGATCCCGAAAGCATTGTCCCCGACCAAACCACCCAAACACGTGTTCCCCGAAACCGCGCCTACTGAATAACATCCATCCACCGTGCCGCTATAGTCCCGTCCGACCAGACCGCCAACATAATCCTCCCCCGACACTGTTCCCCCGGCATAACTGTGGGTGACCGTCGCTGAGAAATGCATTCCCACCAGACCGCCGACAGCCTGGCTTCCCGACACCGCGCCCATCGCATAGCAATTACTAACCGGACCGCCTCCGTTACAGCCCAAGAGGCCTCCGACACTCCGGGACCCCGAGATCACGCCCACAGAATAACTGCCGCAGATCATGCCTCCGGAAAGGTACCCGACCAATCCGCCGACATTATCGGCACCGGACACCGAACCCGCGAAATGACTGTCGCGCACCTCCCGGGATCCGACCTCCCCGATCAATCCAGCAACCTTATAGCCCCCCGATATCGAACCCGTCACATGGCAGTCGCGCACCGCGGCCTCGCTGAATCCGGCGAGACCGCCGACCTGTTCGGCGCCGGTCACGCGGCAGTCCAAGAGAGACAAGCCCGTGACAAGACAAACGGAGTTGGTCCCTATGCTTTGGATAATCCTGAAAAGGCCGACGCCATACTCGTCCGGTCGATTGACAAACAAATGACTGATAGCCTTGCCATTGCCATAAAACTTCCCGAAGAACTGCGAAATGGGCATGAAGCCCGCCTCACCGTGCCAGTTCGTGGTTTCCGAGGCGTCGATATCGTTTTGCAAAGAATACACGCCGAAGCTGGGCACGTCATCCATCCCCGTGCAATTCGTGCTCATCCAGGCCAGGTGCGACACCGAGGAAATCCGGTACGGGTCGCCATCGGTTCCGGCGCCGGGCGGCAGCGTGGGGGTTTGCGCCTTGGCTGCTCCGGCAAGGATCAAAAAAAAGGCCACCACTTGAACGGAAAAAGCATTGCGAGTAAAGCGATTCCGTTCAATAAAGAATGAGCTCATGGCCCAATCCCTCGTATAACAATTCAGATCAAAATCATACTGTCGTTATCCAGAGGGTTTCACAAAAGGGACATCTCCGCAATCCTCATTTCCTTTCGTGAAATGACAGCACGCATGCAAACCGATCTTGCAATACCGACGGAAGGCTGCCGGATCCATGCCCGAAAGGCAGTTCAGTCTCTTATGCAACCGCAGCCCGGGCAGTCATGAAGCTGGGACCGCGGCCACAGAAGACCAGCGGGCGCTTTACGGGAACCATCGCGAGCCGCCCAAGGCCGCTTCGGCCAGGGCGAGCCCTACTACGCGAAGCGCTTCGAAGGGTTAAAACGAGGGCAAGTCAGTTGCGGCGTTTCGATCAGCGGACATGCACGAGCTGATTTTGAGGCGCAGCAGGGTGACGGCGGGTTGACGTGGGCTCGTGCCCCGGCAACCCTAGCCGGAACCCTGATCCGCCCAAAAGCAGCCGGGCATGAACGCCGAAACGCCGCAACAACCCCGCGTAACCGGCCGGACAGAAAACACCTGACGGCAAACGCCTTTGCCTGCCAGACATGAAACAGGGACCGCGGCCAGCGGCCGCGGCCACAGAAGAAGAATCCTATTTGCCCAGCGCGGCGCGGCATTCGGCGAGCAGCTTCTCGAAGCGCTGGCCGTATTCCACGTAATTGCCGTAGCGGGCGCCGGCATAGGCTTCCGTCTTCGGCTCGTGATGCACCACGGCCAGGTGCGGCTCCATGGAAATCCCGCCCTTGTACCCGCGCTTCAGCAGGTCCGTGACGATCTTCTTCACGTCGCCATGCCCCTCGCCCGCCCAGGTATACTGGATCTTCCCGGTGTCCTTGACCCAGAGGCCGTCCTTGATGTGGATGTAGGCCACATGCTCGCGCACCTTGGAATAGAACTCCCACGACGACTGCTTGGGATACGGCTCCGGCTGGCTGCGGTCGTCCGTGAACACCGGGTTGCCCGTGTCGAACACCAGCTTGAGCCCGGGAACGTTCTCAATCAGCTTCATCGTGTAGGTCCAGCCCATGCCACCGTAGTTCATGCAGTTCTCGTGCACCGCCTGCATGCCCGCATCCGAGAACATCCGCACCAGCTCCCGCACGCGGCGGAACCGCTCCTCCTCCATCTGGTCGTCCGGCTTGCGATCCTTCAGCACCGCAAAGCTCATGAGGCGCACCATCTTCGTCCCCAGCCGAAGCATGCGCGGGATCGCCCGCTTGCTTTCGGCCACCGAGCTGTCGAACGGATCCGTGATCTGCTTGCCCCAGTTGGCGATGGCCGACCCGAAACAGTTGATCGACACGCCCGAGCCCGCCAGCGCCTCGACCACCTGCTCGAACTCGGCGTCGCTGATGTCGTGGATGTTCTTGTCAAACACGCCACGCGATTCGATGAACTTCCAGCCCAGCTCCTTCGTCGCCTTGATCTGGCCCTGGATGTCGCTCGCCGCCTCGTCCGCAAATCCGGTCAGGTACATGTCCGTCTCCTACTGCTGGTTAAAGGCTTCCAGGCGGCCCGCCAGGGCCAGCCACTGTTCCACCGACACTTGTTCCGGCCGGACGCGGGGATCCGCCCCCAGCGCCTCCAGCCAGCCCGCCGACACCTCCGGCGGCACCCGCAGCGGGCGGGGCGCACGGTCCAGGATGCCCGCCACCTGCTTGCGCCGGTGCTGGAACACCTGCCGCGTCAGGTCATAAAACAGGGACGACCCCCGGGGGACAGGCTGCCCCTCCGGCGCGCGCGAGGTCAGCCGCATGATGCCCGACCAGACGCCGGGCGCGGGATAAAAGCAGGTGGGGCTGATCCGCTTGACCCGCTCCACGCGGTACCCGACGCCCGCCCAGACGCTGAGCAGCCCGTAGGCGTCGTCCCCCGCCTGCGCCGCCAGCCGGTCCCCCACTTCCAGCTGGACCGTCACCACGAGGCGGGTCGGCGGAACGGGCGCGCGCATCAGGTCCACCAGCATGCGCGTCCCGGTGTTATAGGGCAGGTTGGCCGCCACCTTGCCGAGCCGGTGCTCCGCCAGCAGCGCCGGGATATCCTGCTTCAGGAAATCCCCCTCGATCACCGTCACCCCGGGCCGCTCCGCATACCGCCGCTTCAGGTGCGCCGCCAGGGTGCGGTCCTTCTCCACCGCCACCACCCGGCCGGCCCGCTCCGCCAGCGCGTCCGTCAGCACCCCGAGCCCGGGCCCGATTTCCAGGACGCCCTCGTCCGGCCGCGGGTCCGCGGCCTCCATCAGGATCTCCACGATATGCGCGTCGATCAGGAAATTCTGGCCCAGCGCCTTGCTGGGGGTGATCCCCAGCATGGACAGGGCTTCGCGGACGGCCCGCGGGCTGGCGAGCGACTCCGTCATCGCCTCCCCCGCCCGTCCAGCCAGGGATTGGGGCGCCGCGCCAGCCGGGCGGCCAGCCGGACCGCCTCGATCATGCTGCGGGGATTGGCCTTGCCGGTCCAGGCCACATCGAAGGCGGTCCCATGGTCGGGCGAGGTGCGCACGATGGGCAGGCCGAGGGTGACATTGATGCCGGAGTCGAACGCCAGCATCTTGAGCGGCCCCAGCCCCTGATCGTGGTACATGGCCACCACGGCGGCGAAGCGCCCCTGCCGGGCCTGGTAGAACACCACGTCGGCGGGAACGGGCCCGTCCACCGGGTAGCCCCGGCGGCGCAGGGCGCGGATCTCGGGCGCGATGACCTCCGCCTCCTCGCTCCCCAGCAGGCCGCCGTCGCCCGCGTGGGGGTTCAGCGCGCAGATCGCGATGCGGCCTTCCGGAAAACCCAGCCAGGGCAGGCTCTCGACCGTCAATTCGGCCGCCTCGCGGATCGCCCGGGCCGTCACGGCGGCCGCCACTTTCGCCAGCGGGAGGTGGCGGGTGGCCAGCACCACGCGCAGGGGGCCGCCCGCCAGCATCATGGCATACCGGGTGGTCCCGGTGAGAGAGGCCAGCATCTCGGTGTGGCCGGGGAAGGGAATACCGGCCTTTTCCAGGCCTTCCTTGCACAGGGGGGCGGTCACCAGCCCGTCGAAGCGGCCGAGCAGGCAGCCTTCCACGGCGGCCTCGATCCAGGCCGCGGCGGCGCGGCCGGCGGCGGCTGTCGGCCGCCCGGGCTTCAGGGCCAGCCGGACCCGCTCCGGCTCCCAGAGCGACAGCGGAAGCGCAGGTTTGGCGGGATCCCAATCGGGAAGGGGTCGCACCTGGCACAGCCGGGCGGCGGCGTCGGCCACCGGCCGGGAGCCCACGAGGACAAGCTGAAGGGAGGCCGGCCAGCCCGCATGAAGAGCGGCCCGCAAGGCCACTTCCGGGCCGATGCCGCCGGCATCGCCCAGCGTCAGGGCCAGGATGGTGTTCCGCCGGCGGGGGCGATTACTCGTCAAAGATGGGTTGATCGATGTAGTTGGCATCAAAATCGCGCTCGAGACGGGCCATCCATAATTCCGACAACTCCTCGGCCCGGTTTTCGCGGAGCTTATCCTCGATGTCAAAGACGGCATCCTCAAAGGGAACCGAGTGGCGGGCTTCGAGCTTGACCAGGTACCAGTCGCCTTGCAGGTTGATCCGGCAGACGCCCCCCAGGCGCATGATCGCCAGTTTTTCCCGGAGGATCGGGGATAGCTCCGCCTCGTCGCGCCAGCCCCACAGCCCGCCGGAGTGGTCCTTGCCGATGGCTCTGGCGAGCGCCGCGAAATCCTCGCCTTTGGACAGCTGCTCCAGAACCTCCTGGCTCCGGGTCTCGGCGCGCAGCCCCGTCAGCACGATCCGCCTCAGCAACACCTGCCCCGGGTGGTTGAAGGCAGCCCGGTTCGTTTCGTAGTACGCCCGCACCTGCTCGGGGAGCACCTGGACCTTGGACAACACTTCCTGTGAGCGGATGCTTTGCACGACAAACCGCTTGGCCATCTTGCTCCGCCACTCCTCATACGTCTGCCGGTCCCGGGCCAACTCCTGCATCAGCTTCTCGCGGCTGCCCTGGAACTCGACCTGCACGATGTCATTGATCCGGGAGTCCACCATCTGGTCGGTAATCGACTCCTTGGCGTTCTGCTTCTCCTTCTGGTACCAGGCGTAGATCAGCTCGGCGTCGACCAGCTTTTTCCGGGTCTGGTTGAAGATGTCCACGCGGCGCTGGAAGAGCTCGGCGCGGCTGAGGCCCTGCTCGCGCTGCAGGCTGCCGAACTGGGGCTGGGCCTCCCGCAGCACCTCCATGATCGTGATGGGCGTCCCGTTCACCCAGGCCGCCACGCCGTCAATCTGGACGGACTCGGCCCCAAACGCGGCGGGCGCCAGCAGGCCGGCCAGCAGCAGGAAGATGATCCAATTTTTCATCGTGCCTTTCCTGAACAGGTTTTCCGCCTCAGGTGCCGCCTGTTCTCAGAACAGCCAGTATCTCAAACCCACCCCTCCAGCACAAGCGCGGACTGCCTGTTCCCCAGGGCAAACGCATCAAAATTCTC
>CAYZVY010000159.1:0-6892 GCA_964481675.1 uncultured Verrucomicrobiota bacterium
CTGCAGCCGGACGCCTGGCGCGTGCCCGAGGACAACTACCTGGGCGTTTCCGCGACAACCGAGATGCTGCTCCAGAGCCAGGGCGGCATCCTGCGCCTCTTCCCGGCCTGGCCGAAGGACAAGCGCGCCCGCTTCCGCGACTTCCCCGCGCGTGGCGGGTTTGTGGTGAGCGCGGCGTGGTCGCCCAGAACAGGATTGTCCGCCCGCATCCGCAGCCTCGCCGGCGAGACCTGCCGCATTCGCTGGACGGCTGATGAAAAGCCCGTTATCCGCTCCGGCCGGCGCAACGTTGAAACGGTTCTTGAAAAGTCGATTCTCTCATTCACCACAAAAAAAGAGCAAGCATATCGTCTCTCTTTTGATACTCTTCCCGTTAATAAATGATATGAATAAATATAAATTGCGCCATCTCCCGATCGTCGTCCTCTCCATTGTTTGCGTGCAGATCGCCGTGGCCTGGGGCCTGGCGCGGTTCGTCCATTATCACGACCAGCGGCAGATCCTGCCCCCCGCGCACTACACCGCGGACGTCCTTCCCGCCTCTGCCGGCGCGCCCGAGCAGGACGCGACGGAGTTCCGCCTGTCCGCGGATGGGCAGTCCTATGTCCGCGTCGCCACCCTGGGCACGGCGCATCACATGGCCCGGACCAGCGCCGACCTGCTCCCGATCCTGTTCTTTGCGCTGATGGGGCTGATCGCCACCATCTGGGTCCAGGCCAAACAACCCGCCGGGCCCGACTCCCAACCGCCCGCACCGACACCCTAACCGGAGAGCTCACATGCTGCACCAGGATCCCCTGTTCATCCTCCCGCCCCACGCCGAAGCCCGGTGGATCAATCCCGAAAACATCACGGGCGCCAAAGGCGGCGGCGGCAAGGCCGCGGGCGGCCGCAAGGGCGCGCCCTGCTACGGCGCCATCAAGGCCGGCGCCACGCTGGAGCTGGCCCACTATCCGAGCGGCCGCGGCGTGATCCGCCACATCTGGACCACCATCAACGACCGCAGCCCGAAGATGCTGCGCGGGCTGCGGATGGACTTTTACTGGGACGGGGCGGCCCGCCCCGCCATCAGCGCGCCGTGGGGCGACTTCTTCGGCTTCGGCCTCGGCGCCATGGCCCCCTACGAATGCGCCCTCTTCAACTGCCCCGAGGGCCGGAACTTCAACTGCTTCATCCCCATGCCCTTCCGCGCGGGATTCCGGATCACCGTGACCAACGAGACGGATGCCGACCTCGCCATGTTCTGGTTCCAGGCGGACCTGACCGTGTATGACGACCTTCCGCCGAACGCGCTCTATTTCCACGCCCACTATCACCGTGAAAATCCCACCACGCCTGGCCGGGATTATGAAATCCTGCCCCGCATCAAGGGCGGCGGCCGCTTTCTGGGCGCCCACTTCGGCGTCGTGGTCGACACCCGGACCTATTTCAAATCCTGGTGGGGCGAGGGCGAGGTCAAGTTGTACATCGACAGCGACAACGCCTTCCCGACCCTTTGCGGAACCGGCACGGAGGATTACATCCTGACCTCCTGGGGGCAGGGCCGCTTCGCCAACGCCTCCTCGGGCTGCCACCTGGCCGATCCGGACCACATGCGCTACTGTTTCTACCGCTATCACCTGGCGGATCCCGTCTGCTTCCGCAGCGCCTTCCGCGCCACGATCCAGCAGATCGGCTGCTGGGACCCGCAGAGCAAGAACACCATGCACGCGTCCGGGAAGACCTACCTGAGCGCCGGGGCGGATCCCCGCCCGCTCGACTTCTCCCCCGCCGGCGGCCTGCCGGATTACGGCCTGTTCGAACGGGCGGACGACTGGTCCAGCTGCGCCTATTTCTACCTGGACAGCCCGGTGAACAGCCTGCCGCCCCTGGATCCGCTGGCGAAGCGGCTATCCGGACAAACCTTTTGACCGGCGCTCCGGTTTCCGCTATATGAGCTCTTCATGAAAGCAGTCATTTTCGATATGGACGGCGTGCTGACGGATTCCGAACCGCTCATCTGCGCCGCCGCCACGGCGATGTTCAAGGAGAAGGGGCTGGCGGTGCAGGCCGAGGACTTCCAGCCCTTCGTCGGGACGGGCGAGAACCGCTATCTGGGCGGCGTGGCCGAAAAATACGGCTTTGCGCTCGACATCCCGGAAGCCAAGCGCCGCACATACGAGCTGTACCTGGCGTTCCTGCCCGCCGGGCTCAAGGCCTTCCCAGGCGCGGCGGCCCTCGTTCGGGCGTGCCGCAAAGGCGGCTACAAGACCGCCATCGCCTCCAGCGCCGACATGATCAAGGTGGTGGCGAACCTGAACGCCATCGGACTGCCGCCGTCGGAGTGGGACGCCATCGTGGTGGCGGAGGATGTCGTCCTCCGGAAACCGGCGCCGGATATTTTCCTGACGGCGGCCGGGCGGCTCCGCTGCGCGCCCGCCGATTGCACCGTGATCGAGGATGCCGTGAACGGCGTGGCCGCGGCCAAGGCCGCCGGCATGCGCTGTGTGGCCGTGGCCCAGACCTTCGCGCCGGGCAAGCTGGCCCAGGCGGACCTGGTGCGCGCGCGCATCGGCGACGTGACCCTGGCCGACCTGGCCGGAACGCCGTCATGATCCAGTCCGTCCAGCGCGCCCTGGCCATTCTCGAGGTCCTGGCCGAGGAGCCCGCCCGCCCCCGCTTCCTCTCCGAGATCGCGGGCCGCCTTGACCTCAAATTGGGGACATGCGCCAACCTGCTGAAAACCCTGACCGCCCTGCACTACGCGAATCAGGCGGCCTCCCGCAAGGGCTACACCCTGGGCGTGATGGCCTACTCGCTCACCCGGAACGGGCCGTACCGGAAGGACCTGATCGCGGCGGCGGAACCCGTCATGGGCCGCCTCGCGCAGGAGCTGCGGGAGGCCGTGCTGCTGGCGGTTCTCGTCAACGGCAAGCGCATCATCCTGTGCCAGACGAGCGGCGACGACGTCTTCCAGGTGCGCGACCAGTTCCTGATGAGCGAGGACATCTACAAGACCGCCACCGGCCGCCTGCTGCTGGCCTATGCGCCCGCGGCGGAGCTCGCCGCCTTCCTCGCCCGCAAGGGGCTGCCCGACCGCGGGCAGTGGGCGGACGCCTGCACCGACAGGAAATTCAAGGCGGCCCTGGATGGAATCCGGGAGGCGGGCTATGTCATCAGCCGCAACAGCCTGTCGGGCATCGCCGTTCCCATCCGCGAGGGGGAGGCGGTCACCGCCTCGCTCGGCTTGTTCCTGCCGGAATTCAAGCTGACCCCGGACCACCAGGCTCGGATCCTGAAAGCCATGGATGCCGCGGCGACGGCAATCGGAGCGGCCCTGACGACACGATCATAACACGTCACTGGCGCCTTTGAGGCGCAACACAGGCGCACCATGCGGCCTCGCAGGAGCTCGGCCCTCCGTAAGAAAAGTGCACGTCATCCGGAGGGACGAGCTCCCGCGAGTCCATCATGGGCAAGCCTGGCGCCTATCGCGCGGACGGTGCCGCGCTCCCACCTCCTCTGGCCTGCAGCCCGGTCACTCCCACGCGCCGGCCTGATCGTCGGGCTTCGTGTAGAGATCGGGATATTTCCCTTCCGCAATGCCGCCGGTGGCGTCCGTCTCGGGCGGATCCAGCTTCCAGGGAGGCCGGGGAAACACCGGGGTCTTGAACGCGTGCTGGCCGATGGCCTTGCGCTTCTCCAGGCCGACCATGCAGGCGCGGATGCAGCCCTTGGCCCCGCACACGGCAAAGTAGCCGCAATGCGCCATGATCTGCCTGTAAAACGGCATCGTGGCGCTGGAGGGGAATTCGGAGGACGCCAGCCACGACGCGGTGGCGCTGGGATAGGTGAGCTTATAGGCGGCCTCCTCGGACATGGCCGTATCCCGCACGTTGAGGCGGAGGCCCGGAAAATCCTTTTTCAGGAACGGCGAGGCTTCCCAGTTCATGCCGTGATGGGTCAGCGTGCACCGCCCCATCAGCACGTCGCCCCACTCGTAGTCCCGGTCGCCGATCCTGACCTTGATGGTCGGACGCTCGCCCGGCCGCGGGATGGCGCCGCCCGGACAGTCCTTGACGCAGCGCATGCAGCGGTTGCAGAGCGTGCCCGGCTCGATCAGGGGATCGGGCTCCAGCTCGGCGTCCGTCAGGATCGTGCCCAGCCGGACCCGCGGGCCGAAATGGCGGTGGAGGAACACCTTGGACCAGCCCATCTCCCCGAGGCCGCAGGCCACGGCTGCCAGGCGCACGCTGATGTTGATCTCGCGCGAAGGGCGGCCGGGCTTGACGGGCGCCGGCATCCCGGGGCGCTCCGGTACCCCGGGATAGAGGGGCACGGCCTCGAAGCCGTGATCCTCGATGAAACAGGCCGTTTGAAATGTGACCAGGGGGCGGAAAAGCGTGTTCAGTCGGTTGTAGGAATAGAACGTGTAGTTCGGCCAGTGCGTCCCTTCCGTGATGCCGCGGTACGTGCCGCGCGGAATCGGCTGGACGATGGTGATGACGGACTTGCACTCGGGGAAGATGTTCTTCGGGTGCATCATCCGCGGCGCGTTGGCGAAGCGTTCGATGTTGGCGATGCCCACATCGCCGCAACCGGCTTTCCGGGCGGCCTCCTTGACCATGTCGGCTGTCAGCATCATGACGTCCTCCGCCCCTACGCTTTTTTGTAGCCGGTGAGGTCATCGCAGCCCAGCTTGCCCGCCGCCCCGTCGTGCTCGATGGGCCGGTTGTAAACGTCCAGGGCCCAGGGTTTCCGCTTCCGGAACGGATTGGCGAACGTCTGCTTCAGCTTGCCCTTGCCCTCCAGCTGGACGATGCAGGCGCGCACGCAGGCCGCCGCGCAGCGGTCGGGGCGAGAACCCCGGCCGGGGCCCTGCATCGCGCCGTTGGGACAGGTGCGGCAGACCGCGTAATCGACCGATGCCACGGCCATGCGATGGCCGGGGACGCCTTTTTCGACCGGCTTGTCGGGATGGATGGCCCCGAACGGGCAGGCCCTGGCGCATGCGCCGCAGTTGCCGCAGACGGCCTTGTCGCTGATCGGGTCGGGCTCGAGCTCGGCGTCGGTGAGGATCAGGGCGAAGCGCTGGCGGGGGCCGTATTCGGGGGTGATGAAAAAGTCGCCCAGCCCCATCTCCCCCAGCCCGGCCGCCTGGGCGGCGAATTCGATGTCGACAATGACATTGGGGGCGGGCTTGCCGGCCGCCACCTTCTGGCCCGTGGGCATGCCGTCGATGTCGTAGCCGAACAGGGGGACGGCCTCGAAACCCAGGGCTTCGATGGCGCAGGTCAGGTCGTAGGTCGTCTTGGAGAGGAAATTGTCCTCAAGCCAGCGGAAGCCGAACATGGCGTAGGTGCTGCCGAAGTTGGTGCCCTCCTCCACGCCGCGAATGGCCCCGCGCAGGATGCGGCGCCCCAGCACGATCACCGTGCGGCATTCGGGGAAGATCATCGCCGGCTGCTGCTCCGGCGCCAGGGCGGCAAACCGCTCCAGCGGCGCCAGGCCCACCAGATCCGCCCCGCACTCCCTCGCCCGCTGCTTCACCCATTCTGCCTGCATGAAACCTCCCCCATAATTCCACCATGTGGAATACAGTTCTACTATTACAAATATAGCAATAGCCGGACGCGCTGTCAATCCCGTGACATGATCGGGCGAAACGACCGCCTTGACACGACTCCGCGCTTTATTTATCTTACTTTAAAGCAAAGGAGGGCATTATGAGTCAAATTCCCGGGGCAGAAAAGAAATTGGTGGCTGGCATCTTGGGCATCCTGCTGGGAGCGCTTGGCATTCACAAGTTTTACATGGGCTTCCAGAAGGAAGGCATCATCATGCTGCTGGTGACGCTGCTGACCTGCGGCTTCGGCGGTGGCATCATGGGCATCATCGGGCTGGTGGAAGGCATCATGTACCTGACCAAGAGCGATGAAGAGTTCGTGAACACCTACATCACAGGCAAAAAGGCCTGGTTCTAAATCCCCTGCCGACGAAAAGGCCGCATCCCACAAGTATGCGGCCTTTTTTATTACCATGCAACCCGGCCGCTCCACCACCTTCCGCCTGCTCCTGGCCGCCGGCCCGGCACTCCTGGCCCTGGGCTGGATCGCCCGCGTGCTTCCGCCCGGCCTCCGCCCCTTCTGCCTGACCCACCTGGCCACCGGCTATCCCTGCCCGGGATGCGGCGCCTTCCGCGCCCTCTGCCTCCTGGCCGCGGGTCGCCTGATCCAGGCGTTCCTCACCCAGCCGTTCATGACGCTGCTTTTCGCCGCCATCCTGCTGGCTTCGGCCGGGGCCGGCACGCTCTGGCTGCTCAAACGGCCCGAACCGCGCCTGCCCGCGATTTCACCGATAGGCTGGAAATGGCTGGTGGCAGGGCTGATCGTCGCCCTGCTTATGAATTGGATTTACCTGGTGAAGGCCGGCATCTGACCGGCTACTTCACGTCCGCCTTCTTCTCGCCGTGCTCCGCCATGCGACGCAGGCGGTTCATCACCTTCACCAGCATGAAAATGGCCCAGGCCACGATCAGGAAATCCAGGACTGTCTGGATGAACTTGCCGTAGTTCAGCGTCACCGCCACCTTGGCCGCCGACACGCCGTCCACCGCCGGAATCGCCTCCTTGAGCGTGACGGCCAGGGCCGAGAAATCCACGCCGCCGATCAGCACGCCGAGGGGCGGCATGATCACATCCGTCACCAGCGAGGACACCACCTTGCCGAACGCGGCGCCGATGATGATACCCACCGCCATGTCCATGACGTTGCCCTTGACCGCGAACTCCCGGAACTCGCTGACCATGCCCATGACAGCCTCCTTAACCGAATTATTGACTGACTCGTTTTCCACAAATCAAGCCCGATTGTAGCGGTTCCCTATCGCCTGACAAGTCATTCCTTGTTGCAT
>CAYZVY010000159.1:6992-10031 GCA_964481675.1 uncultured Verrucomicrobiota bacterium
CATTCCTTGTTGCATCCGCCGCCGGTTCGGGCTACAAAAGCCGCAGCAGACTCGTCCGGCAACCCCAGGAGCCCGCCATGGCACAACCGCTGTCCGTCCTCTTCATCCTGTCCGACCAGCACAACGCCAAGGTGCTCGGCTGCAAGGGCCATCCCGATGTCAAAACACCGCATCTCGACCGCCTGGCCCGAGAAGGCGTGCGGTTCGACAACGCCATCACCCAGAATCCCATCTGCACGCCCAGCCGCGTCTCCTTCCTCTCCGGGCAATACCCCCACAACCACGGCTGCTACGGCCTCTCGGGCCCGAACCCCCGCGGCCTTCCCACCCTCCTCGGCCACTTCCGGCGCGCCGGCTATCGCACCGCCGCCGTGGGCAAGATCCATTGCCCCGAATACTGGGTCGAGGACGACTGCGACGTGTTCCACGAAACCGCGCACCTCAGCGTGGGCGGCCGCAGCAAGGCCTACGAGGCCTTCCTGGAATCGCGCGGCCTGACCGCGCTGGAAGATCACAAGGCCCTGAACGAGTTCGGCAAAAAGGGCGTGCAGTCCTGCGACGGCCGGCCCTCGAAAGTCTCCTTCGAGGAGGGACAGGAAGGCTGGGCCGCCGCCACAGCCTCCTCGTTCATGGAATCCTGCGCCCGCGACGGCCAGCCGTTCTTCCTGCACGTCAGCCTGCCCAAGCCGCACCAGTGCTACACTCCCGCGCAGCCGTTCTGGGATCTCTACGACGAATCGCGCCTCACCCTGCCGCCCAACGCCGACTACGACCTGGCCGCGGCCGGCAAGGCGCCCCACCTGCGCAAAACGGCCGCCCAGTGGCGCACGGGCGGCTGGGCCCTGTTCGAGCCCCGCACCTTCGAGGCCGCCCGCCTGCGGAAGCTGCACGGCTACCTCGGCAACGTCAGCCACGTCGATCACGCCGTCGGCCAGCTCCTCGACGCCCTCGACCGTCTCGGGCTGCGCGACCGCGTGATCGTGGCCTACAGCGCGGACCACGGCGACTACGCCTGCGAACACGGCATCATGGAAAAGGCGCCCGGCATCTGCGCCGACGCCATCACCCGCATCCCCATGATCTGGCGGCTACCCGGCCAGCCGGCTGCGGGCCGGGTCTGCGAATCGCTGGTGGAGGCGGTGGACCTGGCGCCCACCTTCTGCGCGCTCGCCGGCCTGCCCCGCCTTGAAACGGCGGACGGCCAGGACCTCTCGCCCCTGTTGCGCGGCGAGCCCGCCGAGCCGCATCGCGTGGCGGTGACGGAATTCGCTTGGAGCAAGAGCCTGCGCAAGGGCGACTTCCGGCTGGTCTATTATCCGACCGAATTTTTCAAGGCGGAATACCCGGACGGGTTCGGCGAGCTGTACGACCTGGCCGCCGACCCCTGGGAGATGCGCAACCTCTACTTCGATCCCGCCCATGCCGGCAAGGTGCGCGAGCTCGAGCGGGAGCTGATCGACTGGCTGGTCACCACCACCCGCCCCGCCACCATCCTGCCCTTCACCCAGCCGGATTCGCCGCAGATGACGATGCGGTACGGGAACGCCGTGCTGCCGGACGGGAAAATCGGGCCCGATCGCATCCGCCGCGCGTCCTTCATCAACTATATTTAAACCCCGGGCCTCACCAGCGGGACGAACTGGACCGCAAGGTCGTCGGACCGGACGATCTGCCCCTCGCTCTTCCGCATGAACACGAGCCGCTGATCGTCCCCGGAACCAATGGGGAAAACAATGCGGCCGCCCTCCTTCAGCTGGCCAAACAGCGCGGCGGGCTCTTCGGCGGCCGCGCAGGCGCCCACGATGGCGTCGAACGGCGCCTTCTCCGGCCAGCCGAGGTTGCCGTCGGCCTCCAGGAGGCGGACGCGCCCCAGATACGCTTCCTGCGCCAGGACATCGTGTGCGTGCTTCACCAGCGCGGGCACGATTTCAACGGCAAAGACCTTCATTCCCATCTCCGCCAGCACCGCGGCCTGATAGCCCGAGCCGGCGCCGATCTCGAGAACGGTCTCGCCCGTTTTCAAGGCCAGCTTTTCAATCATATAGGCCACGATATAGGGCTGTGAAATGGTCTGCCCCAGGCCGATGGGCCCGGCATGGTCGCCATACGCCTCGCCGTGCCGGCGATAAGCCTCCGGAACGAACAGGTGCCGGCGCACGCGGCCCATGGCGGCCAAAATCCGGGGATCGCGGATGCCGTAGCCCTTGAGCGTCCCGATCATCGCGAGGCGTTCGGCCGCCCAGGCGATCTCCTCGCGGACCCGCTTCTTGACCGTATGTCCCATACCACTCCTTTATCAGTGATCCTGACAATGAAATAACGCTACCCGCGGCCGGCTTTCAGCCCTTCGTCCAGCATGGCCCAGTAGTTTTCGATGGGCACATAGTTGGGAATGCTGTTGCCGCTGCCCAGGCAATAGCCGCCATGCGGGGCCATCGCGTCGAGGGTGTCGCGCACCCGCTTCCGGATCTGCTGCTCGGAGGCCCGGCAGAGGAAATCCACGTCCACGCCGCCCAGCAGGGCGATCCGGTCCCCGTATTGCCGGTGCAGCTCGAGCTGCCCGGGGACGATGGCGTCCTCGAACGAATGCTTGCCGGAATAGCCGCAGGCCACCAGGTCGGGCATGATCGCCGCCAGGTTTCCGCACGAGTGCAGGATGATCTTCTTGCCGTGGCGGCGGGCGGCCTCGCAGGCGCGCCGGTGCCAGGGCAGGAAGAATTCGCGCATCGTGTCGGGCGCCAGCATGGTGCCACCCTTGTGCCCCATGTCGCCGCTGAATTCGAAGCCCTGGATGAACGGCAGGGAGCAGCTCAGGTCGATGACGTCGACCATGATCGAGCCGGCCTTGTCCGCCACCGCCCGGACCAGCTCCGGGTTGTCGTAGACCGAAAAGGCCAGCCGCTCGAAACCGAGCAGCTCGTCCATCACCGCCTGGAAGGGCGCAGGCCCGCCCGTCCAGACCCCCATGCCCTCCGGCGCCAGCGCGGCGGTGGCGGCCATCCGCTCGACGTCGATCTCGGACGCGGACGGCCACCGGTA
>CAYZVY010000160.1:0-1576 GCA_964481675.1 uncultured Verrucomicrobiota bacterium
GGTGGCGAGGGGAACTACGAAACACACGAAACTCGCGAAAGCAGGATCACATTCGCGTCTTCGAATCCAACGTCTCTTCCCCTATGGAGGTCTACTATGGGAAAAGTGCGCGTAAGAGGGCACGATTATCATGCCCGAGGATACTATTTCATTACGATTGGCACGATCAATCGACGCCCTTGGCTGTCGCGTATTGAATGTGGCCGGGTCGTACTTGAGCCAGCCGGCGAGTTCTTGCTGGAGGCTTGGCGGAGAATTGCGCTTGAGGACCCGGCCTATGAATTGGGTGTCACCGCCGTCATGCCGGATCACTTCCACGGTATGGCAATTGCCCGTAAGCCCCCCAAGTATGTGATCGGCACTCATGTCTCCCGTGTCGAGGGACGGGTTGTGCACGCCATGCGCAAGAAGATGAATGACCCATTACTCCAGATATGGGATCGGGATGGCTTTTATGATTACCTGTCGCTAGACATGAGGATGTTGCGGTCTTTCGAGAGCTACATTCTGGACAATCCTGCCCGCTGGCAACTTCGCTGTGACCACCCGGAGTGGTTCAAGAAGCAGTATGCATTTGCGCACCCGCGTTTGCCTGATGAGACCCGCTGGACCGCCTATGGCGATGCCACTTTGTTGGACCACCCGAATCTTGTGCCGGTCATCGTCTCCACGAAGATCACGCCGACGGAGCGAGCGGCTAAAGTGTCGGAGCTTGTCTCCAGGGTGAAGGAAGGCGCGGTGCCGATTGGCGGTTTCATCTCGCCGGGAGAACGCGAGGTGGCTATTGAGGTCAGCAAAATTCCGCGCGCTCGCATCATCAAGCTGGCGCCTTGGGGGCTGAAGACATACAAGCCGGTTGGCGCCACCGCCACGCGATGGCTCGCCAGCGGAAGAACGCTGGTGCTCACCGGTTTCCCCGATGACGAGACCGTAGAGTGCAGCCGGTTGAACTGCTTGAAGAACAATGAATGGGTCCGCCGGATTGCAACTGCGGAGAGGCGCCCGGAGATGTAATCCGGGGCGCTAGCGCCCCGGCCGAGCTAGTTCATGCCGTCGCTTGCGGCGGGGCATTAAGCAGCAACGTCACAATCTCGAACGGCTTGGCGGTCAGTCGCAGCCGGCCTTTTGTCACTTTCACCGGACCCAGGGGCGTTTCGTCGAGCCGGGCGCGTGTGGCCTTTTTGTAACGCGAGGGCAGGCGGATCAGCCCGCTTTCGCTTTTGGACGAGGCGTTCCAGAAGCGCAGGACATGGCCGGTGCCGGAATCCGCCGCTTTCATCGCCGCCGGCATCCAATGCGGATTCAGGAATTCGATGCCGTCTTCCAGAACGACCGGGCTGCCCGCGAAAAGAGGCAGGGCTTTCGGCGGCAGGTTATACGCATACGCGGCGCGCATGGCGGCGGCGCCGGTCGTGTCCGGCGTCACCGTCAGCGCATACTCGAAGGACTGGAGCCCCTGGCACTGGCCGCCTTCCGCGCTGAACACGGACAGGCTTTCGCAGATGATGCCGCTCGCGCGCATGAGCGTGAGGCAGGGCCGGTCCGGCTGTTCCCACGTGTATTCGCAGAGGCCCCT
>CAYZVY010000160.1:1676-9998 GCA_964481675.1 uncultured Verrucomicrobiota bacterium
CCGACTCGCCAAGGAGCGAGAAATCGAGCGTCAACGGCATGGATTCCGTCTGGAATTCCAGCGTGGCGCGGACCCGGATGCTTTGGAAGAACGGCGCCTCGACCCGGCGTTCGATCGTGCCGGCCTTGACCTGGCGGATTTCGTCCCGCAAAGCCGGGGCGAAATGATAGAGGTCGCCGTGATCGGGCTGGATGTGGAGGCGGTTCAGGCCGGGCAGGGACAGCCCGGTTGACTTGTCGAGCAGGTCCAGCGAGCCGTCCGGGTGGATGGTCGCGCGGAGGCGGCTGTTTTCCAGCACGTCGGCGGAACGGCCGCCGCCCTGGCTGGCTTTTCCGATCGCCTGTTCTCCTCCCGTATCTTCCATGATGCTGACGGTTCCCATCAGCCGCGAGGACACGGTGAAGCAGGAGACCGTCATGGGCGGAAGATCGGGCGCCAGGAATTGAAGGGCGAGATTCCGGCCGGGATTCCGGGTGGGGATCTTGTAATCGTGGAACGTGGTGTGCATCTCGATCTTGCAGTCGAGCACCCGGCTGGGCAGGACGGCGCCCGTGCTGTCCGTGACCTGGTAATCGCCGTTTTTTCCGACGGGCATCGGCAGTTCGAGAGTCACGAATTCGCTGCGCCGCCAGGGCAGGGGATTGTAGACGGCGATCCGGCAGGGAAGGGCGGGACTGTCGTAGCCGACCCGCCGGCCCAGGATGGCGTGCAGCGCGCGGTCTTCGGCCGTTTCCGCGATCTGCAGGCCGCGGAGGAGGCGGTTTTCCATGTCGGCCGCCACGGTGTCGGCATGGCAGCCGCAGATCGTGTCGTGGGGATGGCATTGGATCAGCAGGCGCCAGGCCAGGGCCAGCAGGGCGGGCGGGACGACGGAGTCGTTCCCCGCCAGGAGGGCGAGCGGTTCGGCATAGTGCGCCAGCCGGTTTTCGAGCCGGCGGTTCAACCGCTTCTGCAGGGGCCTGGTGGAAAGGCAGCCGTCGAGGGCCGGCACATGGAACAGTTCCCCCCGGAGCGGGCGGTGCTTGCGGTGCGCGGTGGCGATGGTTTTGAGATAGTCTTCCAGGCTGCCATGCCGGACGGTGAGCCCGGGAAAACGGGCTTCGAGCTTCGGCAGCACCTCGGCAAGGTGGTCGAGGGGCAGGGCGTGGTCGATGCCGTTCATCAGCAGCAGCGTGCCGGAGCCGCAGAATTTTTTCAGCGGCTCCATCATGGCGTCGATCCGGTCGGCGGTGGCATCCAGGTCCCGCGTGATGCCGCGGGCGTTGGAGTAGCCGCCCACGAGGCAGAGCGCGTCGATGGTGGTCCCGTCGCGACCGATCCACGTGGTTTCGGCGGCTTCCAGATCCGCCTTGTCGTAGCCGCGCCAGAAGATGGCGTTGCCGATGCCGCAGCCCCGCAGGATCTGGGGCAACTGGTCGATGTGGCCGAAGGTGTCGGGCATGTAGCCCACGTCGTGGCGCTGGCCGTAAGCCTTGGAGATAGCCAGGCCCAGCGACAGGTTGCGGAGGCAGGCTTCGCCGGAGACGAGATGCTCGTCCGCCAGCACGTACCAGGGGCCGACCTGGATCTTGTCGCGCTTCAGCCAGGCGGCGAGTTCCTCCATCCGCTCGGGGCGGGCGGCGGCATAGTCCTCGAGCGGGATGGTCTGGCCGTCCAGCCAGAAGGAGTGGTAGGAGGGGTCCGCCTTGAGGATGTCCAGCAGGCGATCGATCATCTCGACCAGCCGGAACCGGCAGGTTTCCATGGAGTGGTACCACTCGCGGTCCCAGTGGGAATGCGTGACCACGACGGCGTTCCAGCGGTTGTTGCTCATCCTGTCCCCTTTCAATCCGACACTATACCTGTGTGGCGCCCTTGCGTCCAGCCGGCTGATGCCATACTATGGTCCCATCAAGACGAAAGGAACCGGATGACATCCCTGTCTCTTCAGTCTGCCACCGAGACCCTCACCTTCGATCGCCGCTCAGGCCGGCTGACCGGCTTCCGTCCGCACGTGGCCGCGGACCTGAACATGATTGCCTCCATTCCGGAGCATCCCGCGTTTGTCGTCCAGGCGCTCGATGCGCGCGGGGAGTATATCCGGTTCACCTCCCGCGACGCCCGGTCGGTGGCCGTGGCCGTGACGGAGACGAGCGGCGCGCGGACGCTGACAATGCGTTTCCGCAACCTGGGGGGGCTGGACTTGTCGGTTGTTGCCACGGTGACGGCATGCGCCCGCCTTCCCGGCAGCCGCTGGGGAATCACGGTCCGTAACGGGGCGGGGCTGCGTATCACGGACGTGCAATATCCCTTCGTGGTGATGCGCTACGACCTGCACGGAACGGTGCTGCTGCCGTTTTATGCGGGACGCGAGATCGTGGATCCGGCGCCCGAGAAGCTGCCGCCGGATCAGCCCGCCGCGTTCCAGTTTTCGCCGGAGAACGGCGATTCGTCTCATTATCCCGGCGGGCTGTTCGCCCAGTTCACCGCATTTTATAATGAGCGGGCCGGTTTGTACATGGCGTGCGAGGATGCGGAGGCGAACGTCAAACTGCTCAAGGCGGTGCACCGCGAGCCGGGCATCCGGCTGGGTTTGGCGCACGTGGGGGACTGGCCCGTGCGCGGGGAGCGGACGCTGGAGTATGCGATCGTGCTGCGCGGCTTCAAGGGCGGCTGGCAGGACGCGGCCGACCTGTACCGGGAGTGGAGCCTGAAGCAGGCGTGGGGCACGCCGCTGAGCCGGCGGACCGATGTGCCGGCCTGGCTGGCGGATTCGCCCGCCTACATCACGCTGCGGCTCCAGGGCGAGCTGGATATCGGGCCGGTGTTCCCGGTGAAGGAGTTCCTGCCGCACGCCAAAATGCTGCCGCTGCTCGACCGGCTGGCCCGCAAGATCAACGCCCCCCTGGTCGCGGTGCTGATGTCGTGGGAGCGGGGCGGCCCCTGGGTCTATCCGGATTGCTTTCCGCCGGCCGGCGGCGAGGCGTCCCTGGCGCGCTTCATCCGCGAGGTCCGCCGGCGCGGCTGGCGGGCGGGGTCGTTCTGCAACGGCACCCGGTGGGTGACGGAGCACGCCTGGAACGGGTACGACGGCCGGGCGGATTTCAAGGCGAAGCGGGGGGCGGCGGGCGTGTGCCGGACGCCGCGGGGCGAGCTGTGGGCGGAGGCGTGGGACAAGTCCTGGCGCCCCAGCTACGCCTGCTGCCTGGGCGCGGCGCCCACCCGGCGGCTGGCGTCGGATTTCGTGGAGCGGCTGATCGGGTGGGGGATGGAGTCGATCCAGTTTTTCGACCAGAACATGGGGGCGGCCACGTTCCCCTGTTTCTCGGAGCGGCACGGCCATCCGGCCGGCCCGGGCAAGTGGATGGCCGGCCGCATGCGGGACATCATGGCCGCGTTCCGGCGGTCCGCGGGGCGGGCCGGGGCCGGGGAGGTCATGCACTCGACCGAGGGGCCCTGCAACGAGACGTGCCTGTCCCTGTTTCAGCAATGCGACGTGCGGGTGATCCCGCCGGGCCACACGTCGGACTACGCGTTCATGCCGCTGTACCATTATTTGTATCACGAGTGCATCACCCTGCAGGGCGGGATGGGCGTGGGGCCCGAGCCGCACCACCTGGAGACGCGGAACGCGTGCAATGCGGTGCTGGGCGAGATTCCGGGCGCCGTGATGACGGGGGACGGCAGCCTGCTGAACAAGGACACCGGCAACTGGGCGCGGTGGGCGCCGAAGGTGGGTTCGGACGCGGCGGCCGTGGCCATGCTGCGCTCCGTGCTGGCGCTGCGGCGGGGCCCCGGGCGCGACTTCCTGGTGTATGGCCGCATGCTCCGGCCGGCAGCGGTTGACGGCGTGCCGCTGGTCACGTGGGAGCGGGAGGCGCGGATGAACCGGATCCCGGCGCTGTTCCATGCGGCGTGGCAGGCGCCCGACGGGCGGGCCGGCGTGGTGCTGGCGAACTGGACGGACAAGCCCGTGCGCACGGCGCTGCGGGACGAGCGGCTGGGCCTGCGGCCCACGCTGCACCTGGCCGGGAAGGCGCAGGAAAGTCGATCGCTTTCGCGCCGCGGAACGGCGGGAATGCTCGATGTGACGGTCCCCCCGCACGGCTGCGCGCTGGTATGCGCGGAGCGCAGGTAGGGCGAGGACTCCGGCCGAGCCGCGATGCGACTGGCGCGGCGGCGGCTCAGCCGGAGGCTTCGCCCTACCCGCTTCGCGTCTGGATTTTGCACGGAGCGGACAGGCGCGCCCGGTTCCAGAATAGTCGACAGATGCGGAATCATCCCTTAGAATAGCGTGCATGGACCCTCTTCCGGTTTCTCTCGATGCGTGGCTGAAGCAGGCCGGTGAAACGGCCGAAGCGGCCTTTCCGACCGATATGCTCCTGGATGGAACCTTCGGCGACGAGTGGCTCATTGTCACCCCGGAAAAAATCAGGGTCTTTTCGATGCCGCGCTCCGGTCCGCCGGTGTGCCGGTGGGAGCGGGACCTGGCCGCGATCAAGGCGCCCCGGCTGGACAACCTGGTGGGCGGCGGCGCGCTGATGGCGCTGGTGGACGGGCAGGCCGTGGAAGTGATCCGCTACAGCAATGCCTGGCAGAAGCCCTTCGGCCGGCTGGTCAAATACCTCAACGACTGGGCCGCTCACCACAAAAAGCTGGCCGCGGCGGAAGCCTCCACCAAGCCCGTCCTGGCCACGGATCCGGAAGAGCGCAAGCGCTGCCCCACATGCCGGCTGCTGCTGCCGGAGCACACGCAGGTGTGCCCCGCCTGCCTCGATAAGAGCAAGGTCCTGATGCGGTTCGGGGTGTACCTGAAACCCTACTGGAAGCAGACGGCGGTGGTGACGGTGCTGATCCTGGCGGGCATGGCCCTGAGCCTCATTCCGCCCTACCTGACCCGCCCGCTGGTGGACCAGGTGCTGCTGCCCCAGAAGGCCGATCTCACCGTGGCGCAGCGGCTGGGCTGGCTGGGCTGGCTGGTTCTCGGACTGCTGTTTTCGCAGGTAGCCGGCAGCGTGATCAACATCATCCGGACGCGGATGCTGGTGCGGCTGGGCACGTCGCTGTCCCACGACCTGCGGCTCCAGCTCTATACGCACCTGCAGGCGATGTCCATCCGCTTCTTCGAGAAGAGCCCGGTCGGGGCCATGATGTCGCGGGTCATCCAGGACACCGAGTCGCTCGAAACGGTGATGGTGGACGGCATCCAGTATTTCGGCGCCAACATCCTCATGCTGATCGGCATCGGCGTGGTCCTCTTCGCGATGAACTGGCGCCTGGCGCTGCTGGTGCTGATCCCCGTGCCGATCTGCCTGTGGCTCTCGCACTACTGCTGGCCGTATATCTTCGGCCTGTGGCGCCGCACCTGGCATTACCGGTCGCAGCTGTCGGCGTCGGTCACCGAATCGCTTTCGGGCGCCCGCGTGGTCAAGGCCTTCGCGCGGGAGCAGTCCGAGGTCGAGCGGTTCCGCGGCTCCAGCCAGGAGGTGCGCCTGACCAACCAGGCGGCGCAGCAGATGTGGGCCACGTTCTTCCCGTTCCTGTGGCTCATCATGAGCGCCGGCACGCTGCTGGTGTGGTACGTGGGCGGCCGCCAGATCATCGGCGGCGAGATGACGCTGGGCGTGCTGATGACCTTCCTGGCCTACCTCGGCATGTTCTACGGCCCCCTGAACTTCCTCAGCCGGCTGGCCGATTACCTGGCCCGCTCCCTGGCGGCGGCGGAGCGCGTGTTCGAGATCCTCGACCGCGAGCCCGACGTGAAGGAGTCCGCGGAAGCCGTTTCCCTGAACCCGATCCGGGGGCGCGTGGAGTTCAGGGACGTGACGTTCGGCTACGAGTCGCACCGGCCCGTGCTGAAGAATTTCAACCTGACCGTGGAGCCCGGGGAGATGATCGGCTTCGTGGGCCACAGCGGGGCGGGCAAGAGCACCACCATGGGGCTGGTGTGCCGGTTCTACGACGTGAACGAGGGCGAGATCCGCGTGGACGACGTCAACATCCGGAACATCCGGCAGCAGGACCTGCGTTCCCAGATTGGAGTGGTGCTGCAGGAGACGTTCCTGTTCAACGGGACGATTGCCGAGAACATCGCCTTCGCGCGGCCGGAGGCGACGGCCGACGAGATCATGGCCGCGGCCAAGGCGGCCAACGCCCACGACTTCATCGTGTCGAAGCCCGACGGCTACGACAGCAAGGTCGGCGAGCGCGGCCAGGCCCTTTCGGGCGGGGAGCGGCAGCGGGTGGCCATTGCGCGGGCGATCCTGCACAACCCCCGCATTCTGATCCTGGACGAGGCCACGGCGTCGGTCGACACGGACACCGAGAAGCTGATCCAGGAGGCCATCGGCCGGCTGATCAAGGGGCGCACCACGTTCGCCATCGCGCACCGGCTGAGCACGCTGCGGAACGCCAACCGCCTGGTGGTGCTGAAGGACGGGGCCCTGGTCGAGGCGGGCACGCACGAGGAGCTGATGGAGAAGAAGGGCGAGTTCTTCCGGCTGGTCGAGATGCAGCGGGAGACGTCCTCGGTAATGGCCGTGGGAGGCAAGTGATGAGCGACACGGAACTGCGTTACCTGAAGCCGGAGGCCCTCCGCTTTTTCAAGGCCGGCGCCATCCTGCGCGCCACCCTGGACGGGGAGTATTCCCTGCTGCAGGCGGCCGTGGTCCGGATGTTCCCCTTATCGCGTACGGATCGCTATTTCAGCGTGCGCGACGGCGGCGGGAAGGAAGCGGGCGTGCTGGTGTCGCTGGACGGCCTGGACGCCGCCAGCCTGGCCTGCGTGCGGGACGAGCTGGAGCGGCGCTACATGGTGTTCCGCCTGACGGCGATCCGGAAGGTGCGGGAGCGCTTCGGCATCGCGGAGTGGGACGTCGACACGAACCGCGGCCCCTGCCGGTTTTCCACCCGGGAATTGAGGGAGAACGTGATCCGCCTGCCGAACCATCATTATATGATCACGGATGTGGAAGGCAACCGGTTCGAGGTTGCGAATCTGCTGGCACTGGATGCCGCCAGCCAGGCGAATCTGCTGCGGCATTTGTAAAGGTTCGCGGGGTTTATCCTTCCGTATGGATTACGTCTATTCTCCGGAGGGCCGAGCCGGAGCAGCAGGCCAAAGCGACGCTGCCCGGTAAACTCCCGCGAGGCCGCATGCCACTTGATGTGGGAGCGCGGCACCGTCCGCGCGATCATGCACAAATCCGGCGCATCTCGCGCCAACGGTGTGGCGCTCCCACCTTCGGTTGCTGGACAGGGCAATGCCTGGGAATAACGGACTCACGATTTCTCCGGAAACGGAGCGCCTGTGACAGGCTACTGGCGTGGCTGAGGCTGTTCCTGCGCCGGGGTGTTGTCGCCCCCGCCATTTCCGCCGCCGCGGCCGCCGTGGCTGAAGCCCGGGAAGAATCCGCGGGGCGAGGTGGCCTTCTGGATGGTCTGGATGTAGTCGACAAATTCCTTGGAGCCCTTTTCGTCGAACCCCATCTGCTGGGCGGCGTCATAGAGCAGCAGGTTCTGTTCGGTTTCCATAAGTTCGCCGGTTTCGCGGATCTTGTCCCACATCGAGCGGCCGTCGGTGGCGGCGGGCTGGTTCCGCTGGGTCATGGCGTCCGTGAAGGCGGCGATGTTGGCCAGGAGCCGGGCGTGGTTTTCCTGCTGTTCGGCGGACCAGCGGGAGACATCGACCGAAGTCAGGAAATTCACCTGGTCGGCGGCCGCGGTCTTGATCCGGTCGCGGAATTCCGCCCGCTGCTTCTCGATTTCCGCAAAGCGGGCCGGGTCGGTTTTCTGGAGCTCGGCCATGTCCTCTTCGCGGAAGCGGCGACCGCGGCCGCGGTCGTCGCGGTTCGTCTCGGCCGGGCGGGCCACGGGGACGTCCCGGGCGGCGCGTTCGCCGGCCTGGCGCCGCAGTTCCGTCACCTCGGCCTCGAGGGCGGCCAGCTTGGCGGCGGTTTCGGGGCGGTCGACGGACACGGGCGCGGGCCTGGCCGGCAGGGCCGGGGGTGGCGGCGGGGGCGGCGCCATGTCGAGGCGGGCCTGGGCCAGGGCGCGGGTTTGGGCCGTGAGCTGGGCCTGCAGCTGCTGCCGGGCGCTGTGCATGCGGCTGATGACGATCAGGGCCGCGACGGTGGAGGCTGCCAGGACGAGAACGAGAACGAGAAGCACCTTGTCTTTGTTCATTGCGCGATTATTGGAAAAAATAGCGGACAGTGCAACTGAATACCCTGAAGCCGGACGCCTCTACGATTAGGTGCTCGTCTGCTGTTAGTGGGTGGGGCGGATTACGCGGCGCTGTTGCGGCGTTTCGGCGTGAACGGGCGGGCGTTTTCGGGCTGATCC
>CAYZVY010000161.1:0-9813 GCA_964481675.1 uncultured Verrucomicrobiota bacterium
AGGACGATTTTGACACCCTCGGCTTTGGCCGTTTCCGCGACTTCCGCCAGATGCGACGCCGTGGGAGGGACGCCCGGTTTGGGCTCCAACTCCGCCGCGACGGACAGACCGAACCGATTGGCGAAGTAAATCCAGCTTTTATGATACGTCACGATCTTCTGACCGCGCCACGGCAACATGGCGGCGGTCCAGCCGCCCGCCTTGCCTTTGTTCGCGGGTTCGTCGAGGAAGGCGGCAAGAGTCCCGTCCTGGGCCTTCGCCCAGAGCGCATCCGCGCCCGCGGCCTTGACCAGCGCGGCGCCGAACATCCGCTCATCCAGCGCCTTCCGGAACGCCTCCGCGTTCTGGCGGAACACCGCCGCGTCGGCTGGCGCGAGAATCGCAAGCCGCTCGGCAATGGCGCCCGCGATCCGGCGGCCATTCAGCGGATCCAGCCAGTAGTGCGGGTTGCCCATCGGGTGGACGTCGCCCATGGCGCGGGTTACCACGGTCTGAGGCGCGTCCAGAATGAGAACGCTTTCGGACGCGTCCAGATGCCCCTTTTCACCGACCCGGACGCGCGTGTTGCGGGAACCGTCAAGAATGGGCGCTTCCCACCCGATCTCCAGTTCCAGGCCGATGCGGATCCACAGGTCGGCATTTCGCGCCTGCAGAATGAAACTCGGCTTGGCCGTCAGAAAATGCGGGTCCTCTTTTCCCGTGCATATGCTGCGGACGTCCGCCTTGTCGCCCGCCACCGCCGTGGCAATGGAAGCCAAATCGGGCGTGGTGGCCACAATAGTCAATTTTCCTGCGCCGGCCTCGCAAACGAGGCAGCCGGTCAGCAATGCCATGATCCAAACGTCAAATCGCTTCATGATGTTCTTTCCTTTAATGCGGGAAACCGGATTAGAATTTGTGAGCGCCATGCGCCCCCAGCGAAATCATCCACTGGAGATAAACCTCCGTGACGTCCTCGGTGCCATCCGCGGTTTCGTAAGATCCCTGGTTGACTTGGAGGCGCAGGCGTGAAAACTCTGATGGCGTGAAGTCCACCATGGCGGCCATCCGGTCGCTGGAGTCGAACGACTCGGAACTGCCGTCGGGGAGATCGGATTCGTTGGTCAGCCCCACCTGCTCCCAGCGGAGGCCCGTGCGCCAGCGGGGAAGGAACCCGTAAACGGCCTGAACGTAATAACCGTCCTGGTCGTCCACGCGACTGTTACCGACGAATTGCGGCGCAAGGTCGTGGCCCACGAGTTCCAAGTCCTTGCGGCGACTGAAGTATTCGCCCTGCAGGACGACATCTCCCTGCCCGTGCGCCTGGGGCGCGTTGTACTTATAGACGACGTCGCCGCCCCAGAACGTGCTGTCGCCGTCCAGCCAGTGGTCTTCGGTCCCGTCCTCGTTCCCGTCATGCGCTTCCTGCTGCTTGCCGGTCGCTCCAAAGGCGCCGACCTGCAAGGCGTGATTGCCGGGCAGATTCGGGCCGACCTTCAACCAGCCCACGCCCACGCGGGGGCCGTCATGGGTCGGCAAGGGCTCTTCGCCGTGATAGGCAAACAGCACTTCGTTTTCGCCCTGAAACGCCTCCACGCCGGCCAGCAGGTAAAAGGGCGTCGGGGCCAGCCATGAAAGCTGGAGCCCCTTCTCGTTCAGCCCGTGATCGCCCAGGCACAACTTGTAGATCAGCGGCTGATCCGTGAAGTCCCACTGGTGCGAATGCTGGGCATTGATGTAGCCGAAATCACTGAAGAACTTGCCTCCCTTGATCTTGAGCCCCCACGGCAGGCAGGTCGTTTCGATCACCGCTTCCTCCATCTCCGCGCTTTCCAGGTCAATGGCCGCAATAGCCCAGCCCTTGAAATACGGGTCCACGTCCGCGGAGAACTGCAGTTCCAGATGCCGCAAGTTGAATCCTTCGTCCGGCCCGTGGTGATGATGCTCCTCGCCGCTGTGGACGTGGCCGAAGCCGGACATCTCCGCCAGAATGTGGCTGATGCCCTCCTCCGAATCGTCGGCGTGGTAAAACATATCCACGATGGCCGACACGTCGGGGTTGAAGGATTGGAAGCTGCGGGGCACCTCCGAAAGACCCGTGCCGGAAGACGTGGGTTGAGCGGCGGCGTCCGCCGCCATCAGACAGGCCGCCACAAGGGGCAGCAGAAAAAACGCGACATGCTTGTGCATGAGAATAGTCCTGTTGGGATTGGTTTTGAGTCGACTGATCCGGGCAAACGCCCGATTGCCTCGTGACGGTGTCACGAAAAGGATAAAGGATGGCTCAAGCCGGCGGCGCGCGCGCCTGGGTGGCTGTGCGGAGGGAGAATTGCGGTAATAGTGGAGCCGCCGGGATAAGCGTATCGACCAGGCAAACGGTGTCCACGGGCACGAGGACGATCGCCGAAAGCTGGAGCGGCGTGTGGGCCGTCTGACAGATGGTGCAGCTGCCCGCCTCCTGCGCCGCATGACCGTCCGCGCAATGAGCCCGATGAAGGGAAGGAATCATCAGCGCGCCGGTAACGAAAAGAATCGCAACCAAAATGGCGGATAGGCGTTTCATGATGCTGTAATAATTCTGTCACTTGCCCCGGATGCCGTCAATGAGAAATCGAAACGGGCAAAGGGCTCACGGCCCGGCAACCGCCTCGGCAAAAAATGTAACTGATCTCCCCACGGAACGGAGGGCGAGGAATGTCCCCACCCTCCGCTATCGGTTGACGGTTACTTTTTCGGGCACTTCTTCAGGCACATGAACCAGTCCAGGCACTTCACGTCCGGATCGGGCTTTGTCATGCGGTCCTTGGCCACGCCACAGGAACCCGGGGGCGGCACGATCACGTCGTCGCCCGGCTGCCAGTTGGCCGGCGTGGCGATCTTGAACTGGTCGGAATACTGCATGGCGATCAACAGGCGCTTGACCTCCTGCATGTTCCGTCCGTTCGACAGCGGATAATACATCAGGGCGCGGACCTTGCCCTCCGGGTCGATGATGAACACCGCGCGCACCGCCTGCGTGTTGCTGGCGCCCGGCTGCAGCATGCCGAAGGCCCTGGAGACGTCCATCGTCAGGTCGCTGATGACCGGGAACATCACCTCGAGGTTCTTCATGCCCTTGTAGTCGATCTTTTCCTTGATGGTCCGCAACCACGCGATGTGGCTGTAGGTGCTGTCGATCGAGAGCCCCAGCAGCTTGCAGTTCAGCGCCTCGAACTCCGGCTGCATGCTGGCGAAGGTCATGAACTCCGTCGTGCACACGGGCGTGAAGTCCGCCGGGTGCGAAAAGAACACCACCCACTTCCCCTTGAAGTCTTCCGGGAAGTTCACCGGCCCCTGGGTTGTCTCCGCCTTGAATGACGGCGCCTTTTCTCCAATCAACGGCAATCGCGTTACAGTCTGGTCGCTCACGATCCACTCTCCTTCTGTTTGTTGCCTGTCTCCGAATTCAGTCTAGCCTACAGCGATTTAGGGCACAGGCCCGGAATCCGACATCTGCACCTCCATGAACTTGGCAGTCGCCCTCGCCATGAGCTTTCCGTTCTGCCTCACCTCGCCTTGCATCTTGAAAAGCGGGGCATGCGATTCCGCCACCCGGGCGCTGACTACGGCTGGCCGATTCACAATCACCGGCTGGAGAAACCTTACGCTGAGCTCGCCCGTCAGCGTCACGCGTCCCTGGCCAAAAAGGCAGTTCGTCATGGCGCTGTCCAGAAGCGCCGCGATCACACCGCCGTGCAGATACCCCGTGTAGCCCTGGTACAGCCGGTCACAGGGAAACGGCGCTTCCACGTGCCCATCCGCGTGCGTCTCGAACACAAGGCGGAATCCCCGCGGGTGCTCGGCCCCACAGAGAACGCACTGCGCATGCAGATTTGACGGAAGCACGTCCATGGCCGTCGGCTTGGGGTCAGTGATCGCAGACATTCGCGCCTGAAACCAGCGTTCCGGCCAGGTAGGACGCCACCAGCTTTTCCGGCGTTTCGGCGGGCGCGCCGACCACGACCTGGATGCCGCTTTCCGAAAAGAGCGACTGGGCGCGCTGGCCCATGCCGCCGGCGATGATGACCGTGGCGCCCTGCTCGTGCAGCCAGCGCGGGAGAACGCCCGGCTCGTGCGGCGGGGGCGTGAGCAGCTGTTTGTCGGCGATGCTTTTCGTTTTTTCGTCCACCGCCAGCAGGGCGAACTGGGCGCAGTGCCCGAAGTGCATGCAGAGTTTTCCATCAACGAGCGGAATGGCAATTTTCACGACACGATCTCCTTCTTTTGTTGGTTGGACTGCGAAAGACTGTCCGTCAGGGCGGACAGACAGCGCCAGGATCGGAGCGATGACCCGCTCGAACGCCTTGGCTGTTTCCGTTTTATTATAATGATAAACGAACGGCGTCCCCTCGTCGCAGGCCTTGCCCACGGCCGGGTCGATCGGAATCCGGCCGAGAAAGGGAACCTCCATGTCCGCCGCCATCCGCTCGCCGCCGCCGCTCTTGAAGATATCCGTGACCTCGCCGCATTTCGGGCAGACGAAGCCGCTCATGTTCTCCACCACGCCGAGCACGGGGAGCCCCAGCTGCTTGCAGAAGTTGATGGATTTGCGCACATCGGCGGTGGCCACATCCTGCGGGGTGGTCACCACGACCGCGCCGGCCGGGTCCTTGACGAGCTGGCAGACCGACAGGGGTTCGTCCCCCGTGCCGGGCGGCGAGTCGATGATGAGGTAATCCAGCTCGCCCCACTCCACGTCCTTGAGAAACTGCTTGATCAGGCTCATTTTCAGGGGGCCCCGCCAGATGACGGCATCGTCGCGGCCCCTCAGCAGGAACCCGATGGACATCACCTTGATGCCGGCGACTTCAACCGGCTGGAGGACGTCGCCCTTTGTCTGCACGGTTGACTCGTCCAGGCACAGCATTTTCGGGATGCTGGGGCCGTGGATGTCGACGTCGAGCAACCCGACCCGCTTCCCGGCCAGCGCCAGGGAAACGGCCACGTTGGTCGCCACGGTGCTTTTGCCCACGCCGCCCTTGCCGGACATCACCAGGATCTTGTGCCGGATCCGCCCCATCCGCCGGTCGAGCGCCTGCTGTTCGGAATCCTCGCCGGGACCATTCGCGGCCGTCTGGGGACTGCTCCCGCAGGCGCACGCCCCGTCCGGCACTTCCTGTTTGTGACTGCATTTCCGTTCTTCGTTCATGCTCTCGTTTCCTTTTTAGCAGACAGCTTCTTCCAGACAGCCCGTATATCGTCGCCAAGCGGGCCGGCGTCGGTTTCGACGACCGCCAACCCCTGCAGTTGGGCGCGTGTGACGCCCTTGTCGTACCGTACGCGCCCGGCGACCGCGGCGCCGGCGCGGCGGGCCTCGGACTCGATCCGCTCCGTCATCTCCGCATTCAAATCCCACTTGTTCACGCAGACCGCCGCCGGAATACCGAAGTGGCGCGTCAGTTCCAGAACCCGCGCCAGATCGTGGGCGCCCGACAGGGTGGGCTCGGTCACAATCACAACCAGCGAAGCTCCCGTAACCGAGGCGATCACGGCACAGCCAATGCCCGGCGGGCCGTCCACGAGTATCAGGCCGGCGTTCCGTTCAACGGCAAGCGCCCGCGCGGCCTCCCTGACCTGGCTGACCAGTTTGCCGGAATTCTCGCCGCCGGGGATCAACCGCGCATGAACCATGGGGCCGTGACGGGTGTCGGAAACGTACCATTCGCCGCTGACCCGTTCGGGGAAATCGATCGCCTTCACGGGACATGACCAGACGCACACCCCGCATCCCTCGCAGGCTGTCGCATCAATGGAAAACGTCGCCTCGCCGGCGCCTCCGGTCGTTTTGTTCACCGCGTCGAACCGGCACCGGGCCAGGCAGGCGCCGCAGCCCATGCAGTCCGCCTGCCGAATCATCGCCTCGTTTCCGCACCGGAACGCCTCGCGGCGCCGGATCGTGGGCGCCAGCACCAGATGCAGATCCGCGGCGTCCACGTCGCAGTCGGCGAGAACCGCGTTTCCGGCCAACGCCGCGAACGAGGCGGTCAGGCTCGTCTTGCCTGTCCCGCCTTTGCCGCTGATGATAACGATCTCCTTCAACTCACACATCCTTCGGGTTGTTCGCGCCGGCAGGCGGCGCGACGCCATGATCGACCAGCAGGCGGGCGGCGATGCGCACGCATTCGACGCAGGGGGTACGCGCCGTGCGCTTGATCTCCCGGCACGTGTCGGCTCCCGCCACCGCCACAAACGCATCCCGCACACGCTGGCGCGCTTCCGGTTCCGGAACCAGCTTGAGGGCGGCGTACAAAGCCCCGCACAGCCCCCCTTCGGCGCGGCCGCCGCCATGAAACTTGGCCTCGGCGATGTCGTCTTCGGGGATATTGCGATGCGATTGAAAGGCGCGCAGGACGCTCTGCGCACAGTTCAACCGTTCTTTTTGATAGGCTGTCAGGGCTCTCTCGACCGGCATATGTCCTCCTCCAAACGATTCCATAGTTTCGAAAACAGAACTCGCCACTCCGGCAGCTGGCATACGGCCAGCTGCCCTCTCGAATAGGCCTCGGCCAGGCGCCTGTCATCGGGAAGCTCCAGCAGGACCGGAATACCCTCCGCGACGCAGTAATCCCTCACGCGCCGGTCCCCGCTGTCCGCCCGGTTGATGACCACCCCCTGGCGAAGGCCCAGCGACCGGATCATCTCCACGGCCAGGGTCAAGTCGTTCAGGCCGAACGGCGTCGGCTCCGTCACCAGCAGGACGTAGTCGGCGTCCCGCACCGTGGCCACCACCGGACAGGCCGTTCCGGGCGGAGCGTCGAAAATCGCAATTCCCGCCGCGATCGCCTTCGCCTTCACCGCGCGAATCAGCGGCGGCGCCGTGGGCTCGCCCACGTTCAGGCGCCCCTGGACAAACGCGACCCCGCCGGACTGTCCGCTTTCCACCATGCCGATCGCCCGGCTCTCCTCGCGAATGGCGCCGGCGGGGCAGATGAGCGCGCAGCCGCCGCACGCGTGGCAGAGTTCCGGAAAAACCAGCGCCTTCTTCAGGACGGCAATGGCATGGTACCGGCAAACCCCGGCGCACTGGCGGCACCCCGTGCACCGCTTCTCGTCAACCACGGGAACGCGGACGCCCACCGATTCGACAGCCGATATCCCGGGGTTGAGGAAAAGATGCCCGTTCGGCTCTTCGACATCGCAATCGAGGTATTGGACCGCCCGACCCATGTCGGCAAGCGTCCACGCCAGGTTGACCGCGACCGTGGTTTTCCCGGTCCCCCCCTTGCCGCTGGCTATGGCCATTCTCATACTGATTTACGCCCAATGCCCTTCAACGTTGGCCGCCGGGGCCTCCTTCAACTCGCCCGCCTTGAACCGGCGAACGGCATCCGCCACCGTGCCCTGCTCGCACAGATACACCTTGATCCCCGCCGCATTCAGGATGCGAAACGCTTTGGGGCCGACATTGCCGGTCACCACGGCCGTGGCGCCCAAGCGCGCAACGGTCTCGCCCGACTGAATGCCCGCGCCCTGCGCCGCATTCAGGTTCTGCGTGTTCTCATGGACGCTCACGGCTCCGGTTTCGGTATCCACGAGCAGGAAAAAGCGGGCGCGCCCGAACCGCGGATCCAGCGGATCCGCCAGCGTGCTGCCAGCCGAGGTGACAATCAGTTTCATGCTTCCGATTCCTTTTGTTTTGATTCGTCCATGACGATGATCCGCCCCTCGCCACCGCAATGACCCCGGCCGCACCGGCCGGCCCGGCGACGGCCGAAACCCGACGGATCGCAGCAGCCCGGCATGGCCCAGTCCGGCGCATCCAGGGTCCCCTTGATAAACGCCTCGATCACCGGCTCCACCGCGCCGGCCACAAACGGAATCACCCGGATTCCGCTGGCCGTCAGCAGCGTCGCCAGCCCCCGCGATATGGCCCCGCATACCAGCACGTCGGGCTGATAGGCGCTCAGCGAACTGGCCAGGCGGCCGGGATCGGAAAACTCCAGCGGCTCCTCCCGTCGACTCGTCACGCGGCCGTCCTCCACCTCCAGCAGCAGAATCCGCCGGGCCACGTCGAACACCGGCGAGATCCGTTCGTTCCAGATTGTCAACGCCACTCGCATACATTGTCCTCCTGCCACAACGTCTTTAAGCATGCATCGTGCCAGACCGGCAGGCCGCTTCGTGAATCCGTGCATCCCCTTGCATGAGCTGCTGTTACGACTTAACAGGGCCGGCCGTGGCGGCCGACATACAGTCGCAAAATAGCGACTCTATGAATCGATAGTGGCGCAAGATTGCGACGATAGCGTTGGGTATGACTACGGATGGAGCGGCGGCCGGCCGCTGCGGCTCCGGCCATCCTCCGCGGGCAGGTCGATGCCGAGGGCCTTGATTTTCCGGAACAGGGTGCTTTTGTGCAGACCCAGTTCGCGGGCGGCGGCCAGGCGGTTGTTCCGGTTGCGAACCATCGCCTCCCGGATGATTTGGATTTCGGCCGCTCGAAGCCCCTCCCGCAGGTCGGAAACCCCGGGGGATGTTACGGCCGCGCCCCCTCCCGTGAATTCAACGGGCAGATGGCGGGGCTCGATCGGCCCGTTGCCGCATAGCACAAAGGCGTGCTCGATCAGGTTTTCCAGCTCCCGGACGTTGCCCGGATAATCGTGCGCGAGCAGAAGGGCCATAACCTCCGGGACGGCCTCCGACACGGTTCGGCCCTGAAGGCGATTGAACCGCCCGATGAAATGGTCGACCAGCAGCGGGATGTCTTCCTTGCGCCGGCGAAGGGGCGGAATCTCAACCTGCACCACGTTGATCCTGTAAAACAGGTCCTGGCGGAACGATCCCTTCCGGACCAGGGCGGCAAGGTCGCGATGCGTGGCCGCCATCACGCGCACGTCGGCCTTCATCATGGCGGTACCGCCAAGGGGCTCATACGTCCGGTCCTGGAGAACCCGCAGAAGCCTGACCTGGAGGGCGGGAGAGATCTCCCCGATTTCATCCAGGAACAGGGTGCCGCCCTCCGCGCGGGCAAGCAGGCCCGGCTTGTCCCGGTTGGCGCCCGTGAAGGCGCCGGCCTTATACCCGAACAGCTCCGACTCCAGCAGGGTGTCCGGCAGCGCGCCGCAGTTGATCGCCACGAACGGGCGCTTGCTCCGGGGGCTCAGGACGTGAATGGCCCGGGCCGCCAGTTCCTTCCCCGTGCCCGTTTCACCCTGGATCAGAACCGTGCTTTCGCTGACCGCCAGTTGCGGGAGGATATCGAAAAGCCGGCGCATCGAGGGGCTGCGGCTGACCATGTCGCCGATTTCAAAACGGCCCGAAAGCTCCTTGCGAAGCTCCTCCACCAGGCTCAGGTCGCGAAAGGTCTCGGCTCCCCCGACAATGCGCCCTCCCGCATCCTTCAGCATGGCCGTGGAGACGCTGATGGGGATGCGGCGCCCGGCCGCATTCACGATAAAGGCGGAGCGATTGACGATCGGGAGCCCCGTGGCCAGCGTCTTGCGCAACGCGCATTCGGCTTCGCACATGCTGGCCTTGAAAACCTCGGCGCAAGGCCGCCCCAGGGCCTCGGCTCGCGACACGCCCGTCACCGCCTCGGCGGCGCGGTTGAACGAAGTGATGCACCAGTTCCGGTCAACGGTAAAGACCCCATCCGAAATGCTTTCCAGGATGGCGTCCGTCGTGGCCAGGAAGGGAGCCGCCGCCGGCCTCTTGCGAGGCCCGGCCGAAGATCGTTTTTTTGCAGGCATCTCCGCGAGTATGCGGCAGGCATGGCGGGGCTGTCAATCCGCCCGCTGCCCCCCAAATCCTCGCCTAAGGAGAGGGCAAGGCCATTGAACAGCGAAGAAGGGCGTA
>CAYZVY010000162.1:0-3415 GCA_964481675.1 uncultured Verrucomicrobiota bacterium
GCAAACCCCTGACCATCCTTTACACTTGCGACACGGAAGGGCTGGCTCTGCCCGTGGCCTGTGACGGGGTGAGCGAGGGCGGGCTTGCCCGCCGCGAGCGGTACGTGAGCGGAGTGGCGCCGGGCCACAGGCTCCTGGTGGATGCCGGCGACTTTTCGGGCGGCCCCGGCGAGCGGGCGGTGGAGAACGCCCGGTTCATCCTGCAGGCCTGCGATAAGATGGGCTATCACGCCGTGAACCTAGGCCACCGGGAGGCCGGGTTTCCCCGGGAGACGATCGAGGGGTTCTGCGGCCTGTCCGAGCGCGTGATCTCCGCCAACCTTGTGGACGCCGCGGGCAATCCCATGGCCAAGCCCTATGTGGTGACCGTGCTGGAGGACGGCACGTGCGTGGGGATCATCGGCATCATGGACGACACGCTGGCTGCGGACCGGCTGGGCGCCGGACTGCGGCTTTTGCCGCCCGACACCGCCCTGGGACGCTATATGCCGAAGCTGCGCGCGGAGGCCGATGTCGTGGTGCTGCTGGCGTTCACCGACGCGGAGACCATGATGAACCTGGCCAGCCTGTTCGCCGAAATCGACATCGCGATCGGAGGGAGGGTCGAGCGGTCCACGCCGGAAGCCCTGCGCCTGGGCCATGCGGTGGGCGCGGCCGTCACGGGGCAGGGCCGGGCAATCGGCCGGCTGGAGTTGTCGCTGGCCGGTCGAACCGCCGCCGTGCGCACCAACACGATCGTGACGCTGTCGCAGCCGACACCCGATGAAGTTGGCGCGGAGGGGGCGCGGAAGGCTTACGAGGAGTCGCTGAAGGCCCGGGCCGCGCCCGGGGGGACCCCGTGAGGCGGCGGGCGGCCCTGGCCGCGATCCTGGCCGGGTGGGCGTGCCTGGCGGGCGCCTCCGAGCTTCCGCGGCTGGTTTGCGATCCCGCGTGGGATGTCGGCGCGATTCCCAACAACGTGAAGCTCGCGCGGGTGATGCTGCTGCGGAACGCGGGCGGGGAACCCCTGGTCATCCGGCGTGTGCGGGTCTGCTGCGGGGTCACCGCGTCGCTTTCCACCAACGTCGTGCCGCCGGGCGGGATGGCGTCGCTGCGACTTGAACTGGACCCGGCCGGCCGGACGGGCCCGTTGCGGAAGAGCGTGTATCTCGTGTCCAACGATCCGGCCGCCCCCTATTTCCAGCTGCACCTGACCGGCGCGACCACGGCGGAGCTGGAGGCCGTGCCGGATCGGATCGATTTTGGGAACATCGACGAGACGGGCGCCGTCGAGCGGGTCATCCGGGTGGCCTCCGCCACCGGCGCCCCGTTCCGGGTGACCCGCGTGACGGCGTCCGTTTCCTGGGTGGCTTGCCGGTGGGAACCCGAGGCCGGCGGTACGGGCGGCGTGCTGCGCGTCCGCACGGTGCCGCCGCTGCCGTCGGGCGCCCTGGCGGGGCGGGTGGCGCTGACCACGGACCGTCCGTCCTATCCCCGGCTGGAGCTGACCGTGGGGGCCCGGGTGGACAGCGAGGTGGTGGTGGTGCCGGCGTCTATCGGGCTGAGCCGGGAGGGGGATGCGGTCCGGTATCTGGCGATCCGCCGGCGCGGGGGCCAGCCGTTCAAGCTGCTGGACGTGGAACTGCCGCGGAGCGGGATGAAGGCGGAGGTGTCGGCGCTGGGACCGGACGGCTATCGCGTGGCGGTGAGCGGGATCGGGAAACCGGCGGGGCTGGAGGGGCGGTTCCTGACATTGCACACGGACCTGGACGGCATGGAGGAGATTGCGGTGCCGTTCCGTAGCACGGTCCGGATCCCATGAGGAACGCCATCCGACAGGGTCTGTTCGTTTTGCTGCTGGCCGGCGCGGCGGGCGCGCAGACGAACGCGCCGCCGACGGTGGTGATCGACTATTTTTATGAATCGGGTTGCCCGGAGTGCCGGGTGGTGACGGACGAGGTGCTGCCGGCGCTGGCGTCGCGATTCCCGGGCTTTTACCGGCTCGAGGCGCACGACCTTAACCAGATGAGCAACATGCTGATGCTGGTGGCGTACCAGGCGCGCCTGGGCGTGCCGGACCGCAATGAGCCGGTATCCATGGCGATCGATTATACGTCTTTTTATAATGGCCTGGAGGAAATCCGGTGCGGGGTGGCGGATCGCGTGGAGCGGTGTGTCGAGGAAAGGCTGGCGCCCGGGTGGAGGGCGCCGTTGCCGATCCCGGTGGAGCGCAAGGCCGTTGAGGAGGCGGCGGCGGAGCGGGCCGGTGCGATGGCGTTCGCGGCGGTGGTGGCGGGCGGGCTGATCGACGGCCTCAATCCGTGCGCGCTGTCCACGCTTGTGTTTTTCATGAGCCTGCTGGGCTTGGCGCGCGTGCGCGGCCGCGACCTGCTGGTGATGGGGATGGCGTTCTGCGTCGCGTCCTTCGCGGTCTACACGGCCCTGGGGTTCGGGTTGTTGTGGATGATCCATTCCCTGGAGGGTTTCCAGGCCGTCCGCGCCGGGATGCGGGTCGCCCTGATGGCGGCGCTGGCCATCCTGGCGTTCCTGTCTTTCCGCGACGCCTGGCGTTTCAGCCGGAGCGGGAAGGCGGAGGCGGTGACGCTTCAGTTGCCGGATTTGCTTAAGCAGCGGATCCACGGCATCATGCGCAACCGGCTCCGCGCGGGCGGGCTGGTGGCGGGCGGGCTGGTTATCGGCGGCCTGGTGACGCTCATCGAGAGCGTGTGCACGGGGCAGGTGTACCTGCCGACCCTGCTGGTGGTGCTGCGGAGCGGGGTCGGGACGGCGCGGGAATGGGCGCTGCTGCTGATCTACAACCTGATGGTCCTCGTACCGCTGATCATCGTGTTCGCGCTTGTTTACAATGGATTGAAACCCGGGGCGCTGCCGGCCTGGAGCCGGGCCCATGTGGTTCCGGGCAAGTTTCTGCTGGGCGGATTTTTCATGGTGATGGCGCTGATGCTGTTGATGCTGGGGTAAAGGGAAGGATGGGGTGCATGAGCGAATTAAGTGTGTCCAGTTTATCAATCGGAGCCGGCGGGGTGGGGCCGGAAAATCCTCTTCCCCGTTTCCGGTCGCCGGAAAACAACCTGGCGCTTCCGGTCAAGGTGGACCTGCCTCCGGACGAGAAGGCGGGCTACGGCCGCAACCAGGCGGAGCGGATCCTGCCGCACCGGCTGCAGGATCAATACGACCGCCGGCGCATCATGCGGGACGTTCCCACGCTGGTGCTGGAGAACGAGCACCTGCGGGCGGAGTTCGTGCCGGAGTGGGGCGGGCGGCTGTGGTCGCTGTTCTACAAGCCCTGGAACCGGGACCTGGTGCACCGCAACCCGGTTTTCCAGCCCGCCAACTTCGCGCTGCGCCAGGCCTGGGTGAGCGGCGGGATCGAGTGGAACATGGGCCGCATCGGGCACCACGACTACACGCTGTC
>CAYZVY010000162.1:3515-9766 GCA_964481675.1 uncultured Verrucomicrobiota bacterium
CTGGCCCCCGCGAATGCCTACCTGGGAACGCGGCCCTCCGACCAGACCCTCACATTCGTCGATTATCCCCTGACGCCCGAAGGCCACGACCGCAGCTACACGGGGCGGATCGAGGGGGGCGCCGAGAATTTCTTCCGGATCGCCCCGGAGAACCGCAAGTGGATCGCCTATGTGGAAGGGGACGGCCGCGGCTTTGTGCAGGCCAGCACCGACCGCCTGCGCGGCCGGAAGTGCTTTTCCTGGGGGGCCGGCCCGGGCGGGCGGCGCTGGCAGGAGTTCCTCAGCGTCCCCGGCCGGGCGTATCTCGAGATCCAGGCCGGGCTGATCACCTCGCAGTACCATTCGGTCACCATGCCCCCGCGGGCGGCCTGGACCTGGACCGAGGCGTTCGGGCCGCTGGCCGTGGAGGCGGCGGAGGCGCACGGTTCGGATTACACGAAAGCCTGGCAGGCAGGCGAGCGGGCGCTGGAGCGCCTGCTGCCCCGCGCGGCCGTGGAGGAGATGGACCAGCGGCTGGCCGCCGTGACGGTGAAGGCGCCGCTGGCCTTTCTCCATGACGGCTCCGGCTGGGGTCTTCTTGAGCGGAAGCGCCTGAAAGCCGACGGCGAGGCGGACCGCATTCCCCCGGAGCTGGTTTTCACGGAGTCTTCCCTCGGCTCCGACCAGGCGCCCTGGCGCGCCCTGCTGGAGTCGGGCGAAATGCCGGAGCGCGATCCGGCCGTGGAGCCCGGCGCCTACCTGGTGCAGCCGGAATGGAGGCGCCTGCTGGAGGCCGCTATGGCCGCGGGGCGCGGGGACCACTGGGCGGCCTGGTATCACCTGGGCGTGATGCGGATGGAGCATCGCGAGCCGGACGCCGCCATCGCCGCCTGGATCGAATCGATGCGCCGCACGCCGTCCTGCTGGGCTGCGCGGTGCCTGGCCGTGGCGGCGGAGCGCGGCGGGCGGGCCGCCGAGGCCATCCGCTGGCTGGAGCAGGCGTGGGCGCTCAACCCGTCGCCGGCCGCCGGGGCGATCGCCGTGGAGTGGGTCCAGGCGCTGAACCGGGCGGGGCGGCCTCTCGACGCGAGGGAGGCCTGCGAGGCCATGCCTCCGCCGGTGCGGCAGCTCGACCGGCTCCGCCTCGAGGAGGCCCGGGCGCTGATCATGACCAACCGGTTCGAGGGGGTGGAGGCGTTTTTCAACTCCGATTTCGCCGTGCTGCGGGAATGGGAGCAGTCGCTAGGCGAGCTGTGGTTCCTGTACCAGGAGCGGCGGCTGTCGGTGGCGGAGCGGATTCCCATCGACCGCGCCCTGCAGCAGCGGGTGCGCCGCGATTTTCCGCCCCCGCACAACATCGCTTTTTCATAACCCGTCCAGGATGGAGCCCGCATGATCAATCCCGCGCTCACCCCTTTCCGTGTTCCTCTTTCCGATTCAGGCCTGCCGCCGGGGTGGGGCCCCTGGCAGAGGCCGGAAGGCTGGTCGTTCGAGCCTGGCGCGGGGCCCGGCGGATCCCCGGCGCTGAAGCTGGCCCGGACCGATCCGGCCGCCTACACGCTCGCGCGCCTGCCCTTCCGCCTGCCGCCCGAGACGCGGTGCCGGCTGGCCGCGGCCATCCGCATCGACGAGACGACCTCCGGCCGGATCGCCGCGCTGGGCGGGATCGAGTTTTTCGACGCGCAGAACCGCTACCTGGGCGCCGGCAACCTGGGCGGCGTGTGCGTGGCGGGGGAGTGGGTGACGCAGGAGACGGAGTTCACCGTGCCCCGGTTCACGGACGAGTGCCGACTCCAGTTTTACGCGCGGCCCGGCGCCGCGGGAACCATCCGGTTCGCCGCTCCCGAGATCGGCCCCGCGTCCTTCCGCTGGACGGCGTATCCGCTGACCCCGGTGCGCGACGAGCTGCCGGCCGGGGGCGGCCCGGTGACGTTCGGCTTCTTTTCGCAGGGCAGGCTCGAGGGCCGGCCGCCGGGCGGCTTCCGCTGCCGCCTGGAGGCGGACGGCGGGAGGGCGCAGGATGTCCCGGTTTCGGACGAGGGCCGGTTCGCCGCCGATCTCGGCCGTTTGGCGCCCGGCCCCGTTTCCCTCCGGTTCACCCTGCTGGCTTGCGATGGTTCCGTTATCGGGACAAAGGCGATGGCACTGAAGGCCGTGGACCGGGGAACGGCCGGCGCGCGGAAGGCGTCCGGCTGCACGATGGATGCGGCCGGGCGACTGGCAGTCCGGGGGCGGCCGTTCTTCCCGCTGGGGCTGTACATGGGCTACGTGCAGCGGGACGAGCTGAAGGATATCCAGGGCTCGCCTTTCAACACCCTGATTCCTTACGGCAGCTGCTCGATGACGCTCGACGGGTCGGCGAAGACGGGCGTGGAGGGCGCACGCGAGGTGCTGGACGCCTGCGAGGCGCACGGCATCAAGGTGATCTTTTCGCTGGCCGGCGCTTACGATGAGCCGGGCGCCCCGGTGAACGAGGGGCTGGGCGTGAAGACGGGCGCCGAGGTGGCGCGGACCGCGGTGCGGGAGTTCAAGGATCATCCCGCGGTGATCGCCTGGTACCTGAACGACGAGCAGCCGCTCGAGTGCCTGCCGCGGCTGCTGGAGCGGCGGCGGCAGCTGCGGGAGATGGACCCGCTCCATCCGGTCTACGCCGTGATGTGCCAGATTCCCGAGTTCCCGTTTTATTCCGAGATCACCGACGTCTACGGCATCGATCCGTATCCGATCGTGGACCCGGCCATGAACCATATCCGCTTGTCGCAGTATGCGCATGAGATGGCGGGGCGGGCGGTCGGCACGGCCGCCGGCGTGCCGCTGTGGACCGTGGTGCAGGCGCACAACATCGGGGCCTATGACCAGCAGGCGAAGAAGGACCCGGCCTTCTACCGGGCGAATTACCGGGACCCGTCGGCGGACGAGATCCTGGCGCTGGCCCTGCTGGCGGTGATCCGGGGGGCGCGCGGGCTGATCTTCTATTCCTACTTCGACCTGGCGACGCCGGCGTTTGATGCCGGCTCCCGCGAGCGGCGGTGGGCGAGCGCCAAGCGGGCGGCCGGGGCCGTCAAGGCGGTGGAGTCGATGGTGATGGCGGATGGCCCGTCGCCGGAGCTGGATCTGCAGGTGCTGGAAGGCGCCGTCGAGGCGAAGGCCTTCCGCGATGGGGCCGGGAAGATGTGCGTGCTGCTGGCGGGCATCGGACCGGGCCCCTGCCGGGCCACCTTCAAGGCGCCGGCGGACATGAAGGCGATGTTCGGGAAGATTGAGCCCGCCGGGGAAGGGGCCTATTGCTTTAAGGGGAGCGATGTGGCGGCGGATGTGTTGTGGTAAGGGGTTGTCCATGCCAGGCTGACTTTGCTTGCGCTCGTCAGCGCCTTGCGATAAAAATAACGGACCATGAAAAACCCCATGGATCGGCAACTGGAAAAGCGTCTTTCCGATCGGGCCCTTGCTATCGGGCGGGAAGGTGATGCCGCTGCCTTTGGGGAATTGCTGCAGTTATTGAAGTCGTCGTCCGATAATGTGAGAAGGCTTTCGGCTTCGGCGCTCGGAAAGATTGCCTGGATGGGTGTCGATCAGGCGGCCGCCGTGGCGGCGCTGGCGCCCGTGGCGCGCGCGGATCCGCACGCGCAGACCCGTCAGTACGCGATCAAGGCGCTGAAGTGCTATGGCACCTTTGCCAAGGATTGTGTCTCCGATTTACGCGATATGGCGAACAACCCCGCGGAAAAGCCCTACATCCAGCATGATGCGGCGCTGGCGGCGGATTTTATTGAAGAGGCGGTGAAGATTTCGGCCACCCGGTCCGTTCACTGTTGTCAGCGATGCTCGGCCCAGGTGACTGCGGATGAATTCGCCAGATCCCAGCATTCGTTCCAGCGTGTTTATTGCGATCGGTGTTATGATGAAGTCTTTCTGGAGCGTCGTCGTTTTGAAACACAGGTGGAACTGAACAAAACCATTGAAGCGCGCGATGGAACGGTTGTGCAGTCCGAAGGGGAGCGCCGGATCGCGGATTGGCTAACCGCACACGGCCTGGCGTATCGGTATGACGCCAAGTACCGGATCATCGGTGAGTTTCAGATCCGGCCGGATTTTTATTTGCCGGAATTGGATGTTTACGTGGAATACTGGGGGCTCGATACGCCCCAGTATAAGATGAGCATGTATAAGAAACAGATCCTGTACCAACAGGAAGGAAAAAAACTGATTTCCATCTATCCCAAGGACCTGCCTGTCCTGGATCGGCTGATGTCTGAAAAAATTCGCTTATTCGGTTTCACCATTTGACGCGACGAGCGCAGCGAAGTCAGTTGTTTGAGCGAAAGCAAAACCGCCACTTGCGGATCCCGTTTTCCGGAGATATGATGGCTTTCAATCCAACAGGAGACCTTATGGCATTCAAAATTGGCGTTATGATTGATTCCTTCCGCAAAAGCACGGACGAGGGCCTGGTTCTGGCGAAGTCCGTGGGGGCGGAGGGCTTCCAGGTTTATGTGGTAGGCGGGGACATGGCTCCCGAAGCCCTGGATGCCGCCGGCCGCAAGCGCTTCCGCTCCCGTTGCGCGGAACTGAAACTGGACGTGGCGGCGCTGTGCGGCGACCTGGGCGGCCACGGGTTCGAGCGGGCCGACGAGAACACCGCCAAGGTCGCGCGCTCCAAGAAGATCGTGGACCTGGCCGTCGATCTCGGGTCGTCCGTGGTGACCACGCACATCGGGGTCATTCCCGACGATCCCGCCTCCACGACCTACAAGGCCATGCAGGACGCCTGCCGGGAGCTGGGGCGCTATGCCGCGGCGAAGGGCGTGACATTTGCCATTGAGACCGGACCCGAAACCGCGCTCCTGCTCCGGGCCTTCCTGGACAGCCTGGGCGTGAAGGGAATCGGCGTGAACCTGGATCCCGCGAACCTCGTCATGGTGACGGGCGACGATCCCGTGAAGGCCGTTCACACGCTGGCCCCGTACATCGTGCACACGCACGCCAAGGACGGCCGGCAGCTGCAGCCGTGCGACCGGCGCGAGGTGTATGGCTCCTTTGCCGACGGCGGCTTCGACAAGTTGGTCGAGCGGATGGGCAAGCTGTTCGAGGAGACGCCCCTGGGCGAGGGCGCCGTGGACTGGCCGCGCTACCTGGCGGCATTAAGCAAAATCGGGTACAAGGGCTTCCTGACGATTGAGCGGGAAGTGGGCGCGAATCCCGAGGCGGATATCCGCAAGGCCGTGACGTTCCTGAAGGGGATGAAGGAAGGCGCCTAAACCTTCGGCCACCCGCGCGGATCCTGTTCGAGCGGCGTCGTGTCCGATGTTTCGAGGAGCCAGGTCAGCAACCGGTCGCGCAAGTCGCGCTTGACGATCGCCAGGTCGGGATCGTCCGCCCGGTTGACGAGCGCGTCCGGATCGCCCTCCAGGTCGTAGAGCTGCTCCACGCCCTGGGGCCAATACACATAGCGGTAGCGGTCCGTACGGACCGTGGCGCGGCGCGTGCGAAGGCCGGGGTTCCGGCTGACGGTGTTGTTTCGCCCCTCGTACCAGCCGCCCTTGACCAGCGCTTCCGGGGTGCCGCATTGGACTTCGTCGAGCGACCAGCCGGCGTCGGCAAAGACCGCCTCGCGTCCCCCGGCAGGCAACTCGCGCGTGCCGCCGGCCAGGAGGCTGCGGCCATAATGGAAATGCTTCGATTCCACGCCCGCCGCGTCGAGGATCGTCGGATACAGGTCGAGCAGTTCCACCAGGCCCGTGCGCACGTCGCCGGCCGGCGTCCGGCCGGGCACGCGCATGATCAGGGGCACGTGCAGCAGGCAGTCGTCGGTGCCGCAGTTCCACTTTTCCACCATGCCGTAGTCGCCGGCGAAGTCGCCGTGATCCGAAAACAGGAACAAAGCCGTGGAGTCATAAAGGCCGCGCGCCTTGAGCCGCTCGATCAGCTGGCCGAGCTGCGTGTCGACGCGGCTGATCATGCCGAAGTAGGTGGCCCGGATTTCGCGGAAGTCGGCCTCGGTCAGCTGGTTGAGGCCGAACTGCTCCCAGAGGACCTTGTAGAGCGGATCCTTGCCCTCGGGCACGGGCGGGGCGGGGGGCTTGACTGTGGCGCGGTCATGCAGCGAGAAGAACGGCTCTTCCGCCACGTAGGCGGGGTGGGCGAAGTTCAGGGGCAGGAAGAGGCAGAAGGGCTTGTCGGAGGGTTCGTCGATGACCTGCAGGGCGCTTTCGATGCAGGCCGAGTCGTAATCGAAGAACGGCGAGGGCTCCCGCTTGCCGGCGTAGAAGGCC
>CAYZVY010000163.1:0-5875 GCA_964481675.1 uncultured Verrucomicrobiota bacterium
GTGGGCATCAAGCTCAAGCTGACCCCGCACATCAACCCCGACGGCGAAGTGCGCATGCTGCTGAACCCCAGCATCGAGGCCGTCATCGATGCGGGTTCCGCCGACACGCCGTTCACGCCGACCATCGCCAAGCGCGAGGTTCTGACCACCGTGACCGTGCCCAACGGTCAGATCATCGTCCTGAGCGGGTTGATCCGGGAAGACCGGACCAAGGTCGTCCGCAAAATTCCGCTGCTGGGCGACATCCCGCTGATCGGGTTCCTGTTCCGCCGCACGGTCGACCAGACGGAGCGGACCAACCTGCTGATTTTCGTCAGGCCCCGCCTGGTGGAGAAGGGCGGGGAGGCGGCCATGAATGCCGACCTGGAAGCCCGGAGCGGCATCAGCAGCACCAACCAGCCCGCGCGCATTCCTCCCCTGAAGTGGGATCCCTAGCGGAGAGCGGATGAACGAGCCATCGGACAGGAAAAGCGCCCGGCAAAAAGCCGAGTTGGATGCCGCGCAGGCGGTGGCCGCCCGGTTCGGGCTCGATTTTCTGCCCGACGTTCCCCCCGAGTGCCTGGATCCCGCGCTGGTGGCGCGCATTCCGGTTGATTGGGTGCGGACCCATGGCGTGATCCCCATCCGCCATGGCGGCGGGGTGGCTGTGCTGACCGCGGACCCCGGCCGCAGCGGGGTGCTGGATGATGTGGCGCGTCTTCTCGATGCGGATGTGATCCCGGTCGTTTCGACGCCGTCCGCCATTGCCGCGTGCATTGAGCGCTGCTATTCCCGCAAGGCCGGCACGAGCGGCGCGCTGCTGGCCGATCTGCGCGAGGCGGCGGGCGACGGCCCCGCGACCGAGGCGGGCGCCGAGGACCTGCTGCAATCCTCCGCGCACGCGCCCATCACCCGTCTGGCGAACGCGATTCTGCTCGAGGCGGCGCGCGCCCGGTCGTCGGACATCCATTTTGAACCCTACGAATCGAGCCTTCGCGTGCGCTTCCGGGTGGACGGCGTCCTGTACGACCAGACGACGGTCCCCAAGAGCATGGAGCAGGCGCTCGTCTCCCGCCTCAAGGTCATGGGCCGGATGGATATTTCCGAGCGGCGCCTGCCGCAGGACGGCATGGCGCGGGCCAAGGTGGGCGACCGCAAGATCGACATCCGCGTCTCCACCATTCCGGTGGCCGAGGGCGAGCGGGTGGTGCTCCGGCTGCTCGATCGCGACACCTCCCTGATCCCCCTGGCCGATCTCGGGATGCCGGAGGACGTGCGGGCGCGGTTTGAGGCGCTGCTCCAGGAGGCGCATGGCCTGATTGTCTGTTCCGGCCCCACCGGCAGCGGCAAAACGACCACTCTTTATGCGGCGCTGCGCAAGCTGGACACGGGGCGCATGAACATCATGACCATCGAGGACCCGATCGAATACCGGATTCCCGAGATCAGCCAGATGCAGGTGAAGCCCAAGATCGGGCTGACCTTCGCGTCCGGGCTGCGCCATCTGCTGCGCCAGGATCCGGACGTGGTGCTTGTGGGGGAGACCCGCGACCTGGAGACGGCCGAAATCGCCGTGCGCGCCTCGCTCACGGGGCACCTGGTGTTCACGACCCTGCATACGAACGACGCGCCGGGCTCGGTGCTGCGGCTGATGGACATGGGCATCGAGCCCTACCTGGCCGCCTCCGCCCTGCGCGGCGTGCTGGCGCAGCGGCTGGTGCGCAACCTGTGTCCCCAGTGCAAAACCGAGGCGCCCTGGGATCCGCGGAGCCTGACGGCGGGCGGGGCCGAGGCCGATGCCCTGCGGAAGCGGGAGCGGGTGCCCGCGGCGGCCGGCTGTCCCGCCTGCCGGGACGGGTATAAGGGGCGGATGGGGCTGTTCGAGCTGATGACGCTGGACGGGGCGCTGGCCGACGAGGTGCGCCGCGGCGCCGGCGACGTGAACCACCTGCGCGCGATGGCGGAGGCGCAGGGGATGCGCACGCTGATGCGGGACGGCCTGTCCAAAGTGCTGGAGGGGCGCACGACCCTCGACGAAGTGTGGCGGTCCGTGGGCCGCTTGAGCTGAGGGGGCGCTGTTGAGGACATTCCGGTATAGCGGATTCGATGGGGAGGGCCGTTCGCGCTCCGGCGTGCTGGAGGCGGCCGATCCCAAGGAGGCGCGCATCCTGCTCACGAAGCAGGGAATCCTGCCGGAGCGGCTGGCGGCGGTCGACGCGTCCGGGGCCCGCGGCTCCCGTCCGCTCACCCTGGAAGAGCGGGCCATTTTATACCGCGAGCTGTCCACCCTGCTGAAAGCCGGCATCCCGCTGCTGCCGGCCATCCAGTCGCTGGCGTCGATGCCCGAGTTCGGCCGCTCCCAGCTGAGGCTGGCGGTGGCGCGCGACCGCATCCGCGAAGGCGCGGGGCTGGGCGAATCGCTCGACCTGGCCGAGCTGGGGCTGATCCCGTTCGAGCGCGCCGCCATCGACGCCGGCATGCGGGCCGGGGTGATGGAGGAGAGCCTGGACCGGTTGTCCCTGTACCTGCAGGAGCAGCGCGAGCTCAGGGCTAAAATCGGAACAGCCCTGACGTATCCCGCCGTGGTGCTGGTCTTCGCCCTGATCGTGGCCGTGGTCATGCTGGGCTTTGTGCTGCCCTCGGCGCTGGCCATGATCCGGCGCAGCGGCGTGGAAACCGACCTGCCCGCCATCACGCGGGCCATGCTGGCGCTGCGCCAGACGGGGCTGTGGCTGTTCCCCCTGCTGCTGGGCGCGGGCGGCCTGCTGGCGTGGGGCGTGCGGCGGCGCGTTCGCGCGGACGCGGCGTTCCGCGTGACGATGGACCGTCTGCTGTTCCGGTTGCCGCTGGCGGGGCGGGGCTATCTGCTCCTGGTCAATTTGCGGTTCGCCCGCACGTTTGCCATGGTGCTGCGGGGCGGCGTGGCGGCGGAAGAGGGTCTGGGCATGGCCGGCCGCGCCTGCGGGTCGGCCTGGGTGGAGCAGCGCAGCCGGGAAGAGGGCGAGGCCGTTAGGCACGGCAGCAGCCTGGCCGACGCGATCCGCCGCATTCCGCCGCTGGAGCCCTTTTTGCCCTCGTGGATCCAGACAGGCGAAACGGCAGGGTCGCTGGCCGATATGCTCGACCATGCCGCCAATCGCCTCCAGCAGCAGTGGAGCCGGCATACGGCCCGCCTGCTGAGCATGCTGGAGCCGGCGCTCATCCTGCTGGTGGGCGGCCTTGTTTTCCTGGTGGTATTGTCCATCATTCTGCCGCTCATCCGCATGAACAGCGGGATTCTGGAGTGAGGGGACTGAAAGGGGGAGAGACGATGAGCATCTGGAAGCAGGTTGTGACCGTGGACTGGCTGGAGGCGAAGTCCAAGGGCACCTTGATGGAAACCCTGGGAATTGAATACCTGGAAGTGGGCGACGATTTCCTGAAGGCCCGCATGCCGGTCGACCGGCGCACAAAGCAGCCTTTCGGCATTCTGCACGGCGGTGCCTCCGTGGCCCTCGCCGAGACCGTCGGTACGATGGCGGCATTTTTGTGCGTCGACCCCGATACGAAAAGAACGGTCGGCCTCGAAATCAACGCCAATCACGTGCGCCCCGTCACGGAAGGGTGGGTGACCGGTATTGCCAAGCCCCTCCATCTGGGCCGCACCACTCAGGTCTGGGAGATCCGGATTTTTAACGACCAGCAGAAGTTGACCTGCATTTCCCGCCATACTGTGGCTATTATCGATAAGCCCTGATTGCATATTTGCAATTATGTTAAAAAACGTTTGCTTCGTTTGTGTGATTTTCGTATAATTTAAGCATGGAGACGATCCAAACAGGATGGTTTCGATACTGGGCGACGAGACTGGCGGCGCTGATAGTAGCCGTTTCAGGCGAGACCGTTATGGGTCAGGCCTCCGGGAATACCCATGCTTTTCCGCCCGGGTCTCTGACGCGGCTCGAGCACGTGCCCGCCGGGCGTCTGAAGAAACAGCTTTCGGATTTGCCGCTCCCGGCCCAGGAGAGGGCATTGGGCTGGTTGCGTTCGTTTCATTTTACCGAGCAGGATTTGGACGATTTGCATGCCGACGGCCAGGGCGGCATTTTTTATGTCTGCCACATGACGCTGGAAAGCCCGTCTCCGGCGGGCGACATTGAGCCCCTGGCCGAGGCGGCGGCGGTTCCGGTGAGTCCGTTCCCCGCATCCCTGGTGTTTCACAGCAGGCCCGGCGCCCCGAATGTCCTGTTTCTGAATTTTGCTGGCGATTCGATCAGCAACACCGAATGGAACACAACCCTGGCCCGCGCTGCCATTCCCGCCCTGCCGTTCAGCACGGATGCGGATGCCGCCACGTTCAGCGATGCCGAGCAGGCCGCCATCAAAAACGTCTGGATGCGGATGGCTGAAGATTATGCGCCGTTCAATGTCGACGTGACCACTGAGCGGCCCGCAGCCTTCGGCCTCCGGACGGCGCATGTGCTCATCACGCGCAACACGGACGCCAATGGCGAGGTCAATCCCTCGTCCACCGCCGGCGGGGTGGCGTACGTGAATGTCTTCAATACGGCCAGCTATGCGCGGTACCGGCCGGCGTGGGTCTACGCCAACAACCTGGCCAACGCCGAATCCTACATCGCCGAGGCGGCCTCCCATGAAGCCGGCCACAACTTCGGGCTGAGCCATGACGGCAAGACCGACGGGACGGTCTACTATGGCGGCCATGGCAGCGGCGACACGTCATGGGGGCCGATTATGGGGACAGGCTACAACCGCAACGTCAGCCAGTGGTCCAAGGGCGAGTACTACCTGGCCAACAATCTCCAGGACGACCTCAGCGTCATTTCCGGCAAGCTGTCGTACCGCGCGGATGATCATGCCAACACCACGTCGTCCGCCACGCCGCTGGTGTTGTCCGGGGGGACCGCTATTGTCTCCACAACCCCGTTGACCGATCCGGCCGGCGCCCAGACCGCGAACAAGGGCGTACTGGAGCGGAACACGGACGTGGACGTCTTCTCGTTCAATACCGGCGCGGGCGGGGTGACGCTGGCGGTCAATCCCTGGATCATGCCGGCCGGCTACCGGGGAGGCAATCTGGACGTCCTGCTTGAGCTGGTGAATGCGGCCGGAACTCTGGTGGCGGCCACGAATCCGGCGTCGCTGACAACCGCCCAGATCAAGGCGACGCTGCCCGCGGGCCGCTATTACCTGTTTGTCAGGAATACCGGCTCCGGCAATCCGACAAACGCCGCCCCAACCGGCTATACCGCCTATGCCAGCATGGGACAATACTTCATCACGGGCTCCGTGGCGTCCGTGGCGCCGACTGTCGCGTTGCGCGTGGAGGTCAACAATCCCGTCTGGGGCGCGGTTTCCCTCACGAACGCGTCGTGTCCAAGCGGGACGGTTGTCCAGGTTGTCGCCAGTCCGGCGGCCTGCTACCGGTTCACGGACTGGTCGGGATGCGCCGGGGGGACGAATCCGGTCCTGTCGGTGGCGGTGACCTCGAACACGCTGGTGACGGCCCGTTTCGGGGATATTCTCACCGCCTCGCAGGCCGTTCCGTATGCCTGGCTGGACGGCTATGGCTATACGAATTACGAGAGTGACGCGACCGCGACGGGACTCAATGGCCTTCCCGTCTGGCAGTCCTATGTTGCGGGATTGGATCCGTCCGATCCGGATAGCCAGTATCTTATCGCCGGTGGCGCGGCGCCCGCCGGAAACGGGTTCACCCTCACCTGGGTGACCATTCCCGATCGCCTCTATACCGTTCTGGTCAGTACCAACCTGGCGGCAGGCTTTGTGCCCCTGACAGGCGCCTCCAACCTCCCGCCCTCCACAACGACGTTTACGGATCCGGGCGCCGGAGCCTCCCGCCAGCGGTTTTACCGGGTGTCGGTGTCGCTGCCGT
>CAYZVY010000163.1:5975-9547 GCA_964481675.1 uncultured Verrucomicrobiota bacterium
ATGGATCAAGGAAGCGGTTCGAGGGACAGTTTCCGGTCTTTGAACCGCGCGTATGACGTATACCCGGCTTCCTTTGCCAGAGAAACGGCCTGTTGAAAACCGTGGCCGACTTCGCCTGGCGCATGGGCGTCGGAGCCGAACAGGATCGGGATGTTGCGTTCCCTCATCATTTTCAAGAGGGGCCGCGACGGGTAGATTTCCTTGACTGGCTTCCGCAGGCCGCCGGTGTTCAACTCTATGGCCATCCCGGAAGCCGCGATCAGATCCAGCACGGGGGCGGTCTTGTCGCGCAGGGCCGGCTCCGGCAGGCGGTGGCCGAATTTCTTGGGCAGGTCGAAGTGGGAGAGGGCGTCGAACCATGTCGTAGCCACCAGGCGACGGACCAGCAGAAGGTAGTCGTCCCACACGGCGCCGATATCCGCAGTGTCCCACCGGTGCAGGTTGGCGGGGTTGTCGAAGCCCCAGTCCCCGATGAAATGGATGGAGCCCATGACCAGGTCAAACGGGGTCTGGGCCAGGAAGCCGGGCAGATAGCCTTCGCAGCCGGGATAATAGTCCGCCTCGATCCCCAGGTTCACCCGGCCCGGGAAGGCCCGCTGCGCCTCCTTCACGGCGTCCAGGTAGGCAGGGTAGTCGGCCATGTCCATGCGGCTGGTGACGTCGTATCCGTTGGGCGCCGGCACGTGATCGGTGATGCAGATTTCGCGGACGCCTGCCGCGAGCGCGGCGCGGGCGTAGTCGATCGGCTGCCCCTCGGCATGGTGGCACAGCGCGGTATGGGTATGGGTGTCGGCCGGCAGATGAGGGATCATGAGGCTTACCTTACCCGAAAAGCCCCGTGTTTGTGAAGCCAATCCTTGCTTTTGCCGTGCATCCTGCGCACACTGGGGGGAATGAGCGGGAAACACCAACTGCCCGGGATGACCCGGGATGATCTGAAAACGGCCGTCCGGGATCTCGGCCTGCCCGGCTTCCGGGCCGATCAACTCTGGCGCTGGGTCCAGGTCCAGCTGGCGGCGGACTGGCCGGTCATGACCAACCTGGGTCCGGCCCTCCAGGCGAAGCTGGCCGAGGTGTTCGACCTGATCCCCACGACGCTCAAAACCGTCAGCGAGGACCCTTCCGGCACCAGCAAGCTGCTGCTCGCGCTGGAGGACGGCGAAGCCATCGAGACCGTGCTGATCCCGTCCGACGACCGCCGCACCGTCTGCGTCTCGTCCCAGGCCGGCTGCCGCTACAACTGCGCCTTCTGTGCCAGCGGCAAGGGCGGCTTCCGGCGCAACCTGGAGGCGGGCGAGATTGTCGACCAGGTCCGGCAGGCCGCCCGCCACGCCAAGGTCCGGGCCAGCCATGTGGTGTTCATGGGCATCGGCGAGCCGTTTGACAACTACGATGCCGTTATGAAGGCGATCCGGATCCTGAACGATCCCGACGGGCTGGGCATCGGCGCGCGGCGCCTGACCATCAGCACGGCCGGCCTGATTCCCGGCATTCAGCGGCTGGCCGGGGAGGGGCTCCAGGTGGAGCTGTCGGTTTCGCTTCACGCGCCCGACGACGCCCTGCGCTCCACGCTTATGCCGGTCAACCGGAAGTATCCGCTGGCGGACCTGATCGCCGCCTGCGCGGACTATACGCGCCAGACCAAGCGTATCATCACCTTCGAGTATACGCTGATCCGGGACGTCAACGATTCGCGCAACCAGGCGTTCACGCTGGCCGCCCTGCTGAAGCCGTTTGCCTGCCGGGTCAACCTGATCCCGCTTAGCCCGGTTCCCGAATACCCGCACCAGGGGCCGCTTCCGGAGACGCTGGACCTTTTTCTGGAGACGCTCAACCGGCAGGGCATCAACGCCACCTGCCGGTTTTCCCGCGGCAAGGGAGTCAACGCGGCCTGCGGCCAGCTTCGGCTGGGGACACTTTCAACAAAGGAACAGGAATGAAGGGTGACACACGCAACCGGGCGGCCCGGGTGATTTTGAAGTGGCTTGAGGAGGGGGATTTCCCTGACCGCCTGCTGGCCGACGAGACGAAGGACCGGCCGTTCCTGATGGAGGTCACCTATGGCGCCGTCAAGTGGATGCGCCAGCTGGACTGGCTGATGGAGCGGCTGGCCAACCGCGAGCCGGAGCCCGTGGTGCGGGCCCATCTGCTGGCCGCCCTGTACCAGGTTTTCCACATGGACACGGTGGAGCCGTATGCGCTGGTGGATGAGACGGTGGAAGCCGTTAAAACAGCCCGGGGCAAGGCCGGCGCCGGATTTGTGAACGCCATCCTGCGGCGCGCGCTGCGCGAAAAGGAAGCCCTGCTGAAGGACCTGGAAGCTGCCCCGCCGGCCATCCGCGGGTCTCATCCCGACGTGATGGTGGATCGTTGGACGCGCCTGTGGGGCCCGGAACGGACGGAGTCCATCATGGCCTGGAACAACGGCAGGCCGTCGGTCACCGTACGGATTCAGGCGAGCCGCGTGAAACCGGACGACCTGAAGGCGCGCTGGACGGCGGAGGGGGTTTCCTTCGAGCCGCATCCCGCCTTTCCCGACCGCTGCCTGATGCTTGGGAAGGGGGTGGAGGTGACCCATCTGCCCGGCTGGGCGGAGGGGTGGGTGACGGTGCAGGATCCGTCGACCCTGCCGGCCGTGGAGCTGTTGGACCCGCAGCCGGGCATGCGGATCCTGGACGCCTGCGCGGCGCCGGGCGGCAAGCTGTCGGATATCGTGGACCGCGCGGGCGGGGCCGGAGTTGTGGCCCTGGATGCAAGCAAGGCGCGGATGGAGCTGGTCCGGGAGAACCTGGCGCGGCTGGGCGTGGAGGGCGTGACGGTGATGAGCGGCGACCTGGCCCGGGTGGAGGTCCAGCGGAAGCTGCTGGAAGGCGGACCGTTTGATCGCATCCTGGTGGACGCGCCCTGCACGAACACCGGCGTGTTGCGCCGGCGCGCGGACGCCCGCTGGCGTTTTGAGCCGGATTCGTCGGTTCGGATGGCCAAGGCCCAGGATCTGCTGCTGAGCGCCGCGGCCCTCCTGCTGAAGCCCGGCGGGCGGGTGGTCTACAGCACGTGCAGCATCGAGCCCGAGGAAGACGGGGAGCTGGTCCGGCTCTGGCTGGAGAAGCATCCGGGCTGGAAGACGATCACCGAGTCGATTTGGCTGCCTGGCGAGCATGGGGCAGACGGGTCGTACGCGGCGGCCGTGGGTGTCTGATGGGGGCCGGATGCCGATGGCGGGGGGGTGGAGATTTTCCGGTTGGCGGTGCGGGAGGGATTGACATGACGACGGGATGGAGTAAGGTATTCGCATCCTTGGCTTTCCCAGGTTAAATGTGGAGATGACAGCATGAGCATGCGTAATGGACGTTTTAGGACCGCCTTGTGGCTGCTGCCGTTGATCCTTCTCGCCTTTCCCCTCGCGTCGCAAGCCCAAAGCTCCACGGTGACATTCGATTCACAGGGCGGGACTGAGGCGAGTCCGACCAACAAGATTGTCACCCTTGGTGAGCTCTATGGCCCGCTGGCGTTCACCACGAACACAGGCTACACGTTCGCGGGCTGGTGGACGGCGACCGGCGGTTTGGGCA
>CAYZVY010000164.1:0-9489 GCA_964481675.1 uncultured Verrucomicrobiota bacterium
CGCGTGCGCGAGGTGACGCTCGAACTGCTCGACAAGGGCACGCTCGCCTACTGCCCCACCGTCATCACCGGCGACCCCGCCGTCTACAAGGAAAACCTCCGCGTCATCGCCGACGCCATGAAGGACCCCGTGGCCGGCCCCCACATCCTGGGCATCCACCTCGAGGGCCCCTTCATCTCCACCGAGCCCGGCGCCGTGGGCGCCCACCCCAAACAGTTTGTCCAGGCGCCCGACGTCAACGCCTTCCGCCAGTACCAGGAGTGGGCCGGCGGCGCCATCCGCATCCTCACCCTCGCCCCCGAACGCCCCGGCGCCGACGCCCTCATCCGCTACGCCTCGTCGAACGGCGTCGTCGTCTCCATCGGCCACCACCTGGCGTCGGACACCGAGCTCGAGGCCGCCGTCCGGGCCGGCGCCCGCCTCTGCACCCATGTCGGCAACGGCTGCCCCAACATGATCCACCGGCACGACAACCCCCTCTGGTGGCAGCTCGCCTGCGACGACCTCTCGGGGCTCTTCATCACCGACGGCCACCACCTGCCCGCCGACCTGATCAAGGTGGCCCTGCGCGCGAAGACGCCCGCCCGCTTCATCGTCACCAGCGACGCCTCCTCCCTCGCCGGCATGCCCGCCGGCCGCTACACCGTCTTCAACGGCCTGCCGGTCGTGGTCGGGGAAAACGGCAAAATCTACTCCGAGCAGAGCCAGAGCCTGGCCGGCTCCCATGCCACGATGTTCCAGTGCATGAACCACCTGGCGGGCCTGAACCTGCTCGACGAGCAGGGCCTTTACCAGGTTGGCTTCGAAAACCCCGCCCGCCTGCTGAAGGCTGACCCCAAGGCCCTCGCCAAACTCAAGGGCCCCGCGATACGCTTCCAGGATGGCCGCTTTGTCCTGGGCTGACCCGTTTGCGGCAAGGGTCTTGAAATAGGTCCTATAGCTCCTATAGGTCCTATCTCTTCAGCCAGCATCGCCAAAAAATCCCCTATTCACCCGGGGCAAAATCGGCTATTCTAATACCCCACTTTTGAACAGGAGTTCCCATGGCCGCGCATGCCCGTTTCCACCTGAAAACGCTCGACGATCTGACCGGCGAACTCGCCCGCCTCGGGCTTTCCCTTCCCCTTTCAAACGACCTCGCCGTGCTGGCCGAGCCGGTCGCCATCGGGTCCCGCCAGGCGCCGAACCGCTTCGCCGTGCAGCCCATGGAGGGCTTCGACGCGGCGCCCGACGGCGGCCCCGGCGAGCTCTGCTTCCGCCGCTACCGCCGCTATGGCGCCGGCGGCTCCGGCCTGATCTGGTTCGAGGCCACCGCCGTGCTCGAGGAAGCCCGCTCCAACCCCAACCAGCTATGGCTCCACGCCGGCAACGCCGCCCGCTACCGCGAGCTGGTGACGGCCACCCGCCAGGCCGCCCGCGAGGCCTGCGGCCACAATCCCGTGCTGGTCCTCCAGCTCACCCACTCGGGCCGCTACAGCAAGCCCCACGGCCTGCCCCGCCCCCTCATCGCCCACCACAGCGCCGTCCTGGACCCCAAGCACAACCTGCCGGTCAACTACCCGCTGGTGACCGACGACTACCTCGACCGCCTGCAGGACACCTACGTCGCCGCCGCCCGCCTGGCGGCCGAGGCGGGCTTTGACGGCATCGACCTGAAAAGCTGCCACCGCTACCTGATTTCGGAACTGCTCGCCTCCTTCACCCGCGAGGGCCGCTACGGCGGCTCCTTCGAAAACCGCGCGCGACTCCTGCTCGAGACGCTCGCCCGCATCACGCGCGAGGTGCCCGGCGTCTTCATCACCACCCGCATGAACGCCTACGACGCCATCCCCCACCCCTTCGGCTTCGGCGTCGACCGCGACGACTTCCGCAAGCCCGACCTGGCCGAGCCCATCGAACTGGCGCGCCGCCTCCAGGCCCTGGGGGCCCCGCTGCTTAACGTCTCCATCGGAAACCCCTACTACAACCCCCATTACGGCAGGCCGTTCGACTTCCCGATCAAGGGCATGGCCTGCCCCGACGAACACCCGCTCGAGGCCATCGCCCGCTTTGTCGCCATCACCTCCCGGATGCAGGCCGCCGTCCCCGCCATGCCGGTGATCGGCTCCGGCTACACCTGGCTGCGCCACCTGATGCCCCACCTGGCCGCCGGCCTCATCCGCAACGGCGGGGCGGCCCTGGTCGGCCAGGGCCGCGGCGTCTTCGCCTACCCCGAGTCGGTCAACGACGTGCTGAAAACCGGGGCCATGGATCCCGGCAAGTGCTGCATCACCTGCTCAGCCTGCACGCAGATCATGCGCGACGGCGGGCAGACCGGCTGCGTGGTGCGCGACAGCGCCATCTACGGCCCCGAGTACCGCAAGGCCCGGCAGCACGCCCTCGATTTCCTGACCGAGGAAGCCAAGCGCTGCCGCGGCTGCGAAAGCCCCACCTGCCAGGCCGCCTGCCCGGCCCACGTGGACGTGCCCGGCTTCGTGGCCGCCTTCCGCGACGGCCGTTACCGCGCCGCCTACGACCTGCTGCGCCAGACCAACGCCCTGCCCGAGCTCTGCGCCTGCGTCTGCCCCTCCGAGGTGCAGTGCGAGGGCCACTGCGTCGAGTCCGCCTTCACCGAGAACCCCGTGCCCATCCGCGCCATCCAGGCGGAGCTCAGCCGCATGGCCCGCCGCGAAGGCTGGACCGCGGTGCGCTTCCCCGCCCTGCCCCGCCCGGGCCGCGTGGCCGTCATCGGCGCCGGCCCGGCCGGGCTCGCCTGCGCCATCCGCCTGCTCGAGCAGGGGCGCAGCGTGACGCTGTTCGACCGCGGCGCCGCCGCCGGCGGCACGCCCGACCGGCTGATCCCCGCCGAGCGCCTCGCCGAGTCGCGCCCCGAAATCGACGCCATCCTCGCCCCCGCCCTGAAGGCCGGCCGCGCCGTCTTCGAAAGCGGCCGCACCCTGGGCGCCAACCTCGCGCTCGACGACCTGGCCCGCGATTTCGACGCCGTCTTCCTGGCCCTCGGCCTCGGCGGCGGGACCGCGTTGACCCAAACAGCCATTCCCGGCGTCCGCGACGCGCTCGACTTCCTGGCCGACGCCAAGCGCGGGCTGGTGGAGAACCTGCCCGACACGGTGGCGGTCATCGGCGGCGGCAACACCGCCATGGATGCCGCCTGCACCGCCCGCCGGCTGGGCGCCCGCGACGTCTACCTCCTCTACCGCCGCTCCTTCAGCGAGCTGCCGGCCTGGCCGAACGAGCGCGATCATGCGCTGCGCAAGGGCGTCCACTTCCTCATCCTCACCCAGCCGACAGGCTATGCAGCGGGCCCTGACGGCCGCCTGGCCGGCGTGCGGGTGATGCGGACCGAGCTGGGCGCACCCGACGCCTCCGGCCGGCGCGCGCCGAAAACCGTTCCGGGTTCCGAAAGCGTGCTCGACGCGAAGCTGGTCATCGAAGCCATCGGCCAGCGCGTGCCGGATGAGCTGCGCCACGCGCTGACCGGCATCGCCTTCACGCCCGACGGGCGCGTGCAGACCCAGCCGAAATCGGCCGCCACCAGCCGCGCCCGCGTCTTCGCCGGGGGCGATCTGGTCAACGGCGGCGCCACCGCCGTCCGCGGCGTCTGGGAAGGTATGCAGGCCGCGGCCGAAATCAACACCTTGTTAGGGTAAATCATGTTAAAAGCGCTGTTCATCCTCAATCCGGGTTCGGGAGCCGACATCTACGGCGCCGCCGAACGGGCCGACATCGCCGCCCGCGTAACGGTGCTGGCCGAACCGATGGGGACGGCCGACGCCCAGGCGCGGCCCGACCTGCTGAGGCAGGCGGAGGTGATTTTCTCCGGCTGGGGCGCACCGAAGCTGGACGACGCCTTCCTGGATTCCGTTCCCGCGCTGAAGCTGTTCCTGTATGGCTCCGGCTCCATCCGCGGCTTCACCACGCCCGCGTTCTGGAAGCGGAACATCCCGATCTGCAGCGCCTGGGCAGCCAACGCCGTGCCGGTGGCGGAATACACCGTGTCCCAGATCCTCTTTTCGCTGAAGCACGGCTGGCGCTTCGCCGCCGAGGTGAAGCGGCTCGGGGCCTATCCCCCGCGCTGGACCGTGCCGGGCGCCTACCAGACGCCGGTGGGGCTGATCTCGCTGGGCATGATCGGCCGGCTCGTGGCGGAAAAGCTCAAGGCGTTCGACGTCCGCGTGTTCGCCTACGACCCCTTCGTGAAGCCCGAGACGGCAAAGGAGCTGGGCGTCACGCTGCTTCCGCTCGACGAGCTGTTCAGGACGTGCGACGTCGTGTCGCTGCACACGCCCTGGCTGCCCGAGACCGTGGGCCTCGTCACGGGCGCTCACCTGGCCTCCATGAAGGCCGGCGCCACCTTCATCAACACCGCCCGCGGCGCCATCGTGCGGGAGCCGGAGATGATTGACGTATTGGAGAAGCGGCCCGACCTGATGGCGCTGCTGGACGTGACCTACCCCGAGCCGCCGCCCCCGGGCTCAAAGCTGTATACGCTTCCGAACGTCATCCTGACGCCCCACATCGCGGGCTCGATGAACGCGGAATGCCGCCGCATGGGGCGCTACATGATCGACGAACTCGACCGCTACCTGGCCGGCCGGCCGCTGCGCTGGCAGGTATCCGAAGAACTGGCCAAAACGCTCGCCTGAAAAGGACTTCCCTATGACATCCCGACGTGTAGCCTGCATCACCGGCGGCGCCCGAGGCATCGGCTTCGGCGTGGCCCAGGCATTGGCCCGTGAAGGATTCGACCTGGTCGTGGCCGGCGTGCGCGACGAGGCCGCCGCCGCCGACTCCCTGAAAACGCTCCGTGACCTGGGCGCCAAAGTCGTCTACTGCCAGGCGGATGTGTCCGACTCCGCCGCCCGCGCCAAACTGATCGCCGCGATCCGCGCCTCCTTCGGCCGGCTCCATGTGCTGGTCAACAACGCGGGCGTGGCGCCGGCCGTGCGCGCCGACATCCTGGACGCCACCGAGGAGAGCTTCGAGCGCCTCATCCGCATCAACCTGCAGGGCCCCTATTTCCTGACCCAGCTGGCGGCCCGCTGGATGGTCGAGCAGAAGAAGGCGGATCCCGCCTACGCGGCCGCCATCGTAAACGTGTCGTCGATCTCCGCCACCGTGGCCTCCGTCAGCCGCGGGGAATATTGCATCTCCAAGGCCGGCATCAGCATGGCCACCCAGCTCTGGGCGGCGCGACTAGGCGAATTCGGCATTCCGGTGTATGAAGTGCGGCCGGGCATCATCAAGACCGACATGACCGCCGCCGTCACGGCCAAGTATGACAAGCTGATCGCCGAAGGCCTCCTCGTCCAGCCCCGCTGGGGCGCGCCGGAAGACGTCGGCAAGGCCGTGGCCATGCTCGCCCGCGGCGACCTGCCCTACTCCACCGGCCAGGTGCTGCTGGTGGATGGCGGCCTCACGGTCAGCCGCTTATGAAACCGACCGGAAACCAGTCCCTCTCCATCGGCGGCAAGAGCATTCCCGTCACCCAGGCGCACACCCTCGTGGTGGGCTCCGGCGCGGCCGGCCTGAACGCCGCCGTCCAGCTCCGCCGCCAGGGCGTGGAGGACATGCTGGTGCTGACCGAGGGGCTCGACCAGGGCACCTCCATCAACACCGGCAGCGACAAGCAGACCTATTACAAGCTGGGGATGGTCGGCGCGGAGCCCGATGCGCCCGCGCTGATGGCGGAGTCGCTCTTCGCCGGCGGCAGCATGCACGGCGACCTGGCGCTCGTGGAGGCGGCCCTGTCCCCCCGCGCCTTCCTGAACCTCGTCAACCTCGGGGTCCCCTTCCCGCACGACCGCTACGGGCAGTACGTCGGCTACAAGACGGACCACGATCCGCGGCAGCGCGCCACCTCGATCGGCCCCTACACCTCGCGCGAGATGTGCCGCGCGCTGATCGCCGAGATGACGCGCCTGGCGATCCCGGTGCTCGAGAAGCGGAAGGTCGTGGCGCTGCTGACCACGGGCAAGAGCGCGGAACGCCGCGCCGCCGGCGTGATGGCCATGACCGCGCGCGGGCAGTTGGAAGCCTATGCGGCCGAGAATGTGGTGTATGCCGTGGGCGGGCCCGGCGGCCTCTACCACACCAGCGTCTACCCCGCCTGCCACACCGGCGCCATCGGCACCGCCCTGCTGGCCGGCGCCCTGGCGCAAAGCCTGCCCGAGTCGCAGTACGGCCTGGCCTCGATCAAGTTCCGGTGGAACGTCTCGGGCACCTACATGCAGGTGATCCCGCGCGTCATCAGCACCGACGCGGACGGCAAGAGCAACCCCGTCGAATTCCTGCGCGCCGCCTTCAAGGAGGCGGGCGAGCTGCACAGCCGGGTGTTCCTGAAAGGGTACCAGTGGCCGTTCGACTCGCGCAAGCTGGGCGGCTCCTCGCTGATCGACATCCTGGTCTATATCGAAACGGTCCAGCGCGGCCGCCGGGTGTTCCTGGATTACCGGAGCAACCCGGAGGGATTCGACCCCGCCGCGCTGAGCGAGGAGGCGCGCGCCTACCTGGCCAAGTCCGGCGCCACGCAGCCGACCCCGCTCGCCCGGCTGGCGCACATGAACCCCAAGGCCGTGGCCCTGTACAAGGAAAACGGCATCGATCTCTCGCGTGACCCGCTGGAGATCGCCCTCTGCGCCCAGCACCAGAACGGCGGGCTGGCGGCCACTCTCTGGTGGGAGTCGGCCAACATCAAACACCTGTTCCCGGTCGGCGAGGTGAACGGCTCGCACGGCGTGGCGCGGCCCGGCGGCTCGGCCCTGAATGCGGGACAGGTCGGCTCGCTGCGCGCGGCCGAGCGGATCGCGCACGTGTATGGCGAGTGGACCCTGGAGCCGGACGACTTCAAGACGGCCGCCTCGAACGCGGCCCGCGAGCTGCTGGGCTGGCTGAAGGGCGGCGCGGAGAACGGGTCCGACTGGCGGGCCGAGCGGCTGGAGCTGCAGAAGCGGATGAGCCGCGCGGGCGCCGCGATCCGCTCCAAGCCGGAGCTGGACGCCGCGGTTGCCGAGGCGGAGGCCCAGTGGAAGCGGATCCTGTCGGCCGGCTGCAAGGCCATGCCCGACCAGTGGGCCGACGCGCTCACCACCCGCCAGCTGGCGTTCGCGCAGCTGGTGATCCTGGATGCCGTCCGGTTTGCGGTCGAATCGGGCGCAGGCAGCCGCGGTTCGGCCATGGTGCTGAACCCGGCGGGCCAGGCGGCCGACCCGGCATTGGGGCCCGACTGGAACTATGCGCCCGAAGACCCGGCCTTCCGGGAGAAGGTCCTGGAAACGGCCACCTCCGGCGGTCGCATGACCCACCAGTGGGTGCCCCGACGCCCGATCCCGACGTCCGATGCCTGGTTCGAAACCGCCTGGGCGGATTTCCTCTCGGGGCGGGTGTTCAGGCAGGCGTGATGGCCCAGCGCGGGCGCCCGGGTACAGCGGGACCTACGGGACCGCTGCCGGCGACGTTCAGCGGTCCCGTAGGTCCCGCTGTACCAAACTACCCTGCCGCCGTGGAACCTTCCTTGATCAAGCAGCATTGTTTATGTAAAATATATGTTAAACATGCGAGGCCAATTGATCGCACTTTTTTCCAAACCGCTATCTCTCTTCCGGTTCCGCGCCTGGCGCGTGCTGCTGCTGTTCCTGGCGTTCCCCCTGCTGGCGGCGCCCGATAACGGCGGCCGGCAGAAAGTCGATCCGCGCGTTCTACAACAGGCCGACGCATCGGGCGAAAGCGAGTGCCTGGTGGTGCTGGCCGAGCAGGCGGACGTGAAAGGCGCCCGGGGCCTCGGAACCAGGCGCGAAAAAGGGGAACATGTCGTCGGCCGGCTCCGCGCCGCCGCGCGCCGGACCCAGGCCCCGATCCTCGCCCTGCTCGACAAAAAAGGCATCGCCACCCGCCCCTTCTGGCTGGTCAACATGATCTGGGTCAAGGCCGACGGCAAGACGATCCGCGCGCTGGGCGGGCGCTCCGACGTGTCGTGCATCCTGGCCAACACCGCCGTGCGCCTCCAGGAACCGGCGCAGACCGCCGACGCTCAAGCCGACGTCATCGAGTGGAATATCGCGCAGGTCCACGCGCCGGAGGTGTGGGCGCTCGGTTACACCGGCCAGGGCGTTGTGGTGGCGGGACAGGACACCGGCTACCAGTGGGATCATCCGGCCCTCATCACCCAGTACAGAGGCTGGGATGGGACGAACGCCGACCATAACTACAACTGGCATGATGCGATCCACACGAACGACGTGCACCACGGCGATGCCAATCCCTACGGCTACGACACCCTCGCGCCCGTCGACGATCACTCCCACGGCACTCACACGATGGGCACCATGGTGGGCGACGACGGCGCGGGCAACCGCATCGGCATGGCGCCGGGCGCCCGCTGGATCGGCTGCCGCAACATGGAACGCGGCTGGGGCACGCCTGCCACCTACACCGAATGCTTCGAGTGGCTGATCGCGCCCACCGACCTGAACGGGCAGAACCCGGATCCGTCAAAGGCCCCCGATGTCATCAACAATTCGTGGACCTGCCCGCCCTCCGAGGGCGGCACCGATCCCCTGATCCTCCTGTCGATCGTGGAGCGGGTGCGGGCCGCCGGCATCGTGGTGGTCGCCTCAGCCGGCAACAGCGGCCCGGGGGCGAGCAGCATCGACAACCAGCCCGCCATCTACGACGCCTCCTTCACCGTGGGGGCGGTCGACAGCGGCGGGACCATTGCCGGGTTCAGCAGCCGCGGGCCGGTGACCGTCGACGGCAGCGGCCGGATGAAGCCCGACATCACCGCGCCGGGCGTGAACATCCGCTCGAGCGTGCCGGGGAACGGATATGCCGGCGGATGGAACGGCACCAGCATGGCGGGGCCGCATGTGGCCGGCCTGGTGGCGCTGATGCTGTCGGCCCACCCCGAGCTCAAGGGGGACGTGGACGGGATCGAGCGGATCATCACCGAAACGGCCATTCCAGCCGGCTCGCCCATTCCCAATACCACGTATGGCTATGGCCGGATGGATGCGCTGGCGGCGCTTGGGCTGGGCGACAGCGACACCGACGGAATGCCGGACTGGTGGGAAATCTGGCGGGGCCTGAGCCGGACCAACGCCGCGGATGCGGCCTCTGATACCGATGCCGACGGCTTCTCCGCGCTGGCCGAATACCAAGCCGGCACCGATCCGCAGGATGCCGCCAGCGCCCTGCGCATGACCCGCCTTCTCCTTGATGGAACCGGCGTGTGGAGCGAGTTCACCTCGGTGTCGGGCCGGTTGTATGCCCTCGAGCGGACGGGCTCGCTCGCCCCGCCGGCCTGGGAAACGGTGGTCAGCAACCTGACCGGCACGGGGGCCCTCTTCCGCGTGCGCGACACCAACGCCCCCGCCGACGGAGCCGGTTTCTACCGGGTGAATGTGCACGTCCCGTGACATTTTTCCGGAGGGACGAGCTCCCTCCGTATGGATTTCGCCTAAGGATCTTCCCGAATTGCTTTGAACGCATGCA
>CAYZVY010000165.1:0-9463 GCA_964481675.1 uncultured Verrucomicrobiota bacterium
GGGTCCGGTCCTGGATGCCCAGGTCCTCGCAATACATGAACCCGTCGGCCCCGGCGTCGGCCATCCGGTGGATGATCCGCTCGGTCAGGCCCACCACGATCTCGTGCAGCCGGTCGATTTCCTCGCGATACTCGATCAGGTCCGTGAAATAGATCTCCATCTTGCGCAGATACCGGCTCGTGGCGAACACCCAGATCGGCATGAAGGCCATCTTGAACCGATCGCCCGCGTGGTCGCGGAATGTCTTGGCCATCTCCTCGTACCGGGCGGGATCGTCCATGTCCGGCACCGTCAGGGTGTCCAGCGACTTCCAATCCTTGAGCGCCGGCTCGAAAATCTCACCCCCCTGCGACCTTCCCTCCACGCGATACCAGACGTTGCCCCACGCGTCCGTGTAGTATTCGAAACCCTTGTCCTTCCAGTTCCGGGACTCCTGTTTCTTGGAACCCGAAATGCCCCCGCCGCAGAGATCGTTCCGCCGGTCCCCGCTGAAATTGAAGGCGGGCCGATCGGGCCCGGCATGGGTCACATTGGCCAATACGACTTCCCGTGGCGTCATCATCGACTCTCTCCTCATTTACAACCGGTTGGCTAAATTCAGCATGACCGCCGGCATATCCTCGAACCGCTCCACGTGCAGCAGTTCCCCCCGCCCCAGCCGCGCCAGCTTCAGGCACAGGTCGGCGTTCACCTTGTAATCCTGCGTCATCAGCACATGCAGGCGGGGGAAGCGCGACGCCCAGGCCGACGGGTCGCCGCCCACCGTATAGACGCCGTCCGTCACCAGGACCCCGGTGCGGCGGGCGTGCTTGCAGCGGTTCAGCTCCCGGCTTCCCGTCTCCAGCGCGTCCTCGAGATTGGTGTATCCGCGCGCCGGCAGCCGCAGGATGCCCTCCACCACGTCATGCGCCCGGCGGAGCTGACCCAGCCGCGTCACCACGCGGGCCATGCTGTCAAAGGCCACCACCGCCAGATCGCCCTCCGGGATCTTCAGCGCCAGCACGGCCGCCGCCAGCGCCGCCAGGGCCAGGTTGCGACCCGACATCGACAGCGAGGCGTCCATCATCAGGCAGACGCCCCGCTCGTGCTCCTCGCGGTTCGACACGATCCAGTCGCCCGCTTCCGGAGCCGCCTTGCCCGTCACATTTTCAAGCGTCCGCTCAACCGACAGCTCGCCCATCGCCGGATCACGCATGACGGAATACCGCCGGTGCTTGGAAATGCGCATGGGGCCCACCAGCCGGCAGGCGCGGCGGATCACCGCGCGGGCGGCCAGCCGCACCGCCTCCGCCTTCAAAACCGGGTCGGCCATCTCCATGCCGACCTCGGAAATCTTCTCGGCCAGCGACCATCCGTCGACCCGCGCCGTCTCGAGGCCGTACCGCTTGGCCAGGGCTTCCATATTCGAGCCGCCGCCCCCGGGAACGACAACCCCCTCGAACGAAACGGCCGCACTAATCCGTTCGTCTTCCGCTTCCGGTTTCAGGTTGTCTTTTTTTTTAACCCGTCAAGAAGGCTGTCCAGGATGGCATCCAGCCCTTCGGCGTGCTCGTCCTTCAGCTCAACCCGGGTCGCCAGGGCGGCGCGGGCCGCCAGCTTGAGCGCATCGGGCCCCTCCAGCTCGGAAGCGATCTTCACGATGGCCATGGCCGCCCGGATGGACGCGCCTTTCTTGAATTTCGGATGCACCCGCGTCTCGCGCGTCAGCCGCACCGCCTCCCGGATCAGATCAAGGTCGGCGCTGCCGGTGACCAGGCGGACAATCTCCTTCTCCTCGCTCTCGGACTGGTACAGCAGCCCCACGTGCTCGAACCGGTCGCGCAACGCCTCCGACAGGTGGCCCGTGGCGATATATTCCACGGGATTCTGGGTGGCCACGACCTGGAACCCGGGCAACGCGCGCACCTCGCCCACATGGGGCACCTGCAAGCGCCGCTCGTCCATGGCCGGCAGCAGCACGTTCTGCACGGCTTCCGGCATCCGGTTCAGCTCGTTGATGAAGAGGACCGCCCCCTCCTGCATGGCCTGGATCAGGGGGCCGGGGGTAAAGGTTTCCGGGCTGTAGCCGGCCTTGAGCACCACCGGCGGATCGAACCATCCGGTCAGCTTGTTTTCGGTGTACCGGTCGTCGCCGTCCACCCGGTGCACGCGGCGCCCCAGATGGCCGCACACCGCCAGGGCGACCGTGGTTTTGCCCACCCCCACCGGCCCCTCCAACAGCAGGTGATGCCCCGAGCGCAGCACCGCGAGCGAAAGCGCCAGCTCGAGCTCGCGCCCCACGATGCTGAACCGGGATTGAATCTGGGCCACAGGTGTCGTCGTCATGGTGTTCCTAAAATGTGCGCCTGTCTTCGACGCGTTTGGCCTTGCCGACAAACCGCTCCAGGCTGCCGGGCTCGACCAGCGTCAGCTTGGCGTGAATGCCAAGCGCCGAGTCGATCTTGTGTTGCAACTCGTCCCGCACGGCGTTCAGCTTGCGCATCTGGTCGGTGAACAGGTTTTCCGACATCTCCACCTTCACCTCGAGATTGTCCAGCGCCCCGTCGCGCGTGGCGATCAGCAGGTAATGCGGCGCCGTTCCCTGGAGCCGCATCAGCACCTCTTCCACCTGCGAGGGGAAGATGTTGACGCCGCGGATGATCAGCATGTCGTCCGTCCGCCCCGTCACCTTCTCCATCCGCCGCGTGGTGCGGCCGCACGGGCAGTCCTCGGGAATGACGCGCGTGATGTCGCGCGTGCGGTACCGGATCACCGGAATGCCTTCCTTCGTGAGGGTGGTGATCACCACCTCCCCCAGCTCCCCGTCCTTCACCGGCTGCAGGGTGTCGCGGTCCACGATCTCGAACAGGAAATGATCCTCCTGCACGTGCATCCCCTTCTGGTGGACGCACTCGCCGCTCACGCCGGGGCCGATGATCTCGGACAGGCCGTAGTTGTCGGTGGCGAACAGCCCCAGCAGCGACTCGATCTTCTGCCGGATCTCATTGGTCCAGAATTCGCCGCCGAAAAAGCCGAGGCGCAGCTTCAGCGCCTCGGCCGGAATGCCCGATTTCTGGAGCGACTCGCCCAGGTGCACGGCATAGGTCGGCGTGCAGACCAGCGCCGTGGATCCGAAATCCTGGATCAGCATCAGATGGCGGTCCGTATTGCCGGAGGAGGCCGGGATGACCGCCGCGCCCACTTTTTCGACGCCGTAATGGAGGCCGAACCCCCCGGTGAACAGCCCGTAGCCGAAGGCGATCTGGACCACGTCCTCGTCCGTCAGGCCGCCCGCCACCAGGAAGCGCGCCACCACCTCGGTCCAGGTTTCCATGTCGCGGCGGGTATACCCCACCACCGTCGGCTTGCCGGTGGTCCCGGTCGAGGCATGGATGCGGACAATCTCCTTCAGGGGCACGGCAAAGGTCTTGTAGGGATAGCCCTGCCGCAGGTCGTCCTTCAGCGTGAAGGGCAGCAGCCGGACGTCGTCCAGGCTCCGGATCGAATCGGGCGTCAGGCCCGCCTGCTTCATCTTGTCGGCATAATACGGAACATGCTTCCAGACGCGGTGCAGCTGCTCGCGGAGCTGCTCCAGCTGGAGATCGGCCAGTTGGTTTTTCCCGAGGCACTCTCGGCCGGGATTCCAGATGCGATTGGCGGGGACGGTCGGCTTATTCACAGGGCCAGGACCTCCGCGCTCTTCAGCACCTTCACCCCGCCCGATGTCAGCCGCTTCACGGCGGCGGCCACATCGTCAAACCGGAAAACCAGCACCGCCTTGTCCGCCGATTTCTCGACAAACCCGTACATGTATTCCACGTTGATCCCGCCTTCATGCAGGAGATTCAGCACGCTGGCGAGGCCTCCCGGCCGGTCGGGAACCTCCACGGCCACCACATCGGTCAGCGAATAGGTGAAGCCCTGCTCCTTCAGCAGCAGGCACGCCTCTTTGGGCTTGTCCACGATCAGGCGCAAAATGCCGAAGTCGCTCGTATCCGCCAGGGATAAGGCCCGGATATTGATCCCGGCTTTGCCCAGGAACGACGTGATGGCGGCCAGCCGGCCGCTCCGGTTCTCGATGAAAATGCTGATCTGACTGACCTGCATAGGCCCTCCGCCATTTATTAACACAATGTCTTTATATCATGCCCATTCCCGACGACAGAGTCAAGAAACGGCTACTTTTAATGCGCCTCGAGCCAGGTTTCGCCGCTTTTCATTTCTACGCCCAGCGGAATCCCGAGATTCAGCGCATGCAGCATGGATTCCTTCAGTAAAACACGGACTTCGGCCTCTTCGGCGCGGGGGACGTCCAGCAGCAGTTCGTCGTGCACCTGCAGGACCAGGCGCGCGCCCAGCTTGCGGGCGTTCAACGCCTGGTGAATGCGGATCATGGCCAGCTTGATCAGGTCCGCCGCCGTGCCCTGCACCGGGGTGTTGATGGCGTTCCGCTCCGCCGCCTGGCGGGAGGTGGCGTTGCGCGACACGATATCGCGCAGGAACCGCCGCCGCCCCAGGGCGGTGACGACAAAGCCCCTCGTCCGGGCCTCGGCGATCGTCCTGTCCATGTACTCCTTCACGCCGGGATACTGGACGAAATACGCGTCGATCAGGTCGGCTGCCTGTTTCCGGCTGATGGCGAGCCGCTGGGCCAGCCCGAATGCCGAAATGCCGTAGATGATGCCGAAGTTCACCATCTTGCAGCGCGAACGCATCTCGGGCGTCACGAACGGGGCCATGACGCCATACACCCGGGCGGCCGTCTCGGTATGAACGTCCGCCCCGCGCTCGAACGCCTCGCGCATCCCCCGGTCGCCGCTCAGCGCCGCCACCACCCGCAGTTCCACCTGGGAATAGTCGGCCGACAGCAGCACATGGCCGGCATCCCGGGGAATAAACGCGCCGCGGATCCGGCGCCCGCGCTCCGTCCGGATCGGAATGTTCTGGAGGTTGGGGTCGAACGACGACAGCCGCCCCGTCTCAGTCAGGATCTGGCTGAACGTGGAGTGAATCCGGCCGGTCTTGGGGTTGATGCACTCCGGAAGCTTGTCCACATACGTCGACTTCAGCTTGCTGCACACCCGGTGTTCCAGGATCATCTCCACCACGGGATGGCGCCCCACCAGCTTCTGGAGCACATCCTCGCCCGTGGCATACTGGCCCGTGGCCGTGCGCGTGGCGGCGGGATCGAGCTTCAGCCGGTCAAAAAGCACGTCGCCCAGCTGCTTGGGCGAGGAAATATTGAAGCCGCCCCCGGCCGATTCCACAATGCGCGTTTCCAGGTCCAGCAGCTCGCGGCCCAGCTCGCGCCCGTATTCCCGCAACACCTCGGGATCGATCCGAACTCCCTGCTCCTCCATGTCCACCAGCACCTCGACCAGCGGCTCCTCGCATTCCTCCAGCGCCCGGATGGCGCCTTCCGCCAGCACGCTTGGAAGCAGTTTCCGGTGCACCTGAAGGGCCAGATCCGCTTCCTCGGCCGCGTAGTCCAGAATGGCGGCCGGCTCCAATTCGCTCAAGTCCTTGCCTTTCTCCCCCAGGATCCGGGCAATCGGAATGGGATCGTAATTCAACAGCTGGCGCGACAGGTGGTTAAGCGTGTGGCGGTCCGCCGCGTCAAGCACGGCATGGGCCAGCATGGTGTCGCGAAGCGGGCCCGCCAGCCGGATCCCGTGCGTCCGCAGCACGGTCATGGCGAACTTGAGATTGTGCGCGATCTTCGTCGGCCCGTTTTTCTCGAACAGCGGACGGAACCGCTCCAGAACGGCCCTGGCCGCCGCGGCATCCGCCGGAACGGGGACAAACCAGGCGGTTCCCGGGGACGCACTGAATGACAAGCCCACCAACCGGACCTGCCAGGCCGCCACGCCGGTCGTCTGCACGGCAAACGCCCATTCCGGCGCCTGTGACAGGGCCGCGATAACCGGATCCAGCCCGGCCCCGGTCGCGATTTCATAGGAGTGGGCGGTGTCCGCCAGCTGCGTGAACGATTCAGCCGACTCCATCGTGAAGTCGCTTCCCAGCAGGCGGCGCCCGATCTGCAGCAATTCAAATTTCGTCAGCACCGCCTTCAACGCCGCCTTGTCCGGTTCCTGGCGTTGCAGCTCGTCGAAGGTCACCGGAATCGGCACGTCGTCCCGAATCGTCGCCAGCCGGCGGCTGATCAGGGCGAGCTCGCGGTTGGCGGCGATGCGCTCGCCGAGCTTTCCCTTGATTTCGCCGGCGCGCTCGAGAATGGCGTCCAGCGACCCGTAGTCTGTCAGCAGGGTCTGCGCGGTTTTCTCCCCCACCCCCGGAATGCCGGGAATGTTGTCGGACGCATCCCCCACCATGCTCAGGTAGTCCACCATTTGCGCGGGCGACTGGAGCCCCCAGTGCGTACAGACTTCCGCGAAGCCCAGGATCTCGGGCGGCACATTGGCTTTGCCCGGCCGGAACAGGAAGGTGCGGGCGTCCACCAGCTGGGCCGCATCCTTGTCGGGCGTAGCCAGATAGGTCATGAAGCCGGCCTTCTCGGCCTGGCGGGCCAGGGTACCCATCACGTCGTCCGCCTCGAACCCGTCCACCCGCAGGATCGGGATGTTCAGGGCGTTGGCCAGTTCCACGGCCATGGGAATGGCCGCCACCAGGTCCTCCGGCGCCTTCTGGCGGTGGGCCTTGTAGGCGGCGAACTCCTCATGCCGGAACGTCGGCGTTTCCGAATCGAGAACCAGCACCAGGTGGGTCGGCTTCTGCTCGTCAATGATCTGGAGCAGGAGGGAGGCGAAGCCGTACAGGGCCGAGGTGTTCAGCCCGGTCGTGGTGATCCGGGGATTACGCAAAAACACGAAATGGCCGCGATACAGCAGCGGCATCACGTCCACGATAAACAGCCGGTTGGAGGAGGTGCTCATGTCTCCACATTGACGGATTCAGCGCCCCTTTTCAATGCTCTTTTACGGCCTGGCCCAGGACGGCGCCCACCGGGTCGCGGAAGATGAGATCGGCGTGCTCGTCCAGCCAGGTTTCCCCCTGGTTGATGACCACGACCTTGCAGGAATCCTGCCGCTCGCGGGGCAGCCCGCCTGCCGGAAAGACAGTCAGCGACGTCCCGCACACCACCAGCAGATCGGCCGCATACACCCGGTTGCGCGCAGCCCGGAACACCTCGTCCGGAAGCGGTTCGCCATAAAAGACGACCGCCGGCTTGAACACGCCCCCGCACGCATGGCGCGGCACCCGCCCCGCCTCCACCTCGGGCCACAGGGCGTCGGTGGCGGTAATCGCGCCGCAGCCCTGGCAGAGGCTGTCGGCCAGGACCCCGTGCACCGGCAGCACTACCGGATTCCCCGCCTCCTGGTGCAGGTTGTCGATGTTCTGGGTCACCACCGTCACGCGCGTCCACTCGTCCCGCCGGGCCAGCGCGGTGATGGCCTTGTGCCCGGCGTGCGGCCGGGCCGCCCGGAAGGCCGGCCCGTAGGCGCGGACAAACCCGTAGAAGACCTCCGGCCGCCGCTTGAACACCTCGATGTCGAACACCTCTTCGCTGACGCCCGAGGCATACAGCCCCTGCGCCGACCGGAAGTCCGGGATCCCGCTCTCGGTCGACATGCCCGCCCCCGTGAGGAACACGATATCGTGCGCCTGCTCCAGCATCGTCCTGAACCGCTTCAGCTCGTCTGATTCTGTCATGCGGGGGCATCCTTTTCCGGCGCTTCATCCGTCGCTTGTGACGCCCGGACCATGCCGCGCGCGATCGGCAGCCAGGCCGCCGCCGCCACCAGGGCCGTCAGCGGATACGCGGCCAGGGGGATCGTCATCAGGCCCCGGAGCGCGGCGAAGCCCATCGACGACAAGCCCTTGCCCAGCCGGTACCCGAAGGCGTCGATCACTTCCTTGGCCCGGTAGCGGGCATCGAACGACAGGGGGATATACAGCACTTCCTTGGCCGCCCTGAAAATCGAATAGTCCAGGATCTTGAAGGTCATATAGGCGCCGGCCGCTGTCCCTAATCCGGGCACAAACAGCGCCAGCGCGGCGGCGGCCATGTTGACGAGGGGAATGAGCGTGTGGATCGCCCTCAGCGACAGGAGCCACAGGGCCAGCGGGGTGAAGACGAACTGCCACGCCGCCGCACCGACGTTGAGCCAGCCGTACAACCCGCCAAACCAGGCGGTGCGGGCGTCGGGGTCGGGAATGAACGCCTTGACCCGCACGTTCATGAGCAGTTCCAGCGCGGCGGAGACGATCTGGGTCAGCAGGATCAGGACGGCCATCCGGCGCAAAACGGGAGTTCCGGCCAGCGCCTTCAGCCCCAGGTGCCCGTGTCGACCATGGCCCTCCCCGGCGGAGGGAACCGGCTCCCCGGCCAGGTGGAACGACGCCACGGCCAGGATCCCCACGGGCACCAGGCTGGCCGCCGCCAGCATCAGGAGGTTGGCGCTGCCCCAGTCGACCGCCAGGTTTTTCACGACAAATCCCCCCGCAATGGGGCCCAGCGAGGCGATGCCGCAAACCAGGCCGTTCAGCTTGCGCCCGTCCTTTACCGTGAGCGTGGAGTTGAGGAACGACCACACCTGCTCGACCAGCAGCACGATGTAGCCCTCCCGGAACACGTAAAGCAGCGCGGACGCGGGCTTCCACCCGGCCAGCAGCGAACGCTGGCAGCCGACAATGAAGAGGGCCGAGAGGGCGGTGCTCAGAAGGATGGCCAGGCGCGGCCCCGTGACCGACAGCAGGCGCCCGTACCCGTAAACCATCAGCAGGGTGCCCAGGGGGGCCGTCGCCATGATCCACGGCAGGCGGTCGGTGCCGTAGGCCTCGACGAACAGCGACTGGGCCACGCTGCGGACGAACTCGTAGCCGAACAGCAGGAACGTGGACGCCGCGGCGATGGCCAGGGTGGCGGCCAGGCGGCGGAGCGGAATGCCGAAGATGAAGCAGGACATCATGGGCAGGATCGTAGCTTGATTTGTCGCCGAAAGTAAATCACTATACCGCCATGTCGATCACAACCTACAAACTGGTGATGACGGAGCACCTGAACCACTACGGCTTCCTGTTCGGGGGCAACCTGCTGAAATGGGTGGACGAGGTGGCCTGGATGGCCGTGAGCCGCGACTTCCCCACCTGCCTCTTCCTGACCGTGGCGATGGACCAGGTGGAGTTCCACCGTCGTTCCGGAAATGGGGACATGCTGCGGTTCGAGGCCCTCCAGTCCCGCCGGGGCCGCACCTCCGCCCAGTACCGGGTGGACGTGTTCCGCCGCCCGCCCGGCACCGACCGCGAGGAAAGCATCTTCTCCACCACCGTCACCCTGGTGCGCGTGACCCCGCAGGGGGTCAAGACGCCCCTGCCCCGTCCTACAGCCCGGCGGCGTTCCCCACCAGCCCCTGGACGTTCAGCGGCAGCTTCGTGAGGGTCTTCACCGTCTTGCCGGACTTGCCCAGGGTATTCTCGATCACCACGTAGTCGAAGCCCGGGATCACCAGGTCGTTCCAGTGGT
>CAYZVY010000166.1:0-4049 GCA_964481675.1 uncultured Verrucomicrobiota bacterium
ACTGGTTGAATCCGGCCGTGGTGGGGCGGGTGGGGTCCTCGTCATGGGCGATGTCGTGGAGAAAGCGGCATGTGGCGAGGCCGGTTCCGGGTTCGCCCTGCTCGCGGATCTCGTTGCCGAGGCTCCACATGATGACGCTGGGGTGGTTGCGGTCGCGCCGGATCATGGCGCGCAGGTCCTTTTCAGCCCATTCCTCGAACAGGGTATGGTAGCCGTTTTCCATCTTGGCGGAGCGCCACTCGTCGAAGGCTTCGTCGATGACGAAAAAGCCCATCGTGTCCGCCAGGTCCAGCAGCTCGGGGGCGGGCGGGTTGTGGCTCGTGCGGATGGCGTTGCAGCCCATCTCCTTGAGCAGGCGCAGCTGGCGCGCGAGGGCGGCCGTGTTCATGGCCGCCCCGAGCGGCCCGAGGTCGTGGTGCATGCAGACGCCGTTGAGGCGGACGCGGGTTCCGTTGAGGTGAAACCCGGTGGCGGCGTCGAAGCGGAGCGTCCGGACGCCGAACGGGGTGGCCGTGGCGTCCACCTCCCGGCCCGCGACCCGCACCCGCGACTGGACCGTGTAAAGCCGGGGGCTGTCGACCGACCACAATTGCGGCCTGGGAATGGCGAGAGACTGGGCAACGGTCCGGCTGCCGGTGAGGCGCTCCTCTGACCGCGTCTCCGTGACGACGAGGCCATCCGGGTCCAGTACCCGGATTTCGAGTTCGACGTCCGCGGCGTCGATCGTGTTGACGAGCGTGGTTTCGACCCGGACCGTGGCGGCGTCGGTAGAGACGGCCGGCGTGGTGATGCGCGTGCCCCAGTGGGCGATGTGAACAGGGGAGGCGATGACGAGGCGCACGTGGCGGTAGATCCCCGCGCCGGGATACCAGCGTGAGGCCAGCGGCTTGTTGTCCACGGAAACCGCCAGCAGGTTCCGGCCCGGTTTGACAGCGGCGGTCAGGTCGAAGGCGAAGGAGGCGTAGCCGAAGGGCCAGCTGCCGACCGGCTGGCCGTTGCAGAAGACGCGGCTGTGGCTCATGACGCCGTCGAACTCGATCCAGGTCCGCTTGTTCGCGACGGCGGCTGGCAGATCGAAGGACAGGCGATACCAGGCCTTGCCGACGTGGGGGAGGCCGCCCGTGCGGCCCGTGTGCGGGCGCTGTTTGCGCTCCCCGTCTTCCATGATGGCCGTGAATTGGATGTCGTTCTCGGGGTCGAAGGGGCCGGTGATGGCCCAGTCGTGGGGCACCCGCACCGTTTCCCAGGCGGAATCGTCGAAGCCGGGCCGGGCCCTTTGGGGGTCGTCGCCACGCTGGAATCTCCAGCCGTTATTCAGGGGGATGATCTGGCGGGGCGAAGACATCGGCATGGGTGGTCTCTCCTTGGGATGACGGGAGTGTGGCGTTGCCGGGGGGCGGGAGTAAAGCGAAAAGAATGATTCTATCTTTTGTGATTTTGCCATACAGTTGTCATTTCAAGGCACTGCCGAAAGGGCTCTCGTGTCGAACTATCCGATATTCCTGAAATCCCTCGCCTGGCGCTTGCTTTTCGCTCTTCCCTTTTTCGTGATCGGGGTGAACGGGTGGGTTTCCTTCATGAGCCCGTTCTGTATCCTGATCGGGGCTGTCATTCTGGGGCTTCCGCTGGCGGGCATTGCATCCGAATGGTTTGGCGAGATGCTGGTGTCACAGGGGCATGACGATCCCGCGCCGACGCCCATGTACAGCATCCCGCAGGCCCGCAAGGCGAGTGGCCTGTATGAGGAGGCCATGAACGGGTTCGAGGAGATCGCCCGCGAGTTTCCGGCCGAACGCCAGCCGTATGTGGAGATGATCGACATCGCCATCGTTCATTTGAAGGATCCCGGGCGGGCCAATCGGATCTTTGAAGAAGGCATGGCGGCCCTGAAAACCGAGCACGACAAGGAAGCCCTGGCGGTCATGTACCACGCCATCCGGTCACGGCTGGTGGAAGGCCCTCCACAGGAGGGGAAGCCGGTGATGACGGTGCATCACAAAAGCGGGTAAGGTCATCGCTGCCCTGCGAATGGAGGTGGGAGCGCCACACCGTGGCGCGAGACGCGCAAGGGGGCTGCCTGATCGCGCGGCCGGTGCCCTTCGCTCAGGGCAGGCCGCGCTCCCACGCATAAGCAACCCGTCACCCCGCCGGAAAGGCCGCGGGCGGGAACCAGCGGAGCAGGGCGCGGGCGGCGAGGTCGTGGCCCGCGCGGTTGGGGTGGTTGGACCAGGACAGGTAATCCAGCAGGCTTCCGTCGGCCGCGGCGAATTCGGCCAGGCAGTCGACCAGTCCCGTGCCGTATTCCGCCGCCAGGCCCCGGATCTGCTCCGCGTGGGCCAGCAGGGGCTGCCGCTCCTTGTCCGCCGCTCCGGGCAGTTGCGTGCGGTCGGGCGTGGGGGTCAGCAGCACCACCTTCACGTTTGCCTTGAGCGCGGCCTCGATCATCTTGCGCCAGGCCCTGGCGGCTCGCTCCAGCCCGAGGCCGCGGTCGTTCAGCCCGTAGTCGATCGTCAGCACATCCGGCCGGTGGGTCAGCACCTCGGCCTCGAAGCGGCCGGCGCCGCTTTCGCTGTTCTCCCCGCCGATGGCGGTCACGATCACGTTGATCACGGCGAACGGGAAGCGGGCCTTCAGGCCGGCATGCAGCAGATGGGGGTAGGCGTTGAAGGTGTCGACCACGGGCGTGGCGAAGTACCCCGAGGGTACGCTGTGACCGTGGCAGACCACGTTCACCAGCCGGTTCCCGGGCCAGGTCTTGCGCAGGATGTCGCAAACGGGTTCCAGGTAGAAGCGGGAATCGGCCATGCTCATGATGCCTCCAGGTTGGGACATACCATACCGGGAAGAGGGGAAGAAGGGAATGATGGAATTGCTCCGTCGTTTCCCGTATAGTCTTCGCAGGACGGGGAGGAATTTTATGACGCGACATCATCTCGGCGCCAGGCAGAAGGTGGGGCTTCCCCCGGGCAGCCTGGTCTATTCCGGCAAGAATGGAGAGGGGCGGAAACCCGGCGTGACCTTGGTCGCGTATGGGCCCGGCGGGCTGGCCGAAACGGCGGATCCCACCGATGCCCAGATCCGCGACGCGCGCGCTGGCTCGGCCGTGGTCTGGCTGAATATCGACGGGGTGGGCGACGCCGACACCGTGCGCCGGATGGGCGACCTGTTCGGCCTGCATCCCCTGGTGATGGAAGACATCATGCACACCAACCAGCGCCCCAAGCTGGATGTTTTCGAAGGCTCTCTGTATATCGTCATCCGCATGCTCATCGCCAAGCCGGACGAGGTGTCCTCGGAGCAGGTCAGCCTGGTGCTCGGGCCCGGCTTCCTGCTGACGTTCCAGGAAGTTCCCGGCGATGTGTTCGACCCGGTCCGCGCGCGCATCCGCGGAGGAAAGGGGCCGATCCGGAAGCATGGGGCCGACTACCTGACCTATGCCCTGCTGGACTGCCTGGTGGACGAGTATTTTGTGATCCTGGAGCGCTACAGCGATGCCGCCGACGAGATGGAGGACGACCTGGTGGCGAACCCGGATCCGGCCATGCTGCAGCGGCTGCATCGCATCAAGCAGGATCTGATGAGGGTGCGCAAATCGGTCTGGCCCCTGCGCGAGGTGATCGGCACCCTGGAGCGGGGGGACCTGCCGCAGGTGAGCCCGGCCATCCGGCTGTACCTGCGGGACCTGTACGATCACACGGTGCGGGTGATCGAGACGGTGGAATCGCTGCGCGACGTGATCGGCGGGATGCTGGACGTGTATCTCTCCAGCGTGAGCAACCGGATGAACGAGGTGATGAAGGTGCTGACGGTCATGTCGGCCATCTTCATCCCGATCACCTTCCTGGCGTCGATCTACGGCATGAACTTCAACAACATGCCCGAACTGCAGTCCCCCTACGGCTACTACGGGCTGCTGGGCACGATGGCCGTCATCGCCGGCGGCCTGGCCCTGTATTTCCGCCGCAAGCGGTGGCTGTAAGGGGCGCGGGAAACCCCGCCGAGCCGCATGCGCCATGCCGGCCCATCACGGACTCGCGGGAGCTCGTCCC
>CAYZVY010000166.1:4149-9370 GCA_964481675.1 uncultured Verrucomicrobiota bacterium
CCGCCGAGCCGCATGCGCCATGCCGGCCCATCACGGACTCGCGGGAGCTCGTCCCTCCGTATCAATTTCAATGTGCGGCCCCAGGAATTTCGGGCCGGTTCCAAGCAGGCAGACATCCAGAACGGTTTTCACCCGCGCGAGTTGTTCCCGGACCCGTGTGCGGAAACTATTGAACGAATCGACATCCCGGGCGCTGAAGCCGATCGCGTCCACGCCCTCGTGGCGGGCGATGTAGATGGCGCGCTGGTTGTGAAACCCTTGCGAAATGACCGTGATGTTGGTTTGACCGAAAATGGCGCGGGCGCGCACGACTGAATCAAGGGTCCTGAAGCCCGCATAGTCACAGTAGATCTGGTCGGACGGGATACCAAGGTTCATCAGCGCCTGTTTCATGTCGGACGGCTCGTCGTAGCCGGCCACATGGTTGTCGCCGCTGACGATGAGACAGTCGATCTTGCCGGCCTTGAAGAGCGCGGCGGCGGCCTCGATGCGGTAGGTGAAGAAAAGGTTGGTCCGCCCGTCGGACAAAGTTGACGCGCAGCCCAGCAGCAGCCCCGCGTGACGGTGCGGGATGCTTTCGACGGCAGAATAAAGCCGTCCGTTGGCCGAGGAGCGGATGAGCGCTCCCGAGACCAGGATGGCGGCAACGACCAGTACAACGCCTACGGCCGCGAGGATGGCCAGTTTCCGTTTCATGAAGACACTATAAGCGTGATGAAGGCTCGCGTCCACTGTGTGTTTGGTTACGGGATGGGCTGGCCAGTAAGACGGCTGAGAAGGGGCATGCGGTCCGGGATGAGCACCTTTTCGTGCTGACTCGACGCCACGACTTATGGATTTGACGGCAAAGGCGCGGTATTGTACATTATGGACATATACGGAGATCGACACCATGACGACCATGAGCATCGCGGAGGCGCGGAACAACCTGGCCGACGCCATCAACCGTGTGTCCTATGGAGGCGAGCGGGTCATTTTCTCCCGGCGCGGAAAACCGGTTGCTGCGCTGGTATCGTCCGAAGACCTGGCCTTGCTTCAACGGCTTGAAGACGCCGAAGACATCCGGGATGCCGCGAACGTCTTGAAGGAATTCGACCGGAACCCGGCCGCATTCGCCACGCTGGAGGACTATAAGCGGAAACGACGGGCGCGGGCATGAGTTATACCGTCCGCCTGGATTCGCGCACCTGTAAGACCCTCGATCGGCTGCCCGGAGACATGCGCGGACGCGTGATGCGGAAACTTGAAGCGTTGCAGGAAGAGCCACGGCCCATGGGGGTCGAGAAATTGGCCGGGCCGGACGACCTTTACCGTGTTCGCGTGGGCGACTGGCGCATTGTGTATGCGATTCGAGACCGCGAACTTGTGGTTATCGTGATCCGGATCGGTCACCGTCGGGAGGTCTACCGGTAAGCCAGTCACCAGAGCTGCCTTTCGGCATAGAGCCAGTCACCGTGCTGCCGAAGCGGAGCGAGGCAGCTCTGGTGACTGGCACCCCCGACAGGGATTGAACCTGCGACCTAGTGATTAGGAATCACTCGCTCTGTCCAACTGAGCTACGGGGGCGTATTGAACCGTCACCTTACTGGAATCGCGCCGGTGAATCAAGCCGAGGTTTGCCTCCCCCTTTGACGGCCGCGCCGGGAACAGGCATAATGGACCCGAATCGGAGGAACGCCATGAGTCCAGCCAGCCGTTCGGAGTCGCTTCTTGTTCCCATGCGCGACGGGGTGACCCTGTCGGTTCACCTGCACCGTCCGGCCAAAGGCGCCCCCGTGCCGGCCATCCTGATGGTGACCCCGTACCACAAGGGCCCGCTCGGCGGCCCGCACCCGTTCGTCAGCCGGGGCTATGCCATGCTGACCGCCGACATCCGCGGCACCGGCTCCTCCGGCGGCTCGAGCAATAGCATCTACAGCGCCGACGAGCGGCAGGACGCCGTGGACCTGATCCAGTGGATCGCCCGCCAGCCCTGGTGCAGCGGGTCGGTGGGCATGTGGGGCATCTCCTACGGCGCGGTGGCGGCACTCCAGGCAGCCGTGGCGGCGCCGCCCGCCCTCAAGGCCATCATCGCCCGCTCAGGCAGCGACGACCCCTACACCGAATGGACCAACCCCGGCGGCTCGCCGCGCCCCTACATGCACACCTGCTACGGCCCGCTCATGGACGCGCTCAACCTGCTGCCGCCCCGGCCGGAGGACGTCGGCGCCCAATGGGCCAGCCTGTGGCGGGAGCGGCTGGAGAAGACCGAGCCCTGGAGCCTCGGCTTTGTCCGGAACATGGTGGACGGGCCTTACTGGCGGGAGCGCTCCATGCGCGGCCGCTACGACCGCGTCCGCTGCGCCGTGTTCGTGGTGGACGGCTGGGCCGACTGGTACCATTCCCCGCTGCTGCGCATCTTTGCGTCCGTCAAAACCCCGCACCGGGCGCTGATCGGTCCGTGGTCGCACGAATGGCCGGACCGGGCCTTTCCCGGGCCGAATATCGACTGGGACCGCGAGGCACTCCGCTGGTTCGACCGGCACCTGAAAGGGCTCCGCAACGGCGTGGACCGCGAGCCGCCGGTGACGGTCTTCGTGCGGGATTATTCGGAGCCGAAAACGCTGCTGCCGCTGGACGCGGGCCGGTTCCGCGCGGAGCGGGCCTGGCCGCCGCCCGGCACGCGCCAGACCCGCTTCTATTTGGGTCCGGCGGGCGGGCTGTCGATCCGCAAGCCGGGCGGGTCCGCTCCGGCTTCCGACACCCATGCCTATGACCCGCGGATCGGGCGGCAGGCCGGATTCCATGGCGGCGGGCCGTTCAACGCGAACTGGGCGATGCCGCTGGACCAGCGGCCGGACGAGATCCACTCCTTGGTTTACACGACCGCGCCGCTGCCGAAACCGGTGGAGGTGATCGGCCAGCCCCGGGCCACGCTATTCGTTTCGTCCACCGCTGCGACGGCCCTCTTTTGCGTGAAGCTGTGCGATGTGGCGCCCGACGGCACCTCCGTGCTGGTGACCAAGGGGTGGCTGAACGGAACCCACCGCGAGTCGCACACCGATCCCTCGCCGCTGGTTCCGGGGCGCGTCTACGAATTGGACGTGGAACTGCTCACCTGCGCCTACCGCTTTGCGGCGGGCCACCGGATCCGGATCGACGTGGCGTCCAGCGATTACCTGAATGTCTGGCCGACCCCGCTGGCGGCCCGCAACACCGTTTACCGGGATGTGGCGCGGCCGTCGCACGTGGTGCTGCCGGTGGCGCCGGCGGAGGGGCGGGGTCATCCGAAGCCGGCGGTCCGCCGGCTCAAGGCGGAGGCGGACAGGCCGCTGCCGGAGGCGCCGGAACTGACCTTCACCGAAGACCGGATCCGGGAGACGGAAACGGCGGCGTTCCGGGTGCGGTACGGGGCGCTGGCCGAGTTGACAGGGTCGTTTGAGGTGTCGGCCCGCGACCCGGCCCGGACCGTGGCGACGGCGGAGGTGACAGCCGGCCAGGCGTCGCCCGGCGGGGAGCTGGCGCTCCGGCTGCGCGCCGTGACGGCCAGCGACGCGACGGCATTCCACCACACGCTGAACGCGGAAATCGACCTGGGCGGCCGTCCCTATTTCAGGAAAGAGTGGGCGGTGTCGGTCCCGCGCCGCGGGGCGTGAAAGGGACCGTCTTGCAGGGGCAAGTTGGATATTGATCGCGGGAGGGAAAGTGCGCTATTCTAAAGGGTCATTCTGGAAGGCACGACGATGACCGAAACCGAACGCGAGGCGATGGTGCGGGAGCTGGCGGACGCCTTTTCCCGGCTGGGCGATCCGGCGACGGCGTCGGATTTCATTCATGCCATCTTGACGCCCCGGGAGCTGGAAAAGATCGCCTTGCGCTGGCGCCTGGTCAAGCTGCTCCGGGAGGGCCATTCCCAGCGGCGCATCGCGGAAGAACTGGGGGTCAGCCTGTGCAAGATCACGCGGGGATCGCGTGAGCTCAAGCACGGGTCGGCCGGGTTTCGCAGGGTTGTGGAAGAGTCGTTCAAGGGAACTTAAGTCATGTTCAAGGCACCGTCCCGCAAGTTGGATTTCCCGGCCCTCGAGCACGAGGCCCTGGCGTTCTGGAAAACGAACGGCACGTTCGTCCGCTCCGTCGAGCAGCGGCGCGGCGGCCGCGATTTCGTCTTTTACGACGGCCCCCCCTTCGCCACCGGCCTGCCGCATTACGGCCACCTGCTGGCCGGCACCATCAAGGACGTGGTGCCGCGCTACCAGGCCATGCGCGGCGCCTGCGTGGAGCGCCGCTTCGGCTGGGACTGCCACGGGCTCCCCGTGGAATACGAGGTGGAGCAGTCGCTGAAGGTCAGCGGCAAGCGCGACATCGAGAAGCTGGGCGTCGGCGCGTTCAACGAAAGCTGCCGCAGCATCGTGCTGCGCTACACCCGCGAGTGGCGCGAGATCGTCACCCGCATGGGCCGGTGGGTCGATTTCGACCACGACTACAAGACGATGGACGCCCCGTTCATGGAGTCCATCTGGTGGGTGTTCAAGTCGCTCTGGGACAAGGGGCTGATCTATGAGGGCAGCAAGGTGCTGCCCTACTGCCCGCGTTGCTCCACGCCGCTGTCGAATTTCGAGACCAACCAGGGCTACCAGGACGTCCAGGATCCTGCCATCACGATCCGGTTCAAGGTCGAGGGGCAGCCGAACACGTACATCCTGGCCTGGACCACCACGCCGTGGACGCTGCCCTCTAACATGGCGCTGGCCGTGGGCGCGGAGATCGCCTACGTGCGCGTGAAGGACGGGGCCGACGAGTATATCCTGGCCAAGGAGCGCCTGCCGGCCTACTACAAAACCGAGGGCGCCTGCGAGGTGCTCGAGGAGTTTCCGGGCTCGCGCCTGGCCGGCCTGCATTACGAGCCGCTGTTCCCCTATTTTGCTTCCCGGAAGGCCGAGGGCGCCTTCCGCGTCGTGCCGGCCGATTTCGTCTCCACCGCCGACGGCACCGGCATCGTGCACATGGCGCCCGGCTTCGGCGAGGACGATTACCGCACCGGCCAGAAGGAGGGCGTCCCCGCGGTCTGCCCCATGGATGAGGAGGGGCGCTTCACGCACGAGGTGACGGACTATGTCGGCCAGGAGGTCAAGAAGGCCGACCCGGCCATCATCAAGCGCCTGAAGGCCGAGGGCAAGCTGATCCACCAGGGCACCATCCAGCACAGCTATCCCCACTGCTGGCGCTGCGACACCCCGCTGCT
>CAYZVY010000167.1:0-9326 GCA_964481675.1 uncultured Verrucomicrobiota bacterium
CTACTTCGCGTTCGGCATCAGCGGCCAGATCCAGCACCTCGCCGGCATGATGTCCTCGGACATCATCATCGCCGTCAACAAGGACCCCGACGCCCCCATCTTCAAATCAGCCACCTACGGCATCGTCGGCGACCTGTTCCAAATCCTGCCGGTGATGACCCGGGAATTCAGGAAGGCGCTGGGAAAATAAGATTATAGGACCTATAGGAGCTATAGGACCTATTTCAAGGAGAGCCGCAACCGGATCTGCCTCCCTTTCAGGCTTTTTCCTTGTTTTCGTCTTTGGGCGGCGTTAGTCTTGCTCCGTCTTCAGTTTAAAGGAACCTGGCCATGAAAAAAGCACTGTTACCCGCCGGTCTGGCTGTTTGTCTTCTTTTCCCCTGTGTCGCCTCCGCCGCCGGCAAACTCAACACGCTCCTCGTAGTGCCCGCGCGCAAGCAGATGGTGCAGCTGGCTTTTGACATGCAAAGCCTGCGCCAGGCCGACGTCGTCAGCTGGTCGCCTGCGTCCGGCTCCGAAGAGCCGCTCCTCTATTACTGGATCGGCGATAAATGGGAGCCCCTCTCCCTCGATCAGTTCCGCTCGGGCGCCTATCTCAGCCGCAAGCCCCAGAAAACCATTTTCATCGGCCCCGATACGCCCGCCCTCCTGACCGAAGCCCAGGGCTCCGGCACCGCCCGCTTCGAGACGTTCGACACCGCCGTTCTGGTCAACAACCTCAACGATTTCTACGCCTTCAGCGATGGCGAATGGCGCCTGCTGTCCAAGCGGTACAACTTCGTTCTGCGCGACACCAACGCCCAGCTCCGCGAGCAAAGCCGCACGTACCAGCCCGGGCCGGAGAAAACCTCCACGCGGCAGGCGCCCGTGACCTTCAACAACCCGCCCCCGGCCACCGTCATCCAGGTGAAACCCAGTCCTGTCAAAAAGACAACCCCGGCCCCCGAAAGCAAACCCCGGACGGACAAGCCCGCCGCCAAGCCGGCCGCCAAAATCGAATCCGCCCCGGTGACGTTCAAGGTCGAACCCGTCAAGGTCGAACCCGTGGCGGTCGCGCCCGCCTCCGAGCCGGCCGCTCCAATCGAGTCCGCGCCCGTGAAGGCCGACGTCGTGCCGCCCCTCGCCGTGGAAACGAAGCCCGCCCAGGCCCCGGAAGCGAACACCGTCATCGAATCCAAGCCGGCGGTCGCGCCCGAAACCAAGTAAGCGGGAGCCATGATCAACGGCTGGCTCGTGGTGCTCCAGAAGACGTCGACCCTGTTCCTCGTCATGGTGGCGGGGTGGATTGCCGCCAAACGGGGCCTCTGGAAGCCGGAGGCCAGCCGCACCATCAGCCGCGTCCTCCTCGACCTCGTCTGCCCCTGCTATATCATCGCCCAATTCCTGCGCACCATTGACGGCCCCACGCTCCTGCACAGCTGGTACATCCCCGTTCTCGGCTTCCTCGTCATCGTGATCGGGGAGGCCGTCGGCCTGGCCGCCTCGCCCCTGATCCAGGCGCCCGCCCGCCGCCGGACCTTCGTCTTCCTCGTCTCCCTGGCCAACTGGATCTACCTGCCCCTTCCCATCGCCCAGGGCCTCTTCGGCGCCGAAGGCGTCACCACCATCCTCCTGATGAACATCGGCTGCAGCGCGGCCATCTGGACCCTCGGCATCGCCACGCTCAACCCCGGCATGTCCCCGCGCGAATCCGCCCGGAACATGTTCACCAACCCCAACATCCTGGCCACCGTGGCCGGCCTTGCGCTGGCCCTGGCCGTGCCGCCCCTGCGCAACGGGGCGCCCACCCTTCCGTTCCTCCATCCGCTGATCAACGCCGCCGAGCTGATGGGCCTTCTCATGATCCCCCTGTCGCTTCTCGTCATCGGCGCCCAGCTGGCCGAAGTGAAAACCAGCCAGCTCCGGCCCGAGCCCGCCCTCTGGGGAGTCCTCGCGCTCCGGCTGGCCGCCGCCCCCCTGGCCGCGCTGGCGTTTGTCCGCCTCCTGGGCCTGGCCGGCTGCCCCCTCCCCGACACGCCCCGCCTCACCTTCCTGCTCGTGGCCGCCATGCCGCCCGCCCTCTCCTGCACGCTGTTCACGGAACGCTACAACGGCGATTCGCTGCTCAGCTCCAAGGCCGTCTTCTTCGGCACCTTCCTCAGCCTGGCCACCGTTCCCCTCTACTTCCGCCTCGTCCAGGCGCTGGGCTGGTAACCAAGGAGCCGCCATGCTCGTCATCGACATCCAGACGCAGTTCGGCAAACGGCTCGACCCCGATCCGGCGTGCTCCCCCGGCGCCCTGGTCGACAGCCTCGACCGCCACCGCGTCGCCGCCGCCGCCGTGTGGTCGCAGCAGGGGCTCGACTACGACTTCGCCGCGGGCAACGCCGAAACCCTGGCCGCCTGCCGCGCCAGCCGCGGCCGGCTGATCCCCTGCGCCGTCATCGATCCCAAGGACGATCCGCTCTGGGAATCCGAGCTGCGGCAGTGCCGGGACGCCGGCGTGAAGCTGGTGCGGCTCTTTCCCGCCGCCCACCGCTGGGCCGTCGACTCCCAGCTGGCCCGCCGCCTGTTCCGGCGGATGAAGGAGCACGGCCTGATCCCCCTGGTCAGCACCGTGGACAGCCCCACCGGCTGCGAGCTTCCCCGGCCGCTCGCCCGGCTCACGGCCGAGGCCGGCGTTCCGCTGGTCCTGCTGGACGTCTATTACGGGAACATGGCGGAGTGCCTCTCCGTCATGCGCGAATTTCCCCACGTGCTGGCCGACACGCACTGGCTTGCCACCATCGAAGCCGTGGAGACCGCGGCGAAAACCGTCGGTGCGGAACGGCTTCTCTACAGCTCGGGCGCGCCCGCCCGCTCCATGCAGAAAGCCCTCAACCAGGTGCTGGAAGCCGGCCTGCCGGACGCCGACAAGGCGCTCATCCTGGCCGGCAACGCCCTGCGGCTGCTCGGCCTCGACCCCGCCGCCTTCGCCGCCGCGCCCCGGCTGGCCTCGGCCGAGCCGTTCACGTTCGCCGAGCCCGTGATCGATATCCACAGCCACCTCGGCCGCTTCCGCATGCCGGGCCCGCGCGAGGACTACGACCCCGCGCCCATGCTGGCCCGCATGGCGCGCGCCGGCATCGCCCTGTCCGTGGTCTCGTCCTATGAGTCCATGCGCTACGATATCGCCGCCGGCAACCGGCATGTGGCCGAAGCCATCCGCGGCCGGCCCGCCCTGCGCGGCATGGTGGAGCTGGATCCGACCCACGTGGACCTGTCGCTGGCCGAGCTCGAGCGGTGGGGCGCGGACCCCGCCTTCGCGGCGTGCGAACTGGAGCTGACCCATATCTCCTGCCCGACCGCCTCCCCGAACGTCCGGACGCTGCTGGAGGCGGTCGCCCGCCTGGGCAAGCCCATCCTCTTCATGCCGGCCTCCGGCGACGACGCCGAGGCGGAGTGCGCGCTGGCCCGCGCCTTCCCGGACCTCCCGATCGTGCACGCACACGGGGCCGACCCCGCCTGGGCCCGGGCCGCCGCCTCTGTCCCCAATTTATATCTTGAGTTCTGCCTGAGCCGGGCCAACGTCCTGCATTTCAGGCAATGCCTCGACATCCTGGGCCCGGCCCGGATGCTGTTCGGGTCGGACCAGATCCTGCTCAGTCCGCTCGGCCAGATCGGCCTGTATGCCGATGTCCTGCGCACGCCGGAGGAACGGCGCGCCGTGCTGGTCGAGAATGCCAAACGCCTGTACCGATTGTGAGGTGACCATGCCGACTCCCCGCGAGAATGTGTTGCGCTGCCTGAAACGCCAGGGCGGGTTCGACGCCGTCCCCTTCGGCTTCGACCTGTCGCCCGCCATGGTCGCCAAGTTCAAGGCCGCCACCGGGCGGGCCGACGGGAACTATGCCGACTACTACGGCTTTCCGCTCCGCGGCGGCACGGCCTACCGCTCATCCAACCACGCGCGCGACTGGAGCGGCTTCTACCCGCGGCCTCTGAAGGCGGGAACGACGATCAACGAGTTCGGCGTGGCCTACGAGCCGTCGGACTCCAAGGAGGCCTTCCACCTCACGCATATGCTGCATCCCATGGAGACGTTCGACTCCGTCGAGCAGATCGAGGCCTGGCCCTGGCCGGTTCTTGACGCCGGCCGGTTCGAGGGCTCCGCCGCGGGCGTGGCCGGGACGAAAAGCAAGGGCTACGCCGCCGCCGGCTGGATGGCCTGCACCATCTGGGAGACGGCCTGGTATCTCAGGGGCATGGAAAACCTGATGATGGACATGTCGGCCGAGGACCCCAAGGCGATCGCGCTGCTGGACCGCATCACCGGGATCAGCTGCGAGCGGGCGGGCTATCTCGCCGCCAGCGGCATCGACGTGCTGGGGCTGGGCGACGATATCGGTATGCAGCAGGGGATGCTGATGGCGCCCGCCTTCTGGATGGAATGGCTGCAGCCGCGGCTGAAGCGGGTGATCGATTGCGCGCGCGCCGCCGCGCCCGGCGACCTGCTGATCCTGTATCACACCTGCGGCTTCGCCGAGCCGGCCATCCAGGGACTGATCGACGCGGGCGTGGACATCCTCAATCCGGTTCAGCCGGAGTGCATGGATTTTGTCGAGATCCACAAGCGCTATGGCGATCGCCTCAGTTTCCACGGCACCATCGGCACCCAGACCACCATGCCGTTCGGCACGCCGCAGGAGGTGAAGCATGCGGTACGGCGCAACCTCGAGCAGGCCGGCCCGACAGGCGGCCTCATGCCCGCCCCCACGCACCTGGTGGAACCCGAAGTGCCGTGGGCCAATGTGGAGGCCTTTGTGGAGGCCTGCCAAGATTATTTGAAATAACGCACGCCGGGTCCAGAAATAGGTCCTATAGGTCCTATAGGACCTATCACCCTTAAAGGCCCGATTCCAGCGCCAGATAGGGTATGGTCAGTGGCCCCTGCGGCAAGACCGCCACGCGGGATTCGGGGCCCAGCCGGGCCAGCTCCCGCTTCACCGCCGCGGCGATGTCCCGGCACGGTTCCATATGCGCGGCGCGCACGGCGTCATCGGGCAGCGCGCTGTAAAGCAGGATGCGGCCGCGCCGCCGGATCAGCGCCAGAATCTGGGCCTGCCATTGCTCCGGCGCGTGGAATCCCGGCGTCGCAATCGCCCGAAGCACCGCCTCCGGATCGGCGGCCGAGCGCAGCAGCCGGTCAAAGGGACTTCCCGCCGGCACGCCTTCCCGGCACTCGCAGGCCAGGATGAGCAGGCCGCCCGGCTTCAGGATCCGCACGCCCGCGCTGAGGCCTTTCACGCCCTGGTACAGGTTCAGGTCCAGCGGATAGCCGCTGTTCGTCGTGACCACCACGTCATACTCGCGCTCCACGGCCCGCATGGCCGACGCCTTGACGAACTCGCAGCCCCTCCGGTGCGCCGCGAACAGCTCGCCCGCGAACACGCCTGTGATCTCGCGCTTGTCGTTGAGGGTCACATTGACCAGGAACGACGGCCCCACCGCGGCGGCCACGCGGGCCATCTCCTCCCAGATCGGATTCCCGTCCGTGACGCCGAACGCCGCGCCCGGGTGGGCAATGGGCTTGGCCCCGTGATTGTCCATCACGCTTTCCAATCCCGCGGTGCCGGGCAGGATGGCCTTGGGCCCCCCGCTGAACCCGGCGAAGAAATGGGGCTCAATGAAGCCGGTCAGGATCCGCACGTCCGCCTCCGCCACCAGCCGGTTGATCCGCGCCGGGCGCCCGCTGTCCAGGAGGCCGACGTCCTTCAGGGCCGCCGGATTTTCGGGCTCATGGTTGACCACGGTCCAGCCGTTGACAACGGCCGGGGTGAGCATGGTTTCCAGCTCGGCGCGCGTATTGGGGCGGTGCGTGCCCAGCCCGTTGACCAGGGTCACACGATCGCGGGGATGGTCCGCCAGCTCCTCGAGCAGCCAGGGAATGATCCGGCTGTTGGGCGTGGCGCGGGTGATATCGGTGAAGACGATGCAGACACGGCTGTCGCGCCGGATCCGGGTGCGCAGGGGCGGCGAACCGATGGGGCGGTTCAGCGCGTCCTTGAAGGCGCGTTTCTCATCGGGTAAGCCGGGCGTGGGGCGGGGCTCGAAGAGGTCGGTGCGTCCGGCGGGGAACGCGACGGCATGCGTGCCGGAGCCGTAGGCCAGGGCGATGGAAAGGGATTTTCCGGAGGGCATGCGTTCACCCGATCTGGAGTTTGGTCAGCATGTTCTGGATGAGTTTGATATGCCGGCTCTCCTCGTTCTGGAGGCCTTCCAGCAATTCGCGGACCATCTGCACCTTGCAATGCATGGCGGCCTGCTGGTAAAAGTCGTGCGCCTGCTTTTCCCGGACCAGGGCTTCCTTCATGATTTCGTCGGGCGTTTTGGGCTGGATCGCATCCATGAAGGGCTCTCCTTTTCTGGCGGTCATTTCCGACTTCGTTCGAGAGGCCCCACAATACCACAAACCGGCGGCCGAATAAACTGAATTACATCCGGAAGCCGACGCCTCAGGCGGTTAGGAACGCGTCCACCTTCCGGTGGATCGCGCATTCGCAGCCCGCCACGCTCAGGATGTCGCATTCGGACCCGAGAATGAACGGCCGGCCGACGGCTGCCATCTTCGCGACCAGCTCCCGCGTCAGCCGCCGGACGTCGTCGTCGGACAGGTCGCGGTCGCTCGAAAACTTCTTGGACGGCAGGTTCCCGAACAGCACCGTGCGCTCCGGCACCAGCGGGGCAACTTCCCACAGCGGCGTTGAGCTGCCCAGGCTCAGGATGGCCGGATTCAGCTCACCGAAATGGCGGATCATGCCGTCGGTCAATTCGCCGCAGCAGTGGAAGAGCAGGTCCGCCCCGCCCTCGGCGATCCATCGGCGGACCGTCCGGTTCGGCGCCATCACGTAGCGGTCGAACACATCCGACCCCGCGTCCAGCTGGTGCGGCGACACATAGACCTTGTTCGCGGCCGGCTCGGCCAGGAAGATGAACTGCGCGCCCGCGGCCGCCTGCTCCTTCACCGACCGTTCGATCACCATCAGCGCCAGCTCCAGGCACCGCTCCACCAGCGCCACCTCCGGCTCCTCGGCGGCGGTCAGCCCGCTGCCCGCCAGGTAGACGGGCGTGATCGGGTCCGCCAGCAGCTTGGTCATCAGGGAGAACGGGCCAATGACCATGCCGCACGGCGCCAGGTCCGGGCACCGCTTCGACAGCAGCCGGATCGCCTCCGCATTGGCCGCCATCAGGGGCGGCAGCGGGCCGGCCGCGGCGGCCGCCACCGCCAGCGCCTGGGCCTCCGTCGAGGCCGTGGCAAAATGGAAGGAAGACGCCTCCGCCTCCGATACTCCCAGCGCGCCCAGCATCCACCGTTTCTCGAGCTGCAGATCCATCAGCGACACCGCGAACGGGGTCTTGTACCGCCGCGCGGTCTTCTCCAGCACGCGCGAAAAACGCTCCGGGTCCAGCCGCACCGCCCCGGGATCGGACTCCTCGTGCAGCACCAGGTCCGTACCAATGGGCATCCGCAGCCCCTGTTCCGCCAGCAACCGTATCCGACGCCTGTCCATGACCCTTGCCTCCCTTATTCAGCCTCCATGATACGCTTTACCCGCCTTGCGGTATTGTTGACTTGCGTCGAGTTATAGAATACTATTGCTGGCTGTTTGAAAAATATAGGTCCTATAAGCCCTATAGGTCCTATTTCCAAGAGCATCATGAAAAAGAATGGAACAATCTTGCCCCTGTCCGCCTGGAACGGGCTGACCAAGCCCTACAAGGCCCTGTTCGGGCTGATGCCGGAGCGGTTGCGGGCCGACGGCCGGCCGGCGCACGCCGGAACCCGGCCGGCCACGCCGGCCGCGGCGCGGGCGCGGCGGCACGCGCTGGAGGAATCCGTCCGCTGGGGGGAGGCCTCCGTCTTCTATCTCGCGCCCGGCGTGCTAAGCTGGGTGGCCCCGCTGATCGACGGAGGCCGGATCCGGGGCGGCCTCGGCGGGGGCGCGGTGACCGCCGAGGAGGATCCGCTCGATCCCGCCGAAAGCGCCCGGGTGCTGGCCGCGGGCGGCATGCCGCGCCATGCGGCCGAAGCCTGGCTGCGCACGCTGCCGGCCTGGCCGCAGGCGCGCATCCGGGAGGCCGCCGCGTTCCTGTTCGCCTCGCTGTATCCCGACGACGCCCGGCTCCCGGAGCGGCTGCGGCTGAACCGCGACAGCGCGTTGCAGCAGCGCCAGATCGCCGAGGCCATCCACCAGGCCAAGGCCGAGACGCGCCACCCCTGGCCCTTCGAGCAGGAGCGCAAGCTGCTGGCCCTGATCCGGGCGGGCGACGCCAACGGCGCGCGCAAGCACCTGAACAACCTGCTGGCGGCCATGTTCCTCGACTCGCCCCGCCACCCCGTGCTCCAGGCCCGGTGCGTCGAGCTGCTCGGCTACCTGGTCCGCTCCGCCATCGAGGACAGCCCCATGCTCGAGCCCCTGATCCTGGACCACCACGGCTGGATCGACTCCCTCATCCGCGCCCCCGACTTCGAGGCCGTCTGCGTGGCGGTGCGCGACGCCCTGGACGCGTTCATGCGGCGGGTGGCCACGCAGGGGTACAACCGGACCAGTCTCCCGGTGCGGCAGGCGCTGGATTACCTGGCCCGGCACTACGCGGGCCCGGTGTCGCTGACCACGGCAGCCAAGGCGGCCGGCCTGAGCCGGTTCCGGCTGGCCCACCTGCTCAAGGAGACGACCGGCCAAACGCTGATCCAGCACGTCAAGCGCCTGCGGATTGACGAAGCCTGCCGCCTGCTGGAAACAACGACGCGCACCTATGCCGACATCGCGGCGGCCCTCGGCTTCGCCGACCAGAGCCACTTCATCCGCCACTTCAAGGATCTCACCGGCACCACGCCCGGCCAGTACCGGCGCGAGCGCAAGTTCACGAGCGTCTAGACAAGCCCCGTCGCGCCTGATACCCTGCCACTATGAATCCGGACAACGTCATCCGCAAAACCGTGGGAAAGGAAAAACCGGAACGGCCCCTGGTACGGTTGGATCGCCTGAACCGTTTTATCAGCCGGCTGAAGCCCGACTCGTCCCATGAACCCGACTCTCACCCCATACGAAAAACTGTTGGTCGCACTCGTCCGCGCTGATATCCGTTTCATCACCGTCGGCGGAGTGGCCTGCACCCTCAGCGGATTCGTGCGCACCACGGAAGACGTCGACATTCTCGCTCAAACAAGACAGCCTGCGCGAAAAGGACCGCATCGACGTGCTCGCGCTGAAGGAAATCCTGGGCCGCACACTCTGATTTTCAGCGCAAATTTTTCCCGTATCGCCTCACCCACACCGCACCCAGCAGGCCGACCAGGATGAACC
>CAYZVY010000168.1:0-9306 GCA_964481675.1 uncultured Verrucomicrobiota bacterium
CGTAATCTTAATCCTACTCTGCTCGCGGGATTACGATTAGGATTAGTACCATGCTGACTTCTGGCTTTCCTTCCACCCTCCGTTTCCGCTATCATGCCGGCCATGAAGAGAGGGCTCATCCTTTTGCTGGCTTGGCTTCTGCTGCCCCTGGGAGGGTGGGGGATCGGCCCGCATGAAATCCTGATCCTCATCAATACCAACTCCCCGGATTCCATCCGCCTCGGGGAGACCTATGCCAGGCTGCGGCGGGTTCCCGATGCCAATGTGATCAGCATCGGCACCTCGACGGGCGCCTCGATGTCGGTCGCGGCATTCAACGCCCAGATTTTCGAGCCGGCTTTGGCCGAGTCAAAGCGGCGCGGCGTGGCCGCTCATGTCCAGGCCTGGGTGTATGCCCCGGGCTTTCCCTGGCGCATTGACGGCAATCCGGCCCTGTCGCTCACCGGATTGACGTTCCTGCGCGGCATGCTGCCCACGGGTAATGCCTGGACCGGGGGCGACTGGCTGTCGCCGTATTTCGCCGGTCCCCAGTCGCCCGCGGAACGCGGGTTTGATTCCCGGTCGTTCGACGTGCTGTCCGACTGGATGGGATCCGAACACCCCCTGCCGGGCTGGGTGCTGGCTCACACGGGGGGGCGCGGGCTGACGGTGGAGGAGGCGGGCGCCATGCTGGTCCGCGGGATCGATTCGGACGCCACCCGGCCCGATGGCTTTTTCTGCTATATCACCAACAGCGATGTGCGTACCCGGACCCGCGAGTGGCAGTTCCGAGGCGCGGTGGAGGAGTTGGCCGACATGGGCTTTTCGGCCGTGGTCACGAACAGGCTGCCGGCCGGTATCCGTCCGGTAGCCGGCCTGCTGATGGGGAGCGCCGTTTTCGATCCCGCCGGCGTGCGGCTTTCCCCGGGCGCGCTGGTGGACAACCTGACCAGCTATGGCGCGGCTTTCGATTCGCCCAACCAGACGAAGTGCACCGTCTGGCTGGCGACCGGCGCGGCGGGCACGGGCGGCGCGGTCACCGAGCCGATGTCCTATTGGACCAAGTTTCCGAACGCCCGGCTGCTGGTGCATGCCGCGTCCGGCTGCACGGCGGTGGAGAGCGTCTACCAGAGCATCCGCCAGCCCCTGCAATATCTGCCTATGGGCGACCCCCTGGCCGCGCCCTGGAAGCCGAAAGGCGAAGTGGTGGTGGAAGGCCTCGAGGAGACGATGGCGTTAACCAACCGCCCTCTGCGCGTGACGGTCCGGGGCGGCGGGAAGACGCTCTGGACCGCTTTCCGGGTTTTCATCGACGGCCGGGACGCCGGGGGCGGGCCGCTGGATGAACCGTGGCCGTGGAGTCCCGCCGGCCTCGAGCCCGGCCGCCATGAATTCCGCGTCGTGGCGCGCAGCGCCGGCCTGCTTCGCCACCAAATTTTCACCGTCCGCCCGATTGTGCTTCTGCCGCAGGATGCGCCATGAAACGATGTTTTTTCTTTGATCGGGACGGCATTGTGAACGTCTCGCCGGGCCCCGAAAAGTATGTGGAGCGCTGGGAGGATTTCCACCTCCAGCCGGGCTTTGTCCGCGTGCTCCGCCGTGTGACGGCGCTGGGCTTCGCCTCGGTGGTGATCACCAATCAGCGGGTCGTGGCCCTCGGCCGCCTTCCGGTCGGGGACCTGGAGTCCATGCATGAGCGGTTTCGCGCCCTGCTGCGGGAGGCGCACGGGCTGGACGTGACCGACATCTACTACTGCCCGCACGACCGGAATCAATGCGAGTGCCGCAAGCCGAAGCCGGGCATGATCCTGGCCGCGGCGACGCGGCACGGGCTGGACCTGGCGGCGTCGTGGATGGTCGGGGATTCGCCGGGCGATGTGGAAGCCGGGCAGGCGGCCGGCTGCCGCACGGTCCTGGTGGGCCCCGTCCCTGCCGGGTGCCGCCCGTCGGTCCGGGTGGACAGCCTGGAGGAACTGGATTCCCTGATTGCGGAAGGGCGGCTGGTGGTATAGGATACCGGAACTTGCAGTCATTAGGAAGGGTGATCGGCTCATGAAACTGTTTGTTCCGGGAAGAATTTGTCTGTTCGGCGAACATACCGACTGGGCCGCCGGATATCGCCGGATCAACGGCGAGCTGGAACGCGGCTACACGATCATCACCGGCACCAACCAGGGCGTCTTTGCCGACGTCAAGCCGCATCCCAACAAGCTGATCCTGACGTCCACGCTCTCCGACGGCTCGCCCGTGGGGCCGTATGAGGTGGTCATGGAGCGCGACGCCCTGATGGCCGAGGCGCAGAAGGGCGGCTTTTTCAGTTACGCCTGCGGCGTGGCCTACCAGGTTTTGACCCATTATCGCGTGCGCGGGCTCGAGATCGACAACACGCTGACCGACCTGCCGATCAAGAAGGGGCTCTCCTCCAGCGCGGCGATCTGCGTGCTGGTGGCCCGGGCGTTCAACCGCATTTACGACCTGAAGATGACGATCCGCGGCGAGATGGAGTTCGCCTATCGCGGCGAGATTTCGACCCCGTCGCGCTGCGGCCGCATGGACCAGGGGTGCGCCTACGGCAACCGGCCGATCCTGATGACCTATGACGGCGACCAGATGGATGTTCAGGAGCTGTCGGTTCCCCGCGACCTGTTCTTTGTGATTGTCGACCTGGGCGCCGGCAAGGACACGAAGGAGATTCTCAACCGGCTCAACCACTGCTATCCGTTTGCCGACAACGCCATCCAGAAGGGCGTGCAGGAGTACCTGGGGCCCATCAGCGCCGGTCTTACGCTTCAGGCGGTCGAGGCGCTCAAGGCAGGCGACGCGAAGCGCGTCGGGGAATTGATGCTGACGGCGCAGGCGGAGTTCGACCGGCTTCTGCAGCCTGCCTGTCCCTCGCAGCTGACGGCGCCGGTTCTGCACCAGGCGCTGAAGCACCCGGCCTTGAAGCCGCACGTGTGGGGCGGGAAAGGGGTCGGCTCGCAGGGCGACGGCACCGCGCAATTCATCTGCAAGAGCGAAGACGCCCAGCGGCAGGTGATCGAGATCCTGCAGCGCGACCTGGGGATGAGCAGCCTGGCGCTGGTCATCAAGTCCGCCCGCCGTGTCCGCAAGGCGGTGATTCCGGCGGCGGGATTCGGCACCCGCCTGTTCCCGGCCACCAAGGCGGTCAAGAAAGAGCTGTTCCCGGTGATCGGGCGCGACGGCGTCTGCAAGCCGGCCATCCTGGCCATCGTCGAAGAGGCGCTGGCGGCGGGCATTGAAGAGGTGGCGATCATCGTGCAGAAGGCGGACAAGGAGATCTTCGAGGAGTTCTTCATGCTCCCGCCGGCCATCGAGAATTTCAACAAGCTGTCCAAGAGCGCCCAGGACTACAGCCGTTACCTGCTGGACGTGGGGCGGCGCGTGACGCTGCTGACGCAGGACGTGCAGGACGGCTTCGGGCATGCCGTCTACGGCGCCCGCGACTGGGTTCAGCACGAGCCGTTCCTGCTGATGCTGGGCGATCACCTGTTCAGCTCCTCCGTCGAGGAGACCTGCGCGCGCCAGCTGCTGGACGTCTACGACCGCACCGGGCTGAGCGTGGTCGGGCTGATGGAAACGCCGGTGAAGGAGGTTCATCACTTCGGTTGCGTGGCGGGGGACTGGGATGCCCGGCCGGAGAACGAGGGCGCCCTTAACCTGACGGCGTTCATCGAAAAGCCCGATGCGGAACTGGCGCGCAAGCAGCTGCGGGTGGAGCGGCTTCCGGAGGACCGCTTCCTGTCCCTGAACGGGCAATACGTGCTGACGCCCCGCGTCTTCGAGTTTCTCGAGGAGCACATCACGCACAACATCCGCGAACGGGGTGAATTTCAACTCACGTCCTGCCTGGACCGCGTGCGTCAGGAAGACGGATTCATGGGCTACGTGGTGAAGGGACGGCGGTTCGACATCGGGAATCCCGAGGCGTACCGCCAGACGCTCATCGATTATATGAACGCCTGAAGCGGAGGACATGGCCATGCTGCTGCGATATCTCAATACCGAAGGCCACCAGGTGGAGCACGAACTGGGCCCCGACGTGACGACGATCGGCCGCGCCCCCGAGGCGACGGTCGTGGTGCAGGGCGAAAAGATATCGCGCATCCATTGCGGCATCCGCGCCTGGGAAAGCGATTTCGTGCTCAAGGATTACGGGTCGACGAACGGCACGCTGCTGAACGAAACCCGCGTCCAGGCGGCGGTCATCAAGCCCGGCGACGTGATTCGCGTCGGGAATGTCCGGATTCAGGTGGACATCAAGACGGCCAAGGGCACGAAGACCATTCTCCGCGAACTGGACCAGGAGATGGAGCAGGGCGGCAAGGGATACCGCACCATGCTGCGGGAAATCGTGCAGAGCACGGATGCCAAGCCTGAGGCGAAGGCGGCGGACAAGCCCGAGGACAAGCCTACGGACAAGCCGGACGACACGAAGAAGGCGTAGTCGAGGGCGACCCTCTGTGCGCGCCGCATGCGCAAGGCTTCATCATTGGATGTGGGAGCGCGGCACCGTCCGCGCGAACATGCGCAAATCCGGCACATCTCGCGCCAACGGTGTGGCGCTCCTACCTTCGGATGCTGACATGTCACGGCTTGTGATTACGCCGGTTTTTCGCCGCCGTCTTCGGGCTTGGCCGGCTCTTCCGGCGGAACAGCCGTGGTGGCTTCGGCGGCCTCCTGGTCGATCAGGGTGTCGTCTTCTCCTTCGACCGTGGTCACGGAAACAAGCGAATCCCCTTCATCCAGGTTGATCAGGCGGACGCCTTGCGTGTTGCGCCCGATCACGCGGACCTCCTTGACCGGCGAGCGGATCAGCATGCCGTTGGCCGTGACCATCATGATGGAATCCTCTTCGCGGGCGGTCAGCGACGCGACAACGGAGCCGTTCCGGTCCGAGGTCTGGATGCCGATGATGCCCTTGCCGCCGCGCCCCTGCACCCGGTACTCGGCGAACTCGGTCCGCTTTCCGTACCCGTTCTTCGTGGCGGTCAGGTAGCAGCAGCCTTCCATGACCAGGTCCATGCTTTCCACGGCGTCGTCGCCCTCCAGGGTGATGCCCTTCACGCCGGTGGTGTCCCGGCCGGTGGCGCGCACGTCGGATTCGGGGAAGCGGATCGCCATGCCCGAGCGGGTGGAGAGCATGATTTCATCCTGGCCGCCGGTCTGGCGCACCTGGATCAGGCGGTCGCCCTCTTCCAGGTTGATGGCGATGATGCCGCCCTTGCGGATGTTCTTGAAATCGGTCAGGGCGGTTTTCTTGACGATGCCCCGCTCGGTGGCGAAGAAAACGTTGGCGTTGTCCGTGAAGGCCCGGATCCGGAGCATGGCTGCCACGGCCTCGTCCTCGTGCAGTTCCAGCAGGTTGACAATGGCCTTGCCCTGGGATTGGCGGGAGGCGTCGGGGATGCCGTAGACGCGTTCGGAGTAGACGCGGCCCTGGTTCGTGAAGAACAGGAGCGTGTCGTGCGTGGAGGCCACGAACAGGTGTTCGACGAAGTCCTCCTCGCGCGTCGTGACCCCCGTGATGCCCTTGCCGCCCCGCTTCTGGTCCTTGTAGGTGTTCACGGGCACGCGCTTGATGTAGCCGCGATGGCTGATCGTGATGACGCAGGGGCGGTCCACGATCAGGTCCTCCATGTTGACTTCGGCCTCGTCGGGGATGATGTCGGTCATGCGGCCGTCGGCATAGATCTTTTTCAGGTCCAGCAGGTCCTCGCGCATGACGCCGTAGATCTTGCGGGGGTTGGCCAGCAGGTCGCGCAGGTAGGAGATGAGCTTGATGAGCCCCAGATATTCCTCCTCGAGCTTGTCGCGCTCGAGCGAGGTGAGCTGGTAGAGGCGCATGTCCAGGATGGCCGTGACCTGGATCTCGGTGAAGCCGAACTTGGCGATCAGGCTCGCCTTGGCTTCGTCGCGGTTCCTGGAGGCGCGGATCAGGCGGACGACCTCGTCGAGGTTGTCGATGGCGATCTTCAGCCCCTCGAGGATGTGGGCGCGGGCCTCGGCCTTATCCAGCTCGAACTTGGTGCGCCGGGTGACCACCTCGAAGCGGTGGGACACGAAGCACTGGAGCAGTTCCTTGAGATTCATCACCTTGGGCTGGCCGTGATCGAGCGCCAGCAGGATGGCGCCGAAGGTCGTCTGGAGCTGCGAGTGCTTGAACAGGTTGTTCAGCACGATCTTGGCCACGGCGCCGCGCTTCAGCTCGATCACCACCCGGAGCCCGCCCTTGGAGGAGGATTCGTCCCGGATGTCGGAGATGCCCTCGAGCACCTTTTCGTTGACCATCTGGGCGATATGGGCGACGAGATTGGCCTTGTTGACGGCGTAGGGGATCTCGGTGACGATGATCGCCTCGCGGCCGCCCTTCATTTCTTCCACGTCGGCCTTGCCGCGCACGCGCATCTGGCCGCGGCCGGTGCGGTACATGTCGGCGATGGGGCGCAGGCCGCAGATGACGCCCCCGGTCGGGAAGTCGGGACCCTTCACGTGGCGGGCGAGTTCTTCCACGGAAACGGTCGGCTTGTCGATCAGGACGATCAGGGCGTCGATCAGTTCGCCCAGGTTATGGGGCGGAATGTTGGTGGCCATGCCCACGGCGATGCCGGTGCTGCCGTTCATCAGCAGGTTCGGCAGGCGGGCGGGAAGAACGGACGGCTCGTCGAGTTCGCCGTTGTAGTTCTTCGCCATGTTGACGGTGTTCTTTTCGATGTCGGCCAGCAATTCCTCGGCCGGCATGCGCAGCCGGGCCTCGGTATACCGGTAGGCGGCTGCGTTGTCGCCGTCGATGCTGCCAAAGTTGCCCTGGCCGTCCACCAGCATATAGCGCATGGCGAAAGGCTGGGCCATGCGGACCAGCGTTTCATAAACGGCTGAATCGCCGTGCGGGTGGTATTTGCCCAGCACATCGCCGACGATGTAGGCGCATTTCTTGTAGGGGCGGTTGTGGTGGATCCCCATCTGCTGCATGGAGAACAGGATGCGGCGGGCACCGGGTTTAAGGCCGTCCCGGGCGTCGGGCAGGGCGCGTCCCACGATCACGCTCATGGAGTAGTCGATATACGACTTCTGCATCTCCTCCGTGATGTTGATGGGACTGGTGCCCGAAAGGGGCGGCAGCGGCGGGGCGGCGGGCGTGGTTTCTGGTTTGTCGTCCATAAAGGGTCTCCGGCGAAAAGGTTAAATGTCCAGGTTCCGGACGTCATGGGCATGCGACTGGATGAAGTCGCGCCGTGGTTCGACCTCGTCGCCCATCAGGATGGTGAAGATCCGGTCCGTGTCCGCCGCGTCTTCCAGCACCACCTTGAGCAGACGCCGTTTGTCCGGGTTCATTGTCGTTTCGTAAAGCTCTTCGGGGTTCATCTCGCCCAGGCCTTTATACCGCTGGATGCCCAGGCCTTTCCGTCCGTTTTCCCGGATCCGCTCGAGCAGTTCCAGGAGGGAAAAGACCGGCACGCGATCCTTGTCGCCGTTCAGGATGTAGTAGACCGGCTTTTCGGAGGCCAGGAAACCGGAGACGGAAAAGCCTTTCCGGTCGAGCAAGGCGGCCAGGCGGGCCAGGGGGGCGGCTTGGTAGATCTCGATCAGGCGCAACCCGCCTTCGCCGTCCGCCTCGTCCCCCACGACCTCGATCTCGTGGCCGGCCTGGAGTTCCATCTCCTCGCGGATTTTCTTGATCTCCTCGTCCGTGTAGGCGAACCGCTGTGTCTCCCCTTCGGTCAGGTCCGTGCGGGCGACCAGGTACTTGGGGAAGGCGCCGGTTTCGGGATGGCGGCGACTGAGGTAATCCTTGAACGGGATGCCCTTTCGCTCCAGCGTCTTGCCGATGGATTCGATTTCCGTCAGCGCCTGCAGGGCGTCCAGCACCTGGGAGGCCTTGAAGGTGCGGGATTCGTCGGTCGAGGAGACGAGCGTGGCATCCTCGACTCCCAGTTCCAGGAGGCGCCGCGTGAGAATCTCGTCGGTCTGGATGTACTCTTCCCGTTTCTTGCGGGTGATCTTGTAGAGCGGGGGCTGAGCCAGGTAGATGTGTCCACGGTCGATCAGCTGGGGCATCTGGCGGTAGAAGAACGTCAGCAGCAGGGTGCGGATGTGGGAGCCGTCCACATCGGCGTCGGTCATGATGATGATCTTGTGGTAGCGCGCCTTGCTGACGTCGAACTCGTCCTTGCCGATCCCCGCGCCGATGGCAGTCACGAGGGTGCGGATTTCGTTGTTGTTCAGGATCTTGTCGAGCCGCGCCTTCTCCACGTTCAGCACTTTGCCGCGCAGGGGCAGGATGGCCTGGTTTTCCCGGTTCCGGCCCTGCTTGGCCGAGCCGCCGGCGCTGTCACCTTCCACCAGGTACAATTCGCAAAGGGCCGGATCGCGCTCCGAGCAGTCCGCCAGCTTGCCGGGCAGGGCGGCGCTGTCCAGCGCGCCCTTGCGGCGGGTCAGGTCGCGCGCGCGCTTGGCCGCGTCCCGCGCCCGGGCCGCCAGCACGCCTTTTTCCACGATCTTGCGGGCGACGCCCGGGTTCTCCTCGAAGAAGGAGGACAGGTCGTCGTTCACGATGGAGGCGACGATGCCCTCGACCTCGCTGTTGCCAAGCTTGGTCTTGGTCTGCCCCTCGAACTGGGGCTGCGGAATCTTGATGCTGATGACGGCGGTGAGGCCTTCGCGCACATCGTCACCCGACATCGACTCCTTGTCCTCCTTGATCAGCTTGGCCGACTTCGCATAGGCGTTGATGGTGCGGGTGAGGGCCGAGCGGAAGCCGCTGAGGTGCGTGCCGCCCTCGGTGGTGTTGATGTTGTTGGCGTAGCAGAGGACCGTCTCGCTGAAGGCGTCGGTATACTGGAGCGCGATCTCGACGACCAGGTCGTCCTTGGATTCGGTGATGAGGATGGGCTTGTGGATCGGGACCTTGCTCTTGTTCAGCTGCTCCACGAACTCCAGGATGCCGCCCTCATACTTGTAGGTCTCGGCGCGGGCGGGCTCCTCCTGGGTGAACTGGATCTCGATGCCCTTGTTCAGGAAGGCGAGCTCGCGCAGGCGGACGGCCAGGATGTCCCACTCGAACTTGGTGGTCGAGAAAATCTCGGCATCCGGCATGAAGGTGACCTTGGTGCCGGTGTGCTTGGTGGCGCCGATGATCTCGAGCGGTGTCACGGGGCGCCCGCGCTCGTAGCGCTGGCGGTGCACCTTGTTGTTGCGGCGCACCTCGACCTCCAGCCACTCGCTGAGGGCGTTGACGCAGGAGACGCCGACGCCGTGGAGGCCGCCGGAGACCTTGTAGCTGTTCTTGTCGAACTTGCCGCCCGCGTG
>CAYZVY010000169.1:0-1459 GCA_964481675.1 uncultured Verrucomicrobiota bacterium
CGGAGCAGATGTAGGGGCCGGGGCGCACGATGACGTTGAGGCCCAGTTCGCCGGCCAGGCGGATGTAGGCGGGGAGGTCGAGGCGGCCCGTGAAGTCGAACTTGCCGGGCTTGGGCTCGTGCAGGTTCCAGCAGACGTAGGTCTCGACGGTGTTGAGGCCCATGGCCTTGAGCTTGAGCAGGCGGTCGCGCCAGTAGTCGGGCATGATGCGGAAGTAGTGCATGGCGCCGGCGAGGATGCGGACCGGTTTGCCATCCTGTTCAAACTGCGTGCCGTTCATGACGATGGGGTGCATGGGATTCTCCTTGGGAAATCAACACACTATGCAAGATCGTCTCCGCTTTCAAGTTTTCTGTTGGCGGATTACCAGCGCCGTTGCGGCGTTTCGGCGTTAACGGACGGCTGTTTTCGGGCTGATCCGGGCTCCAGCTGGAGGAGTCGGACCCGGGAGGTCACGCCTCCTCGCTGTCGCCCGGCTGAGCCTCGAAAACAGCTCGCCCGTTTCCGCTGATCGAAACGCCGCAACTGACTAGCCGTCGCTCGCCCTGGCCGAGGCGGCCTCGGGCGGCTCGCGATGGTGCCCATGAAATGCCCGCGGAAAGGATGTCTTCTGTGGCTGCGGTCCCTGTCCGGCGGGTTGCCAGCGCCGTTGCGGCGTTTCGGCGTTCATGCGCGGCGGCTTTCGGGCTGATCGGGGCTCAGGCTAGGGTCGCCGGGCCCGGAAGGCCACGGCGACCCGCCTTCGCCCCGCTGAGCCTCGAAATCCGCTCACGCATGTCCGCTGATCGAAACGCCGCACCCGACTAGCCGTCGCTCGCCCTGGCCGAGGCGGCCTCGGGCGGCTCGCGATGGTCCCCATGAAATGCCCGCGAGAGGGATGCCTTCTGTGGCCGCGGCCGTTGGCCGCGGTCCCTGCTCGGCGGACTCCCAGCGCCGTTGCGGCGTTTCGGCGTTAACGGACGGGCGCTTTTGGGCACCTCTGCGATACGTCATGGGCAAGAAGGGCGCAAGGGGTCCGGGTGGCACCGGACCCTCCACTTTTCGTGTAGCCGGTGGAGGGGCGCGTGCCACCGCGCCCGCCCTGTCCACCGTTTTACTGGGGCTTTCCGGCGGCTGAGGAAAAGATGGATCACCCGGGACAATTGTTGTAAAAGAAACGGATGAGTGTTCTGCCGGGATCAAGGCGAGGTCCATCCGCGTCGATTGCGCTCATGGTTCTCGGGTTCATCGTGCTCTGGAAGGGGATCACGAACGACATCTGGCGCTCGCGGTTCGGCGACACGATCGTTCCGCGCTGGTTATACCTGGCCGGCGGGGTGGGGCTGATTCTCTTGGGCGGCCTTCTCCTTTTCCTGCAAACCCGTGATGGCCGGAGCTGGCTTTCCGGGTGAGCGCCGGTTTTCCTTGGCTCAGGCGGACAAAACACTTGCGGGCCGTCAGGGGAAACGCTAATACGGAG
>CAYZVY010000169.1:1559-3886 GCA_964481675.1 uncultured Verrucomicrobiota bacterium
GGCTGCCTGGAGCCGGGCGAGGAGCCCGCCGCCTGCGCCCGGCGCGAGGTGGAGGAGGAGACCGGCTACAAGGCCGTTGAACTGATCGCCCTGGGCAAGGTCTATGCGTCGCCCGGTTTCGTGTCGGAGGCGCTCCACCTGTTTTATGCCCGGCTCGATCCGGCCGCGGGCGCGCAGCAACTGGACACGGACGAGCGCGTGAAGGTTCATGTCCTCGGGGCCGACGAGATCGAGGCCATGATGCGGGACGGCCGGATTCGCGATTCGAAGAGCCTCTGCTGCTGGATGCTGGACCGGATGCGGCGAAAGAGCTGATGGATATGACAGATCATCACGTCCAATTTGAAAAAGCGCTGAACGGGGAGCAGCTGGCGGCGGTGCTGGCCCCGGACGGGCCGATCCTGGTCCTGGCGGCGGCGGGCACGGGCAAGACGCGCACCCTGGTCTACCGCGTGGCGCACCTGGTGCTGAGCGGGGTTCCGCCCGAGACGATCCTGCTGCTGACGTTCACCAACAAGGCGGCGAAGGAGATGCTCGAGCGCGCCCGGTTGTTGGTGGGACCGGGCGTGAGTTCGCTGTGGGGCGGCACCTTCCACCATATGGCCAACCGGCTGCTGAGGAGGCACGCGGCGCTGCTGGGCTATCCGAACGACTACACCATCCTGGACAGTGACGATTCGATTTCGCTGCTCAAGCGGGTGATGAAGGAGATGAAGACCGACAGCGAGCTGTTCCCCAAGCCCGAGGTGTTGATGGCCGCGTACAGCCAGGCCGCGAACACGGCCAAGACCGTGCGCTCGGTGGTGGAGGTGCGGTTCAAGGACATGATCGACATCAACCTGGACGCCGTCTGTGCGATCGGCGCCCGGTATGCCGACGCGAAGATGAAGATGGGGGCGATGGACTTCGACGATCTCCTGGTGAACGGGCTCCGGCTTTTCCGGGAGCATCCCCCGGTGCTGGAGCATTACCAGGCGCGGTTCCGGCATGTGCTGGTGGACGAGTTCCAGGACACGAACGCCATCCAGAGCGAGTGGGTACACGCCATCGCGGGCAAGCACCGGAACCTGCTGGTGGTGGGCGACGATTTCCAGAGCATCTATTCCTGGCGAGGGGCCGACTACCGCAACATCATGAGCTTTGCGGACCGCTATCCGGACGCGCGCATCTTCAAGCTGGAGACGAACTACCGCAGCACGCCCGAGATCCTGCAGGTGGCCAACGCCTGCATCGCGGGGAATCCGGAGCAGTTCCAGAAGCACCTGCGCAGCACCCGCGAGCCCCATCTGCTGCCGGTTTCGGCACGGCTGCGCGACGGGGAGGCCCAGGCGCGCTATATCGTGGAGCAGGTGCGGCGGCTGCAGCGGGCGGGCTACCGGCCCGACGAGATGGCCGTGCTGTACCGGGCCCATTACCATGCCATGGAATTGCAGCTTCACCTGACCAAGGAGCGGCTGCCGTTCGTGATCACCTCCGGCATCCGGTTCTTCGAGCAGGCGCACATCAAGGATGTGTGCGCGCTGCTGCGGATGCTGCAGAATCCGCGGGATTACCTGTCGTTCGCCCGCCTGCTGGAGCTGCTGCCCGGGGTCGGGCCGCGGACGGTGCAGAAGATCTGGGACAAGCTGGGGCAGGCCTTCGTGCCGCGGGAGGCGGCCCAGCTGAAGCAGGTGGGGACCTTGATGCCGGCTGGGGCGCGGGAGTCGTGGGCCGGCGTGGCGCGGGTGTATGAGCGCGGGTGCGAGGGGGCGGGCATGACGCCGGCGGACCTGATCATGGAGTTCCTGGAGCAGTTTTACCAGGGCTACCTGAAGCGGACCTTCGAGAACGCGGATAACCGGCTGGAGGATATCCAGGAAGTGGCGCGGTTCACCGCGAAATACGAGTCGCTGGAAGCGTTTTTGAGCGAAGTGGCGCTGATGACCAATCTGGATGCGGAGGCGGCGCCGGCGGACGATCGTCCGGCGGTGAGATTGAGCACGGTGCACCAGGCAAAGGGGCTGGAGTGGAAGGTGGTGTTTGTGCTGTGGGCCACGGACGGCATGTTCCCGCAGGTCCGTGCGCTGGTGGAGAATGCGGAGGGGGAGGCGGAGGAGCGGCGGCTGTTCTATGTGGCCATCACGCGCGCCAAGGACGAGCTTTATCTGTGCCAGCCCGAGATCCGCCGCGGCCGCGACGGCACCATCACCTTCTGCCGGCCCTCCCGCTTTGTGACGGAAATTCCGGAAGGCCTGCTCAAGGACGTCCGCCTGCCGTACATCTAACGGGCGCGTGGGTCCGGGTGGAACCGGACCCTCCACCATTCGTGAGGCAGTTGGAGGGACGGG
>CAYZVY010000169.1:3986-9235 GCA_964481675.1 uncultured Verrucomicrobiota bacterium
AGGCAGTTGGAGGGACGGGTTCCACCCCGTCCTATGCGCAATGCTGGCGCTCGCGTGGGCGCATGGGTCCGGGTGGAACCGGACCCTCCACCATTCGTGAGGCAGTTGGAGGGACGGGTTCCACCCCGTCCTATGCGCAATGCTGGCGCTCGCGCGGGCGCGTGGGGTCCGGGTGGAACCGGACCCTCCACCATTCGTGAGGCAGTTGGAGGGACGGGTTCCACCCCGTCCTATGCGCAATGCTGGCGCTCGCGCGGGCGCGTGGGGTCCGGGTGGAACCGGACCCTCCACCATTCGTGAATGCCTTGACGTGACGGCAGAAAGTCGCCTATATTCATAACGATTGTACCAAAGGAGCTGAAGCATGAGAAAATCCTGTATCTGGCTTGCCCTTGCGTTATTCACCACCGTCGCCTTGGCGCAGGACGCGGCCCCGGCCGCGGTCAATCCTCTTCGCGTGTCTCTGGGACTCGACCAGTCGCTGGGCGGCAAGCCCCTGGCCCAGGCCGAGTGGTTCGCCCCCGGCGCCTTTGTCCCCGGCAAAACCATTTCCGCGGGCGGCGTCGACTTTGTTCTCGGCACCAACTTCCTGGATGTCTCCATCTCCATGTCCGGCTTGAAGGAAATCGCCCGCGTCAAGTCGTACCTGGACGGCAAGTGGGCCAATTCCTCCAACCGGTGTGTCATGAAGATCCCGGGCGACCAGTACCAGGCGCTTTACCTGCTGGCCTTCTCGCGCAAGACAGCCGACGCCGTTCCCCGCATGACGGTGCGCATCGGCATGTTCGGCGGTATGTCGGGCGTGCTGCAGGACGAGGTGGTGCAGGTGCCGGATCTGCTCGAAGGCGGCGCCGCCCCGAACATCGTGGCGCAACTGCCGGTCATCCTGGCCACTGGTAAACAGGGCACGGTCTCCGTGATCCGCGTGCCGCTCGACGGGTCCGGCAACGTGCGCGAAGGCATCCGCGACCTAGAATTCACCCGCGACATGCAGCCCCGCGTGAACCTCCCCGACCCGAATGAATTCGGCGAACTCCCGCTGGGCCACCCGAGCGGCGTGGTGGTGCTGGGCGCCGTGCTGGAGCGCTCCCCGATCGCCATGACCCACGATTCCCCCGAAGCCGGCAACGTGTTCAACGAACCGGTGAAGCCCGTCTTCCAGGTTTCCCTGTCCAACCGCACCGACAAGGCCATCGAGAGCGTCGTCACGGCCGCCTGCGAGGGCCCCGGCACGATCGAGGAAGGCATTCCGAACCGCGCCCCCTGGATGGTCTCCGAGACCGTCCCGCTCAAGCCGGGCGAAGCCCGCACCGTGACGCTCAACGTGCAGCCGCCCTCCAAGCTCCGCGGCTGGTATGCCTGCAGCCTGACCGTCAAGGCCGGGGGCGTCCCCCTGCAGCGGCGCGACACCACCTTCGCCGTCCTGGCCCCCGACACCCGCAAGGCGTTTGACGAGTCGCCCTTCGGCGTCTGGGAGTTCTGGCGGCCGCACAGCGTTTTCATTCGTCCCGATCAGGGGGACAAACTGGCCTCGCTCATGAAGAAGGGCGGCTGGCGCTGGACCTACGGCGGCAGCCCCACCGCCGTCATCGAGGGGGTGACGAACGGCACGCCCGAATACTACAAGGCCCTGTTCGCCAAGTACGGCTTCCGGATGACCATCCAGTCGCTGAAAAACAGCTACCAGCGCGGGGAAGGCTGGTACGACGAAGCCCAGTTCGCCTCCAACGACGCGCCCGGCGTCCTGGCCCATAAGGCGCGCGGCTATGACAACGCCATCAAGGTGCTGCACGAGTCCCGCAGTTCCACGGCGCTGCTGCGCCGGTTCAGCGAGTTCCTGGGCGGCGACGAGTATGTGATGCCCCCGGAGGAGAAGGCCAAGCTCGACACGCAGTTCGAGAACGTGAAGAAGTACTGCGCGGCGATCAAGAAGGTCGACCCCCAGGCGAAAATCGTGCTGATCAATGACTATCCCCACGTCGCGATCGAATACCTGCGGCGCGGCTTCCCGGCCGAACTGTTCGATGTGGTGGGCCTCGAGTGCGCCGGTTTCATGCGCGAGCCCGAGCGGCAGCCCGACTGGCTGAGCGTGCTGGGGCATGCCGAGATGATGCGCCGGGCGTTCAAGAAATACGGGTATGACAAGCCGATGTGGACCACGGAGGCGCTGTACCACGCCACCAACCCGGGCAACCTGAGCTTCCACGCGCAGGGCGTGCTCGCGGTGCGCGAGCATCTCATCGCCCTGGCCAACGGGTTCAAGAAACTGGCCGCGGCCGGCATCATCAAGGACCCGAGCGACGACTACCACTGGAGCAACTGGGGCGCCAGCGGCTACTGCTTCCGCGACCCCGAGATCAATCCCAAGCCCTCCTTCGCCATGATCGCCTGGCTCACCCAGGTGCTCGACCAGGCGGCGTTCAACAAGGTCGTGGAGACGGGCAGCACCGCCCTGTACCTGCTGGACTTCAAGCGGCCCGACGGCGGCCACGTCTATCCCGCCTGGGTCGTGCGCGGCTCGCAGAAGGCCGTGATCCAGGTCGCCTCGGGCAAGCCGGTGGTGCGGGATGTTTACGGCAATGCGCTGGCGGTCCCGTTCGTCGACGGCAAGCTGGAGGTGACGCTGAGCGACACCCCGATCTACATCACCGGGGCCGAGGTGGCGGCGGTGGCGTCGCGCGAGCCGGTGGAGCTCCCGGCGAAGACGGGCGCGATGCTGGTGGATTTTGCCGACCCGGCGCAGATGAGGACGGTGGCGGTCACGAATCCCATCCTCGAGCGCAACTGGGACTTTCCCCGGATCAAGGGCGATTTCGAGACGGCGTTCGAGACCGTGGACGGCGCCACGGCGCTGAAGGTGTCGCTGAAGCCGGACGGCGACGGCCGCAAGCTGTTCCAGCGGTATGTCGAGTTCGCCCTGGTCAAGCCGATCGTGCTCGACGGCCAGCCCGATGCGTTTAACGTGCGCGTGAAGGGGAACGGCGGGTGGGGGCGGATCATGTTCGAGCTGGTCGACGCCAAGGGCCGCATCTGGACCTCCTGCGGCAACCAGTATGCCGGCTCCTGCAATGCCAGCGACAACCGCGGCGACAGCTTCATCAGCTTCGAGGGCTGGCAGACGATGCGCATCCCGCTGGTGCGCCAGTACGAGGGCTCGGACCAGTCCGTCATGAACCCGGCCACGCCCGACTGGTGGCCCGAGAACACCCCCGAGCTGCCCGCGATGGAGGCCAAGTTCAAGGCGAACATGGCGGCCTACGAGACGGCCCTTGCGGAGATGCCGGCCAAGCAGGCCGCGCATGCCGAGGCGCTCAAGGCGTACGAGGAGAAGCGCAAGACCCTGCCCAAGAAAGATCTGAGGGGCTTGAAGGCGCCGACTCCGCCGGCCGAACCGGCCAAGCCCGGTTTCCGCTGGATGGGCATCGCGGGCGTGGATTACCCGGTCCGGTTGACCAAGATCACGGTCGCCATGCCCCCGAACATCCTCTACGGCATCGGCGAGCGGCCGGTCGAGAAGCCGGTTATCTGGATTGACAAGCTCACGTATTAGGCGGGGAAAGGGTTCAGGGTTCGGGGAAGAGAGTGATCAGTCATCAGTGATCAGTCCAGCCGCTGGGCAGGCGCCCAGATGGAATGGCTGAGAAGAAACGAACGTCGAACATCCAACGCTGAACGTCCAACGTTGAAGTAAGAGTCTCTTGTGTTGGAAGTTCGAAGTTGAGCGTTCGAAGTTTGACGTTCGGTTCTCAGATCAGTGATCGGTGTCCCGAACCCCGAACCCCGAACCCTGACCCCTTCTGCGTCTGCGTTTGCGCATTATATCTTGTTATCCCATTCGGCCGGGTGCATGCTTTTCGCAACGGTCACAACGCCCGTTTCGAAAGGTCGACCCATGAAAAACGTTCTTCACCTGGCCGGAGTCCTGTCAATCCTTCTGGCGCTTTTCATCACTGGCGCATCCGCCCAATCCGAACCCGATCTGCTGGTGCGGGACAATACGGCCTTCGCCTTGAAGCTGTACCGCCAGCTGAGTGGAGCCAATGGCAACTGCTTCTTTTCGCCTTACAGCATCTCCACGGCGTTCGCCATGACCTATGCGGGCGCCCGCGGCGAGACCGAAAAGCAGATGGCCTCGGCACTTTGTTTTTCGCTTCCCCAGGCTGACCTGCATCCCGCCTTCTCAAAGCTTGAGTCGGACGTGAAGGCCGCGCAGAAGGAGGGCATTGCGCTGAGCGTCGCCAACTCCCTGTGGCCGCATAAGGACTATCCGTTCAAGGACGAGTATTTAAGCCTGATCAAGCGGGAATACGGCGTTTCCGTGACGCCGGTTGATTATGTGAAAGAGACCGAGAAGGCGCGGACGGCCATCAATGACTGGGTGGCCGACAGGACGCAGGACAAGATCAGGGACCTGATCCAGCCCGGCATCCTCGATCCCCTGACCCGGCTCGTTCTAGTCAACGCGATCTATTTCAAGGGGAAATGGGAGCAATCCTTCAAGGCTTCGGACACCCGGGAAGCCTCCTTCTTTACTGCGCCCGGGCAAGCCGTGACATGTCAGCTGATGGCACGGAAAGTGAAAGCACGGTATGCGACTTTCCCCGCGCTGGATGTTCTTGAACTGCCCTATGCCGGCGGCGGGATGTCGATGGCCGTGCTGCTCCCGAAGGAAGCGGACGGGCTCCCCAAACTGGAGCAGGAATTGTCGCCGGAAAACCTGGCGCGCTGGCTGGGCGAAGCCCGCGAGCAGGACGTGGTCGTGTTCCTCCCGCGCTTCAGGATGACCAGCCTGTTCCGCCTGGATGGCACGCTTACGGCGATGGGCATGCCCGACGCCTTCAGTCGCAAGTCCGATTTTTCGGGGATGGATGGAACCCGTGACCTGTATATCGGAGCCGTCATCCACAAGGCGTTCGTGGATGTCAACGAAGAGGGCACGGAAGCCGCCGCGGCAACCGCCGTGGTCATGCAGTTAAAAAGCATGCCCAAGCCGTCTCCTGTTTTCCGCGCCGATCATCCCTTTGTCTTCCTGATCCGGGAAAACCGGACCGGAAGCATCCTGTTCATGGGGCGGGTGAGCGATCCTTCGTGATCCTGTTGTATCGGGGCCAGGCGCAAGTTAGTTCCGTGGAAATAAAGGGGTTTAGTCGTAATCTTAATCCTAATCCTAATCGTAATCTTGTTTTTCCGTAGCCCGTTTCCATACACGGTTCACCCTGACTAGTGGAAGGAAAGGCGGATTCAGAGCC
>CAYZVY010000170.1:0-9180 GCA_964481675.1 uncultured Verrucomicrobiota bacterium
GGTTGCGCTTGCGGTTTGAACGGTGAAGATGGTTTGCATGCCGTAAAGTGCCCACGATGTTCCGTCGGATCCGTCGGATCCGTCTGATCCGACGGATCTGTCTGATCACTGATCACTTGAACCCGGCCTCTTCCGGGGATATAGTCGGGCCATGATGGAATGGCAAGGGATGGGACTGTTGATTCTGCTGCTGGGGCTGGGCGGGCTTGGGGGGCTGGGCATCAGCCTGGTTTTCTGCGCGCGCCGGCCGTCGCTTTTTGATCGGCTTGTGCTGGCGGTCATCTGGGCGCCGCTGTTCCTGTCGACCGCCGCCCTGGTCCTGGCGGAAACGGGGTATTTCAGCCGGCTGACCCTGTTCGCGGCCGCGCTGGCGTGGGGCGTGCTGGGTGCGGGCGGCCTGCTTCTCCATATCCGGCGAACCGCCGCGGAGGGTTCGGGCGAGGAGCCCGGCAAAACGGGGGTCTTCCTGTTCTGGCTGGCGCTGCTGCTGGCCGGGTCGGGTCTGCTGGCCGTGCCGGCGCACCGGTACCTGCTGGGGGGCTGGGACCCGGGCGAATATGTCTGCACCTCGGCCAACATCGCGCGCACCGGGGCGCTGGCGATCCGCGATCCGCTGCTGCCGTCGCTTTCCCCGGCGGAGCGGACGGCGCTGATGCACGAGCCCGAGCCGCGGCGGCGGACGCTGCAGGCCGGCTACCTGGTGATGGACGAGACAACCGGCGCGCTGATGCCGGATTATTACCACCTGTATCCCGCCTGGCTGGCGATCTGGGTGAGCCTGTTCGGATTGGCCGGGGCCTGGGCGGGCCATACGGCCATCGCGGTGGCGGCGCTGGCGCTCTTCGGCCTGGCCGCGGCCCGCCTGTTTGGCCGGCGCACGGCCCTGCTGGCGCTGCTGGCGCTGGCGATCTGTCCGGTGCAGGTTTACATGATGCGGTTTACGACGGCCGAGATGCTGGCCCAGTTTCTCCTGTTCGCCGGTTTCTGGGCCCTGGAACGGACGCTGGCGCGACCGGGGGGCGCCGGGCTGGCGCTGACGGCGGGGGCGGCCTTCGGGGCGGCGATTCTCGCGCATGGCACCTCGATCCTGCCGGCCGCGGGCGCGGGCGTATTCCTGTTTTGGCGTGCGCTCGTGCGGCGCGACCGCGAGGCCTGGGGGATTGTCGCGTCGTTCGGGCTGTTTTCGCTGCTCGCCCTGGTCTGGAATTTCATGCGGGCCGACACCCTGACCCGTTTCCTGTGGGCGTTCATCACCGGCAATCCCGAGCATGCGGTTGTCGGCGGGGCGGCGCTTGGAGGCGCCTGGCTGCTGGGGCGGTACGGGCGTGGCCGGAATCCGGTTTTCCGGTGGGCGCCCGGCGTGGCGGTGGCGGTCGTGCTTATCTACGGCTGTTTCATCCGGCCCCGGCAGGCAGCCGATCCCGACGCGACGAACCTGGTTTTCCTGGCGCAGCTGATCGGTCCGGCGGGGCTGGCGCTGGCGGGGCTGTTTTTCTGGATCCGGCCCGTGGCGGGCTGGACGGACGCCCGCAAGGCCTTCCTGTTGGCGGGCCTGCTGACAGCGGCGGTGCTGCTGGCCAACAAGATGGTCCAGCCGGTTTACCTGTGGGCGGCGCGCCGGTGGGCGCCGCTGGTGATTCCGTTCCTGGTGCTGCTGGCGGCGGAGTGCGTGATGGCGGGTTTGCGGGTGCGGCCCCCGGGTCCGCGCCGGGCCCTATGGAAAACGGCCGGGTGGGCGGGCGCGATCCTGGCGGCGGGGCTCTGGTTCGGCGGCCTGGCGAAGGCCGGGGCGCCGGTGTATGCGACGCGCGACTACGAGGGGCTTCCGGCGGTGTTGGAGGCGGTGGCCGGCGCGGTGAAGGATGCCGACGCCGTGCTGTGCAACCATTGGAAGCCGGCCACGCCGCTGCGATATGCCTACGGGATTCCGGCGTGGCAGCTGTCGCGGCAGGCGGAGGCGGGCGGGATGCGGGAGGCACGGCTCGGCGTGGGGCTCCTGCGGCGCTGGGCGGCTGAAGGCAAGCGCGTCTACTGGATCGGCGAACGCTTTTACGACCCGAAGATCCGGCTGGAGGAGGTGGGCGCGTGGAATGCGGTCTGCCGGGTCCTGGAGCGGCGGGAAGACCGCCTGCCCCGCGGGGCCGTGGTGGAGCGGAACCGGTTCGTGGTGTACCGCGTGCGGCCGGCGGATGCCGCGGCGCCCCGCCCGGAAGCGGCCGCCGTGGATGTGGGCTACTCGGCCATGGGGCTGGCCGGATTCTGGGAACTGGAGCGGGATCGCGCGGCGGACGGGAAGCCGTTCGCGTTCCGGCGCACCCGGGAGTCGGCGCGGGTGTGCCTGCCGGCGATCGCGGGGCCCTGGCGCATCCGGGTGGCCGGGGCGACAGGCCGCGAGACGAGCCGGGTGACGCTGCTGGCGGACGGGACCGCGGTGGCCGCCTTCGAAACGGGGCCGGCGTGGGCGATTGTCCCGTTTTCAATGCCTTCTGAAATCGGGACGAACAGCGTGGTCTGGCTGGAGATCCGCTCAACGCTCAAGGCCGGGGGCGGCCGCGGGGAGGGCGTGGGCGTGGACTGGATCCGGAGCGGGGAATAGCCAGGGACGACGGGTGGGGGCGGGACGTCAGGGGGGAGCGTTCACCTGCGGCGAACCGGGCTCTCCGGTCCGGCTCCTCCAGATGGTCAGGAGCTCGAGGGTGGCGGCGAGGATGACGGGGCCGAGCACCAGGCCCGGGGTGCCGAAGAGGAGGTAGAAGGTGAGGGCCAGCTGGAGGGCCTGCCGGATGGATCCCTGGAGGACGGTGGATCCGGCTTGCGTCAGCCAGGACCCCGTCGAGTTGACGGCATCCTTGATGTTGATCTGGTCGGCCATCCACAGGACGGCCTTGACGGCCCGGGGAAAGCGGTTGAACATGATTTCCAGCCCGCCCGAATCGAGTTTTTCTCTCACCGATCCGATGCCCAGGGCGGCCTGGACGACCAGCTGCCGGGCGATCAGCGCGAGGGGCAGGACCACGATGAGCGCGGCGAGAAGGACGATGAGCAGGGCCGCGAGATTGCGGTTGCGGAGGCGGGCCTCGAGGCGGCTGTGCAGGGGGAAGACGAGGATGGCGAGCGTGAAGGCCCAGGTGAAGGACTGGAGAAACGGCGTGGCCAGCGCCAGGCAAAGCCCGATCCCGGCGCAGGTGGAGACGGCGAGCACCAGCGCATGGACGGGATTGCGGAATCCCCAGGGGGTACTTCGTTTATCGGTTTCGGGATTCATGGGGGTTTCTTTCCAAGTGCAGATATAGGGAGCTCCATTATATTATAATGGTGTGGCGGGTTTGTTCATGGGGTGAAACCCTGAGATGGGGAATGCGTCCACGCGGGCCATTCATGGCAGCCATTTGCCTGATTCCATCATGTTTATCACGTGTAAAATCAAATCCGGTTATGGTTTTGGCGGGATCCTGGTAAAGGTTTGTTCAATAAGGTGTGGATTCCCCGTAATCTGTCCTGCCAGGCAGGAGCGATCGGTGGTCTAGCGAAGAGTCGCCAGGCGGCGCCCGTGCAGTTTCATCTGGTCGGCGCTAAGCAATTCATCACGCAGAGGGGGTTCGTCCAGAGGACGCGCCCGCCACTTGAATCGCAGATAGTTTTGCCAATTCACCAAGGGGTCTCCGTATAATGCCTTCGCATTATGAGCCTGGATGGCCTTTTCTAAACATGGGGTAGAACCCCTAGCAAAATGGGAATGTAGGTATTATCACATGAGTGACGTACATATAATATATTCCTCATCTTTTTCGTATACCATTTAAATGGTATTTTGTTATATTTTTCGGCAGAAGATTTTCTCGAGCTGTTTTTTCCGGGGAATTGAAGGTGGGTTTGTTCCCGTCATTTCCGGAATCGACAGTATTTTCTGTATTGGATGGGGGGGTGGGGTTCATGAACGGAGGAGAGAATGAAGCGCAACCTGATTACATCGTGCCTCGTTAGTTTCTGCGCATTGGTTTCGGTCCAGGCCGCGGACATCGCGGGCTACCAGGAGTTCTTCATCCCCGGAGGCGAGCAGCAGCTCTTCTCCATCATGGTGGATAACGACAACAACACGGCACTGGTGGCGGGCAACGGCATGCATTGCGTGATCGGCGTGGTCGGCAGCGGAACCAATACCACGCTCTTCTATGACCACTGGGAGGATGGGTATGATTTCAACCCGACCAACTTCACGGGGGCGGACCAGACCGTGCAAATCACCAATGTCGGTCAGGTGATTCGGTTCGAGAGCAGCAACATCCCTCTGACGGGCGTGACCAATGCGGCCTCCTCCGCCACCACGAACTACGACGGGCGCGACCGCATCTACGTCGTCGGGTCGCCTGTGACCGTCACGCGTGCCAGCTGGCCCGAATCCATCGGCACGGTGTACTGCGCCGCTTTTGAAATTCCACCCGTCAAGCCTTTCATGAACAACTACTCGATTCCCGTGGGGGAGCAATTGTGCGATATCCAGGGCTATCGCTCGTTTACAAACGTGTATGTGATCGTGCAGGCCGTGAGCAACAACACGGTGGTGGTGATCGACGATCCGGCGGTGGGGGGCATCCAATACAGCAACACGCTGCAGCGCGGCCAGGTGGCCAGCTATTTCCATGCCCAGGGCGTGGGCACAACGGTCAGAGGCACGGCTCCCTTGCAGGTGCAATTGCTGACCGGCTATCCGTGGACCGGGCTTGCTTCCCAGATGGACGGCACCACACTGGTGCCTAGCTTGTTGTGGGAAAAAGAGTATTACTGCCCGGTTGGTAGCGGGACGTCCGCAAACAACGACGACCGGGTAGGCCTCTATCTTTACAACCCAAACACCAATGCGATCACGGTCAACTACACGGACCGGCAGGGCGCCACGAATTTCACCGTGGCGGCGACCAGCACGTTATGGAGCGTGTCGGCCTCGGCCGCCGGGCGCTATGTCCCGACGAATTCGGGCGCCTATGTGTCTTCGGTGAATACGTTTTGGGGTATCGGTCTCTATGGCGAGGGGACAACGGCCAGTGATCGGGCCGACTATGACTGGAGTTTTGGCCTGGTGCCGGCCTCCATTTTGAAAAGGGAGTATTTCCTCGGCTGGGCGCCGGGATCCTCGGAAGCCACGCCGACGGTCAACGGCTCGCCGATGTGGGTCACGCCCCAGTTCGACAACACGACCATATACGCCGACTACAGTCCGGTGGACGGCATCCCCAATTCGACTCAGACCTTGAACCGCCTCCAAATCGGACGGTTTTTCGATCCTGATTTCCAGAACACCGGCATGCGGATCTGGTCGGACAAGCCGTTTGCGGGAGCGTGGGGCGAAGACAGTGCGGCGGCCGCCGTCGGCACTCCCTATCTGGATTGCGGCTATTCGACCCTGCCTTCGCCGGAGGCCTTCATTGACGTGGTGCTGGGGCTCAATAAGACAGCCAGTCCAGCGGTGGTTAACACCAACAAGGGGCAGCGCGTAACCTACACCATCGCGGTGGCGACGGAGAACTATGCGGTCACGAACGTGAACGTCTATGACACCCTGCCGCCGGGGTGGGCGTATGTGACGAACACGACTTGGGTGACCTATCCGGACAACTCGGTGTCCAACGGCCCGAATCCGACGATCACGGCCGGCGGCACCAACCTGACGTGGAACCTGGGCGCCGATGTGGCCGCGAACCAGTCGCTCACGCTGGCTTTCGACGCGACCACGCGCGTGGGGCTGGCGCAAGGCACGATCAGCCGCAATGTCGCCTCAGCGCGCGGCAAAGGACCGGCGGGCTTCGTGTTCGCGCCGGAGGACGACGCCTACGTCTACGTGGCGAACCTCGGCATCACCAAGACTTCCTCGGCCGGCAGTCTGCGGCCGGGTCAGACCAACACCTACACGGTCGTCGTGACCAACCAGGGGACGGCTTCGCTCACCGGCGTCGAAATAATCGACAGCCTTCCGTCCACCCTGACCTACGTGCCCAACAGCACCGTGGTGGTGGGCTACAAGGCAACGAATTTGACCACGCTGGTGACCAACGACAACATCGCCGGCGGCTCCTTTAAAGACTTGAGCAACGGCGTGCCGCCGACTCTTGTGGCGACGGCGGACAATTTCGCCATTCCGACGAACCGCGCCATGACCGTTACGTTCCGGGCGGTGGTCGTCAATCCGCTCCCGCAAGGCGTGACGTCCATTCTCAACACGGCCGGGACGCGCAGCACGCAGGTTCCGGAGTATAAATACAGCACCGTCACCACTCCGGTGCCGGCGGCGGGTGCAATCGGCGATTACGTTTGGCTGGACGAGGACGGAGATGGCGACCAGGACGCCGGCGAAGCGGGGGTCCCCAACGTGCGGATCCTGCTGACCGGCACCAATATCTTCGGCGAAACGATCTCCACCAACCTATGGACGGACGGCACGGGCGGCTACCTCTTCTCGGGCCTGTACCAGGGCTCCTACACTGTTGTCGTGGACACGGCGACGATGCCGGCGGGGTTGTCCGCCAATCAGACATTTGATCCCGATTCCACCACCAACCACCAGACGGTTGTGACGCTGGCCGCGGGGCAGACCGTCGCCACCGCCGATTTCGGCTACAACTGGGCGCCGCCCGGGGATACGAACGGCGGCAGCGGGACGGGGGCGATCGGCGACCGGGTGTGGATCGATGCCGACGGCGACGGCGTTCAGGACGCGGGAGAAGCCGGCCTGACCAACGTCACCGTGCAGCTTTTCCGCGATGCGGACACGAACGGGACTTATGAAACGCTTATGGCGACGACCAACACCGGCACGACGGGTTATTATATCTTCGACAATCTGGCGGCCGGCGCCTTCCAGGTTGTGGTTACCCCGCCCGCGGGCTATACGCAGACCGGTGATCCGGACTACTTCGGCGCGACCCTGCCGACCGGCGCGCGGGACAATCGCACGACGACGCCGATCGTCGTCGGGCCGGGCGATGTCTTCGTAAACGCGGACTTTGGTTACCGGCCGACGACTTCGTACACGATCGGCGACACGATTTTCTTCGACACCAACGGCGATGGCACGAACAATGCCACCGATTACGGTATGGTGGGCGTTACTGTGGCGCTGATTTCGGACCTGAATGCGAACGGGGCGTGGAACGCAGGCGAACCCATCCTCGCGACGGACATCACGGATGCCAGCGGCCAGTACAGTTTCCCCGGCTTGGCCAATGGCCGCTACCTGGTGTGGGTTAACGACACCTTCGGCGTCCTGCAGGGCAAGGCGCAATCGGCAGATCCGGACGCGACCAGGGACAGCCTCAGCGCGGTGAACCTGTCCGGTGCGAACAACCTCGACCAGGATTTCGGCTACACCCTGCCTGGCCACACGCTGGGCGAGGGATTGATCGGCGACACGGTCTTTCTGGACCGCGACGGCGATGGCGTGCCAGACACGGGCGAGGGACTGGAAGGCATACGCGTCCTGCTCTACGACAACGGGGGCAACTTGCTGGCCACGACGGTCACGTTGAGGAACGGCTGGTATGCGTTCGGCGGTCTCGATGCCGGCACCTACCGGGTGCGTGTAGACACGGCTACCCTGCCGGGGACCGGCTTGAGCAACACCATCGATCCGGACGGGGGCACCGCCAACGAAGCCTTCGTGACCATCGGAGGCGTCCAGCCCTTTGTCAACCTTGCCCAGGACTTCGGGTATCGCGACGGGGTCAATCCCAATTCGATCAGCGGTACGCTGTGGGAGGACCGCAATGCGGACGGCACACTCGTGGCCGGCGAAAGCAACCGCTTTGCCGGCGTGACCGTCGCTTTGGTGAGCACCAACGGCAACGTCATCGGCACGACCGTCACAGACGCCAGTGGCAACTATGTTTTCACCAATCTTCCCGATGGCTCGTTCCGCGTGGATGTTACCGACACGGCAAACCTGCTCAACGGCTACTGGAAGAGCACGGGCGCCGCGCCGGGCTCCGACAATAACAGCCAGGCGGACCCGTACACGGTGACCGTCGCCGGCGGCCAGAACAACACCACGGGCGACTTCGGTTATTACGCGGGCCCGGCCGCGTTGGGGAATTTTGTGTGGAACGACGCCAACGGCAACGGCATCCAGGATGGCGGCGAGGCCGGCATCTCCAATGCGGTCGTTACGCTGAGGATTTTGTATCCGAACGGGACAACCGCTTTCGTCTCCACGGTCACGGATACGAACGGGTATTATATCTTCGGCAACCTGCTGCTGGACGAGGACTACGACGGCGCCGGCGGCGGCGAGCCGACCTACTCCATCTCGGTGCCCATACCCGTCGGGTACGTGCCCGCGCCGATCAACCAGGGCGGCGACGACGCGGTGGACTCGGACAACTACGCGGGCCAGGCAGCGACTGTGGTCAAGGGCGTGCTCAGCGACATCTACGATTTTGGCTTTGCCAGGTCGGTGACCATAGGCGACTACACCTGGGTGGATACCAACGGTGATGGCCAGCAGACCGGCGGGGAACCGGCGCTGTCGAACGTGGTGGTGAGGCTCTACGATTCGGCCTCGAATGTTGTCGCCACGACGACCTCGTCTACGGCGGGCGCCTACAGCTTCGCGAACTTGCCATCGGCCACCTACACGGTTGGATTCACCCCGCCGGCAGGCTATGTTTTCACCTTGCCGGATCAGGGCGGGGATGCCTCTGATAGCGATCCGCACATGACATCGGGTCGAACAGGTCCTTACACACTCACGAGCGGACAGACCAACTTCACCGTCGATGCGGGATTCATTCTTGCCTCTCCTGCCATCGTCATCATCAAGACCGCCGGTTCTGCGCTGGATGGCCAAGTATGGCAGGTGACCAACCTTACGGACGTTGTTTACACCTACGAGATTCGCAATGCCGGCAATACGTATCTCGGCAATGTGTCAGTCACCGATAACGTCTTGGGCGTCATCGGTACATTGTCTTCCCCTTTGGCTCCCGGGGCAAGTCGATACCTGTTTGCCACAAATCTGGATGTCGTTTCCGATGTGACGAATATCGGCACAGTGACGGGATCGCCTTGTTTCTCAAACGGCGTTCCAATGGTGGGCGTTATGAATGTCTCCGATTTGGATGATGCCGTTGTGGATGTGATCGCACCCGCGATCACGGTGGCCAAGACGGTATCCACCGGTGCGTTCCCCGG
>CAYZVY010000171.1:0-9173 GCA_964481675.1 uncultured Verrucomicrobiota bacterium
TCAATTTGTAATGTTATCAGTCCAAAGAGGAAAAAGAAAAGGAAAAAGGTGGTTTCAAAATGGCGGATGACGCTTGAGAAGAATAGCGGATAGCGGATAGCGGACATATTTCTTTTTCGCTATTCGCTATTAGCTATCAGCTATCCGCTATTCTTCATCACCGCAGCATCATGATGGTGCCTTTTTCCGGGACTTTCAGCTGGAGCACCACATCGCCGCTATTGGTGTTCAGCGTGCCGGAGCAGAGGGGCGGGAGCGTCAGGGAGGGGATGGTGCCCCGGAGCGAACCGCCATTCAGATCGAACAGCGTGTAGGTGCCGGAGGAGATGAGCGGGGTGCCGGCGATTTCGATGGCGCCGGTCAGGGTCAGGCCGACAGGGCCCTGCAGGATCACCTGGTCCTGGAAGCCGGGGGTCCGCAGGTGGAAGAGATTGGTGGCGGTTGAGGCCAGGGTGATCCGGGCCAGGCTGCTGGTGGCGACGACAGTCAGCAGGCCGGGCTGCCAGCTGTTCGTGCCGGGGGAAACCCCTTCGTTGACCGTGACGACGGCCTTGCCCAGATTCACGCGCCCGACCCCGGCCAAGCCGCCCACCGTATCGCCGATATTGTTGAAGTCCATGACGCCGTTGGTCTGGATCAGGATCTGGCCGACGTCCGGCATGCGGCCGGAGCCGGACAGTTTGAGGGGGAAGGCATTGACGCCGCCGTCCTCGATTTCCGTGCCGCCCGTGTAGGTGTTGGCGGAGGCGATGAAGGTCGATCCGGTTCCGGTGCCCGTGAGGACCAGGGTGCCGGGGACATCCCCGTCCCGGAAGAGGCCGGCCCAGGTGTGGCTTCCGGCCTGCGACAGGTACCGGTTCAGGAAAACGCGCCCCTCGATGCGCACCCTGTCATAGATGGAATAGCCGCCAACGGCGGCATTCCCCTTGAAGTGGCCGCCCTCCCGCACGATGACATTGGTGGTATAGAGCGTGCCCGGGAAGGCGCTGAACCGGACGCTGGCGTTGCTGAGGATGATGATTTCGGCTCCGGGCCAGGACGGTTCCGCGACATTGTACAGGGTGATTTCGGCTCCATTCGTGACGATCACGTTTCCCTTGCCCAGCGCCTTGTCGACAGCATTAACGATCAGGGTGCCTTCCTTGACCAGTGTTCCTCCGGAAAAGGTATTTAAGTTGAGAAGGGAGATCGAGCCTGAGCCGGTTTTCACCAGCCGGCCGGTTTCGGAGGCGCTGTAGTCCTCGATCAGCCCGCCCAGGCTGGGGGTCGCCGCGGAGGAGAACACTTCGAGGTCATCCCTCACGGAATTGGTGCAGCGCAGGGAATAATTGGCGCTCACCTGGAGCCTGCCGCCCTTGGCGATGATGCGGCTGGCGAGGCTGATATTGGCACCCCAGTTCAAAATGGCGCCGGGATTCAATTCAACCGGACCCGTTCCCAGCGCGTCGGTGGAGGAGATGACCAGCGTGCCGGGGCACAACACGGTTCCGCCGGAATAGGTGTTGCGTGCCACCCGGATGGTGATTGTGAACGTCAGGTTCGTGCTCGAGTTGGTGATAATCAGTCGTCCCGCCTCGGCTCCGGCGTTCTGAATCAGGCCGGTGAAGGACAGGTTATACCCGGATGTCGTCAAAAAACGGGACTCATTGCTCAGCGAAATCGTGCTGCCAAACGTGTAACTGCCGGACCCGTAGCGCAGGATGCCGCCGGCCAGGATGATGTTATGCTCGGTGGTCATGTTGGCGCTCAGGGCGATTGCGCCGTTTGTCCTGACGATGATGGCGTCTGGCGGGCCGGCGAGGTTGGCGTTGAACACGGCCGTGGTGATCGTCCCGCCGCCGCCGATGATGCCGGTGTCGCCCGCTCCCGGCACGCCGCTAGGGCTCCAGCTCCCGGCCGCGTTCAGGTTGCCGTTGTTGACCGAAAAGATCTTTTCAACGGCCTGGACCCGGCCGGCGAGAAGGAAAAGAAGGCCGAAAGCCAGTCCTATACTGAATACAGACATTTTCATTCAACCCTCTTTCTTTCATTACCGTTACATCATAATTATAGCATTAAGTGGGGCAAATTCCAGCCTTATGCTGTTTTTGCCTCTGCCCGGCTCCGTTTTCCCTATGGACGGCGGGGGCCCGGCTTAGGTATCTTGACGGCCTGAAACAGGAGAGACCCATGGCCGGCATTTTCAAAGCTTATGATATCCGCGGGATTTACGGTCAGACGCTGACCGACGACATGGCCGAGCGCATCGGCCGCGCCTATGCCACGTTCCTGAAGCCCAAAACGGTGGTGGTGGGCATGGACATGCGGCCCCACTCGCGGCCGCTGTTCGAGGCGCTGGCGCGGGGGCTGACCCGCCAGGGGTGCGACGTGATCGACATCGGCCTCGTGTCCACCCCGATGACCTACTTTGCCAACGGCTCCCTGGGCGCCGGCGGCAGCATCATGATCACCGCCTCGCACAATCCGGGCGAGTGGAACGGGTTCAAGCCGTGCCGCGAGCAGGCCATTCCGATCAGCGGCGCCACGGGCATCCTGGACATCGAGACGATCGTCGAAAACGGATCCTTTTCCCCGGCCGCCAGTCGGCCCGGCCGCATTTCGAAGGTCGACATCGTCCCGGCCTACGTGAAGCACGTCCAGTCCAAGGTGCGGCCGGCGGGCAAGCTGCGGATCGCGGTGGATTTCGCCAACGCCATGGGCATTCTCGAAGCCCGCTGTTTTCCGGGGCTGCTTGATGTGGATCCGCTGTTCGACACGCTGGACGGCACGTTTCCCAGCCACGAGGCCAACCCGCTCAAGACCGAAACGCTGGAGCCGTTGCAGGCGAAGGTCCGCGGCGGGTCCTATGCGTTCGGCGTGGCGTTCGACGGCGACGCCGACCGCGCCGGGTTCGTGGACGAGAAGGGCGACGTGGTGCCGATGGACATCATCACCGCGCTGGTGGCCCAAAGCGTGCTGAAGAAGGAGAAGGGTGTCATCTTCTACGATCTGCGCAGCAGCTGGGCGGTCAAGGAGGTGATCGAGGAAAACGGCGGCACGCCCCGCATGAGCCGGGTCGGCCACGCCTTCATCAAGCAGCAGATGCGCGACGCGTCCGCCCTGTTCGCCGGGGAGCTCTCGGGCCACTATTATTTCAAGGACAACTATTACACCGAAAGTTCCGCCATGGCGGTGCTGTCGGTAGCCGATATCGTGGCCCGGGCCGGCAAGCCCCTCTCCGAACTGATCCGGCCGATCCAGCGCTATTTTGCCAGCGGCGAGATCAACTCCGAGGTGCACGATCCCGAGGCGGTGCTGCGGGCGGTCAAGGACCGGTATGCGGACGGCAAGCGGATCGAGCTGGACGGGATCAGCGTGGAATACGGCGACTGGTGGTTCAACGTCCGCTGCTCGAACACCGAGCCGCTGGTGCGGCTCAACCTGGAAGCCAAAACCCGGAGCCGGATGGAGCAGAAGCGGGACGACTTGATGGCGCTGATCCGGAAAGACTGATGGACATCACCCCTCCACCCGATTCACGGCCCGCCCCGCCCCCGGGGTTTATGATTTCCGAGCAGATGGTGGAGAGCCGCTTCTGGCGCCTGCAGCTGGACCTGGCCACGGCCGGCGCGCGGTCCCTGCGGTGGCGGGGGCCCGTGATGCGCGAGCTGGCCGATCCCGAAACCGAACCGCACCTGTTTCAGGCGGTTGTCGCCGGCGTTCCGGGTTTTTCGCAGCAGGCCCGCTTTCTCCGGGCACGGGCCCGGTTTGATGCCGAAGGCGCGGTCCTGGCCGTGGAGTCGGGCCTGGGCGGCGGCCTCTGGCGCGCCGAATTCGGCGTGGACATCGGGCAGCCGGCGCTCCGGATCCGGGCGGGCTGGTCGGGGCCGCCGCCCGGAATCCAGGCCGAGCTGAATCTGGCGCTCCGGGCGCCCGCGGCCGGGACGGCCGGCTGGCTCCCCTGCGGGGTGGCGGCGCGGCGGCTCGACCTGGATGGCATTCAAGTGGTTGCGGTTGTTCCCGGCGCCGCATGGCATGCCGAACGCGGAACGGTTTCGGTCCCGGCGGACGCCCCCTTGGTCGGCCTGCTGGATCTCTGTCCGGGCGGGGAGCCGGAGGCGGCCCGGCTGGCGGAGGCGCTGGAACGCCGGTTGCGCGCCTGATTCGATGCCGCCGGCTGGGCGGGGGTCCGTCAGGGGGCCTGGTTGAGGGCGGCGGGGGTCCGGTCGTTTTTCATTTCCGGCATGTGGTGGCGGAAGGCGAGGATGACGGCGGTGGCGATGCCGCAGGTGAGGACGGCCGAGGCCAGCCCGATTTTGAGCCAGTCCCGGAAGCGGATGTGGGCGTGCGCCTGTTTCTCCAGCATGCCCAGCGCCACGATGTTGGCGGTGGAGCCGATGAGGGTGATGTTGCCGCCGAAGCAGGCGCCGAAGAGCAGCGCCCACCAGAGCGGCGAGACGGCCACGCCCGTGGCCTTGAGCCCCTCGATGATGGGCGAGAATGCGGCGACGAAGACGACGTTGTCGACAACGGCCGAGCCAAGGGCCGACGAGACCATGATCCCGCCGATCAGCATGATGGGGTTCTGGCCGAAGTGGGCGATGAAGTTCGTCGCCAGCACCTCGGTGACGCCGCTGGCCTTCAGCGTGCCGGCGATCGAGAAGAGCATCATGAAGAAGAGCAGCGTCCACCAGTCCACCGAGCGTTCGACGTAGTGGCGGGCGCGGTCCCGGCGGTAGAGCATCACCCCGGCCGCGCAGAAGATGGGGGCGATGAAGAGCACCGTGTTTTTCTCCAGGCCGAGGAGCTGTTCGAACTGGTGGTGCAGGGCGATGAACAGCAGCACGAAGCCGAGGATGAAGAGGCTGCGCTTGTAGGGAACGTCCACGCGCGGCTCGAATCCCCCGGCTCCCGGAGCGGCATGCTCCAGGAGGCTGGCGTCAAAGGCATGCAGGTCCTTGCGGTACCAGAAGAAGACCAGGCCGATGTTGGCCATCGTGGCGATGAGCATGACCGGAAAGGCCCAGATCAGGAAATCGCCGAAGGTGAAGCCGGCCTTGGCGCCGATCAGGATGCCGACCGGGTTTCCCATCATGGTGCCCGCGCTGCCGATGTTGGTGGCGATGACGGAGACGATGATGAACGGGATGGGGTTGACCTTGAGCCGGCCGCAGACCTGGAATACCAGGGTGGCGATGATGATGATGGAGATGACCTCCCCGACGGCGCAGGCCAGCAGGGCCGAGACGAGGCTGATCACCGTGATGAAGCGGTGGCCCGACATGTTGGGTAGGGAGAGGATGGACTGCACGATCCAGGTGAAAAAGCCCAGGTCCTCCAGGCAGCCCAGCACGATCATCATGCCGATCAGGAACAGGATGATGGGCACCTCGGCCGCCCAGACATATTCCTCGATCGACATCGAACGGGTCAGGATCAGCAGGCTGACGCCGAAGAAGGCCATGCTTAGCCGCAGGTTCCAGAACATGAGCGTGCCGACAATGGAAAGCACGAAGACGCCCACCGAAAGCTGTTGCGGGCCGGTCAGGCCGGCGAGCCGGCAGGCCAGGGCGGCGCCCAGGCTGACCAGGAGCAGGACGACGATCCGTTTCGAGAAGGTGGCCGGAGACAGGGAGGGGGTCGGGGTTTCTTCTTCGAACGGCATGATGTTAATCCCAGAAAAGTTTGCGGACGTAGGAGGTCAGGTTGACGACGCCGACGAGGCGGCGGTCTTCCAGGACCACCACCTGGCGCCGCTCGTCGAGCAGGAACAGTTTGGCCAGCTGGACGGCGGGGCTTTCGGGTGAAATGGAAAGGACGTCTTCCCGCATGAAGCGGGTGATGGGGAAGCCGGAGTCGCGCTTGACCAGCTCGGCAAACGGTTCGAACCGGAGAATGGGGGAGAGGTCCTCCATCCATCTCAGGTGCGCGGGCAGGCAGAGCCGGAGCAGGTCCTCGATGGCGATGGTGCCGAGCACCTCGTTCCGGGCGTTCACGATCGGCAGGTCCATGATGGCCTTGGCGCTGATCAGCTCGATGGCGGTGCCCAGGGTATCGGTGTCTTTCAGCACGACCGGAGTCGTGTTCATCAGGTGCTTGACCGCCAGGAACTCGGGTAGATGCTCGTGGCTGATGCCGAGGGCCGCCATGACGTCGTCGGGGGAGCGGGCGGCCACGATCCGGCCGAGGGTGCCGGGCGCGCGGAGCGATTTGCTGACCGCGGCCAGCACGCGCAGGTAAAGGTTGGGTTCGCTCAGGGGGACCAGGGTCAGCACGATGACCTTCACGGGTGTTTCGGCGTTGGGAAAGCGGATGCCGTCCGGACAGACGCCCACCGCGATCCGCGGCTTCGCCAGCTCCGGCAGCCGGGCGTGCGGCATGGCCAGCTCCCGCTCCATGATGACGGACATGACGGCCTCGCGCGCCAGGACGGCCTGCACGGCCGTTTCGGTGTCGATCCCGCCGTGCCGGTCGTGGAGGCGCTGCACCAGCAACCGGATCGCCTCTTCGGAGGTGCTCGCGCAGAGCGGGAGATAGATGTCGTCAAGGCCGAGATAGTCGGTGATCGGCACGGCTGTCTTGGGGTTCATAGGGCCCTCCATAAGGTTGCGGAGCACGGGAATAATGGCCCTCGGAAGCGCGTAATTCAAGTCAAAAGCGCTGTTCGGCGTCCGGCGGGCGCATATTTCAATCGCATTGACGGTTCGGGTGTTTAGTGGCATCCTTTTTCCCGTTTCTATTTCATGATGCGCAGTTGGAATGAACGGAGAACGCCCGGAGAACCCGTTTCGGGGTTTTCCGGATGCGCTGGCGGCCTTTCGGATCGACCGCTTCCGGATCATCTACCGGGAGAACGGGATGCAGTTGACGAATGTGCTGGAGGCGGATCAGATCCTGATGCCGGTCGGGCCGGTTGACAAGGACGGGCTGCTGACGCGGATGGTGGAGGCGCTCGCGACCTCGCGGTTGCAGCGGACCAATCCGGGCCTGTCCGCCGGTGCGATGAAGGCGGCCATCGTGGCCCGGGAGGCCCAGCGGGTCACCGTCATGGGGCGGGGGCTGGCGTTTCCCCATGCCCGCATGTCGGGTTTCACGGGGCTCGGCATCGCCCTCGCCATCCTGAAGGATCCAATCGATTTTGGGAATACGGAAAAGGTCAACATTGTCTGCCTGATGGTGGCTCCCGAAAATGCGCCCATGCTGACGCTGGGCGCCATGGCGCGCCTGACCCAGTTTTTCCGCGACCCGGATCACCGGCGCCTGGTGCTGGAGGCCGCCGACCCCGCCGACGCCCTGAAGAGGCTGTCGGAGAGCAAGCTGGCGCTCGACGTCACGGTGACGGTGCAGGACATCATGACCGCCCCCGGCGTGTCGGTTGCCCTCGAACTGCCCTTGCGGAGGGTCAGCCGGCTGATGCACGATGAAAACACCGACGTGGTGCCCGTGGTGGACGAACACGGCGCCCTGGCCGGGGAAATCACCTGCAACGCCCTGTTCGACTTCGGGCTGCCCGATTTCTTCCACCAGCTGAAGAGCGTCAGCTTTATCCGGGAATTCGATCCCTTCGAGAAGTATTTCGCCAAGGAGGCGCATTCCGACGCCCGGCAGCTGATGAAGACCGACATTTGCCGGATGCCGCCCGACGCCACGCTGATGGAGGCGATTTTTGCCCTGGCGGTGAAGAAAGTGACCCAGATTTACGTCGTCACCCCCGAAGGCAAATGGGTGGGAACCGTGGATCGGGACGACGTTCTGGACAATGTGCTGAACTGGTAAGGGGACTCATGACTGCGGCCATTATCATTTTTCTGGTTACCTATGCCCTGATCGCCTCGGAAAAGCTGGACAAGACCCTGGCCGCCCTGCTGGGCGGCATCGCCATGATCGTGTCCGGGGCCGTTCCCTATGAACGCGCCCTTGGCGCCATCGACATGAACGTGATCTTCCTGCTCGTCGGCATGATGGTCATCGTGGGCATCCTGTCGCAGACCGGCGTGTTCGAGTGGATGGCCATTCACCTGGCCCGCCTCGCCGGCGGAAACGGGCTCGCCATCATGATCTCGTTCCTGGTCCTCACCGCCGTCATCTCGGCTTTTCTCGACAACGTGACGACGGTGATCCTGATCGCGCCCCTGACGATCTTTGTGACGCAGATCCTGGAGATCCCGACGAAGCCGCTGCTGATCATGGAGGCGATCTTTTCAAATATCGGCGGTACGGCGACGCTGGTGGGCGATCCGCCCAACATCCTGATCGGCACGCGTGCGCACCTGTCGTTCAACGATTTCATCGTCAACCTGACGCCGATTATCCTGATCGTCATGGTCGCCAGCCTGATCGTGGTGGGGATCTTCTTCCGGAAATCCATGCGCACGAACGCCGCGGGGCGCGAGCGCATCCGGCGGGCCCGGCCCGACCTGGCCATCCTGCAGCCCGGCCCCCTGCGCAAGGCGGCGGTCGTCTTTGTCTTCGTGCTGGCGGGGCTGTTCCTGGGGCGCTTCGTGAATATCGAGCCCGGCCTGCTGGCCCTGGCCGGCGCGGTGGTCATGGCCATCGTGGTGAGGCGCGAGGCTCACGAGATCCTGACCTATGTAGAATGGAACACCATTTTCTTCTTCATCGGCCTCTTCATGCTGATCTTCGGGCTTGAGCACAACGGCGTTTTCGAGGAGCTGGGCCACCTTCTGTTGCGGATGACGGGCGGCAACCTGCTGGTGACGGCCCTCGCCATCCTCTGGTTCAGCGCCATCGCCTCGGCTATCGTGGACAACATCCCGCTCGTGATGGCCATGATTCCGCTGGTGCAGAGCATGGCCCCGGTCTTTGCGAAGCAGATGGGGCTGGAGGGGCAGGAGGCGCTGATCTCCACGCAGATTCTCCATCCCCTGTTCTGGTCGCTGGCCCTTGGCGCCTGCCTGGGCGGCAACGGCACGCTCATCGGCGCCTCGGCGAACGTGGTGATTGCGCAGGTCGCCAAGCGGAACAACCAGCCCTTCACCTTCCTGGATTTCTGCAAGCTGGGCATTCCGTTCACCCTGCTCAGTCTGGTCCTTTGCTCCGGCTATATCTATCTGCGCTACTTTTACCGGTAACGCCGGGGGGGGGCCGGCAGGGGCCGTCCGCCTATTTGGGCCGGATGGAGAAGAGCGTCGTGGTGATGGCGAAGGCCTGGGGCAGCGGCATGCGCTTGAGTT
>CAYZVY010000172.1:0-9153 GCA_964481675.1 uncultured Verrucomicrobiota bacterium
GGCGGTTCGGGTGGCCACCGTCAACGGCCGCACCGACCTGTGCCTGGCGGACGGGCAGCCTGACCGGATCCGGCAGGCGACTCCGCAGGTGCGGTTTGCCGGCGAATTCGCTTATTCGTCCACGGACGACCGGGGGCTGCGGCAGGCCTCCCTGGCTGGCGGAACGCTGCTGGCTCTTCCGCAAATCACGATCAAGGCCGCCGCGTCCCGGCGAACCGCCCGCATTGTGAAAGTCGACTATCCCGGTCGACAGGTCTGGATCGACCAGCCTTGGCCCGCCTGCCGGACCAGCCGCGAGGTGGAATTGCGCACCACACCCGGCGATCAGCCCGGCAGCTGGCGCACCAGTTTCACCACCACCGCCTGGGAACCGGAAGGGCAGGGGACCCGGATCCGGCTGCTTCACAGCGCCGATCTGTTCCGCTCTCAGATCAGCCGGATTGATCCGGCCGCCGGCCGGGTGGAGACACTCCTGACCCTGCCCGCCATGACCAGCGGATTCAATGGCGGATGGACGGCCTCCGACGATCTGGTCACGCAAACATGGAAAGTGAAATCGGCCGGGGGGAGCCAGGCGATCCTGGAAGGGGCCCCCCTCCAGCTCGACAGCTTCGGCTCCGCCAACGCGCTGCGACTGTGGGAGTATGGCGTGGGCGACGCGTTCACCGTCACGACATTCGTCCAGCTCCGCCGGACGGACGCGGGCGACTATGAGCTGGCCGGCGATGTGGATGTTGAACTGGTCGCGCCCGATGGTGCGGTCCAGAAGATTTCCGCCGGGGATATGGCCGCGGGCCCCGTGAAGGTGAAGATCAATTGACTTTCAGCGCAAGGGCTGCGGCCTCGCTGGAGCCATACATGGCGGTTGAGTAGATTTTGCCGACCCCCTGGGCGCGAAAGGCGCCGGAGGCCAGTTCGCGCTCCATCCGCTCAAGCTTGGCCGCCCAGGCCTTTTTCAGGATCCGGATGTGCTCCGGGTCGCCCGTGATCGCGGCGCTGTGGACGAAGGTCTGGATCGTGACGCCGGTCTGGCCGATGAGCTGCGACGCCGGACAGGACGTATAGCGCCAGTCCGAGTGGCGCTCGTCCCACGTGTCGTTGATCAGGTAATCGACATATCGCTTCAGCGCACCCGGAATGCGGGCGTCGCCGGTCAGCCTGTGATACAGGCAAAGCCCGTTCATCCGCACGCAGCCGATGAAGCCGGCCTCGCCGACATGCTTCCGCGTTTTGCAGAAGCAGTGGCCGTGCCCCATCTGGTACAGCCATCCGCCGCTCACGGGATCCTGTTCCGATAATGCATCGTCCGCCAGCCGCTTCATTGCGCGCAGATAGCGGTGTGCCGGCTCGATCTCGAACGCCGGCGCCAGCGCCAGCATGGTCCAGCCGTTGACGCGCCCGCTGTGGTCGCCGTTTTTGAAATAGGGGTATTCCCGGTCGAGGACCAGTTTAGCCAGGTTGTCGCCAACGGCCAGCACGGTGTCCTTGACCCAGGGGTCGCCCGTCAGGAAATAGAGCCGGGCCATCCCGCGCGTGAACACATGGCCGAGGTTGTACGGGTCGAGGCAGAGGTAGGGCCGTTTGCTCCCCTGGCCCACGTCAAACGAGTTCAGCAGTTTCCGGATGCGCGGGATGCTGTAGACGCTTCCCACGTGGCCGACGCAGTGCTCATGCATCATGCCGGGGCGGATGGGGTAGCGGGGATTCCCGAAATTAGAAACGAAATAGGTTTTCAGGTCTTGGTTGACGGAGTGGATGGTATCCACTTCGCAGGTGTGGCGCGCGGCCGCGTGGCCGGTGTAAAAGTAGCGGGGATCCCCGGTCCTGGCGAACTGGGTCAGCAGCACGTTGCTGGTGTCGTACTCGTGGTTTCCCCAGTTCACATGCCGCTCGCCGAACCAGTCGCCCCAGTTCATCTCGCCGTAATCGCGCTGCGCCTCGATGCTGTTCTGATATCCCTTGTAGAGCCGTTCGGCCCACCGGTCGTAAGCCTTCATGCCCCCGATGCCGGCCGGCGCGACCTCGCCCCACACGCCGGTCGAAAGGGCGATTTCCGGATCGGCTGCCGGGACCCGTGGCGCGTTGGCACTCCGGGCCAGCCGGTCGCCGCCGCCGTCGAGATCGATCCAGACCTCCCAGCGTCGCATCTGGCCGGTCCGCAGACGGTAGGCGTTTTTGTCGAACAGGTACTGATACTTGTACCAGGGCTCCATGTGCGTGAACGTTCCCGCGGCAAACGGGGGAAGCAGTTCAACGGCGGCTCCGTGCCGGTCCAGCGCCAGCCCCTTGGGCCATTGCTGCCAGAAGTCGCGCACGGCCAGGGCAACGGTGCCGGCTCCGTCGTTGAACTCCAGCCAGCCCGGCGCCTTGTCGCCCGTTCCCCCCGCCGGCTGAACCTCGTAGCGGCGGTCGTCGCGTTGAAAGAGGCGGATGCCCTTGCGATCGGCCCGTTTTCCCTGCCAGGAAGGCGTGCCGCCGATCACACCGGAAAGGATGGGGGCGGCGGGGAGAACGTGCAGTTTCAGGTCGCGGACGCGCTGCAGCACGCCGCGTTCGGCGTCGACGAGCAGGAGGGGTTCGAGCCGGATCCGGTTGAGTCCGGCGAACAGCGTGGCCCGGAGCCGGAAGCCCAGGATGCGTTCCCCTTTTGCGGTCCTGAAAGAGCCGCCGATGACGAGGGAGGCCCGAACCGGCCCCTTCGTTTCGAATGTTGCTGATTCCCGGATCGCCTGGCCGTGCCGCCCCCGGCTGTCGGTCAGGGTCATGTCGATCCGCATCCGGCTGGCGATGTCCAGCAGGTGGTCCGCCTGCAGCAGGAGGTCGCCTGTCCGGAGCGAGGGCCGGGTTCCGCGGCGTGCGATGACGGGCGTGTCGGGAGCAGCCGTGCCGGCGGCGGGGTTTCTGGTTAGCGTGAACGATCCTGCCTTGGCGGCCTGGAAGTCCACCAGCAGCCACTGGACGCTGCCCTCATCCCATGTCCGCAAAACAGAGGTTTGAAGCGGAATTCGCCTGCCGGTAGGGTCCTGCAGGCTAAACACCGACCCTGCGGGCGCTTTTCCTCGCGGAATCGGGAGGCCGCCCGTGACAGGGAGCAGGCCCGGATGGCCGCTGACATCCGGGACGGATATCGCCATGATTGAAATGTCAGCGTTTTTCTTCACGGAGGGCATGCCGATGGTTGCGAATAACGGATGAGAACGTGACGGTCCATTTCAGATCCTTCGGCTCATGTACTACCCTTTGTTTGCCGTGTTTGTCCACTCTGAAATCATTTGCCATCGCCGTCCGCACCGTTTACTCTCTGACCTGTTCCTGCATCAGGTCAACCGTCACGGGCCGGGGAGCGGAACAGGGGGATCGACCATGAAGAGCGCACGGGTCGGGTTTTATTTTCTCAAGTCTTTGGTTTGCACCGTCGTGGCTCTCCTGGCGGCATTTTCAGCAGAGGCCCAGGACGCCGTCACGCCCCTTGGCGAAGGAACGGATGGCAATCCCTATCAGATCAGCCAGTTGGGGCATCTCGTCTGGATACACGAGAACGTGGATGTTTCCGCGGGGAAGTACTACGCCCTGCAGAACGACATCGACGCCTTCGACACCACAAACTGGCACGACGGTTGCGGGTTTACGCCAATCGGAAACGATAGTACGCCATTCGGCGGGACGTTTGCCGGCAATGGATTCGCGATCAGCGGGCTGCTGATCGACCGTTCCGCAACCTATTACGTCGGTCTATTCGGTTATGTGGGAAGCGTCGGCGTGGTGAGCGATCTCAGCCTGACAGGGATCCTGATGGCGGGGGATTATTATGTCGGCATGCTTGCCGGGCGGAGCGACGGCACGGTGAGCGGGTGCCGGGTGGAAGGGCCCGTGACAGGGGGCTTTTATGTGGGCGGCCTGGTGGGAATTAACTACGGCCGGGTGAGTCGCTGCGCCGCGTCGGTTTCGGTCACGGGAAACACGTATGTGGGCGGTCTCGTGGGGTTTGACTATTATGGCACGATTGACGGGTGCTCGGCGACGGGTTCGGTTTCGGGGGCATTGAGCGTGGGCGGCCTCGCGGGGACGCTCTACTCCGGAAACACGATGAGCAATTGCACCGCGTCGTGCGAGGTGACAGGGGGCGAATATGCGGGCGGGCTGGTGGGGAATATCTATGCGGGCGGCACGCTTCTGCACAATTGCAGCGCGAGCGGCGAGGTGAGCGGATCTTACTATGTGGGGGGCCTTGTCGGGGTCATTGACCTGTTTGTATCGAGCACGATTATCAAGTGTTATGCGACCGGTGACGTAACGGCAACCCGCGACGGCGTCGGCGGGCTCGTGGGGGGCATCTTTGGCGTCTGTTCGGTGATCCGGTGTTATGCGACCGGCGACGTGACGGGGAATAACTGGGTGGGGGGCCTTGTCGGATCCTCCGGTGCCGAGTTGTTCAATTGCTACGCGAGGGGCTCTGCGTCGGGAAACAACGTCATTGGCGGTCTTATGGGTCGCAACTATGGTTCGGTGAACAGGTGCTATGCGGCTGGTCCCGTTATCGGGACTTACTTCCCTCCCCTGGTCGGCGGTCTCGTGGGACAGAACCAAAACTCGGTCGGTTCGTCCTACTGGGACACGAACACATCCGGTCAGGCGGCGTCATCCGGTGGCACGGGCTACGACACGGCCGCCATGATGCAGCAGGCGACCTTTGAAGGCTGGGATTTCACGAATGTCTGGGCCATCGTGGAAAACGAAACCTACCCCGTCTTTGCCACCTGGATCATCGGGGTTTCCGGCGTCCTGGCGTTCGGCGAGGTACCGACCGGGCAGACGGCCACGGCCGTCATGACGATCACCAACAGCGGCAATGCGGCTTTGACGATCTCGGGCATCGACTACCCCGCCGGATTTTCCGGCGCCTGGAGCGGAATCCTGGCGCCCGGGGAAGCGACGAACGTGACGGTGACGTTCAGCCCCGTTGCAGCGGTCTCATACGGCGGAACGGTGACGGTCAACTCGGACAAGACCGAGGGCACGGACACGATCGATATCTGGGGCGCGGGAGTAGTCGCCCCCACGCCCGGTCAGATCTGCTTTGCAGCCGCCACGTATGCCGCCCAGGAGGGCGTGAAGCGGAAGATCGTGGTCCGGCGCATCAACGGATCGGATGGAACGGTGTCCGTGCAATACACGACAAAGGCTAAGACGGCGCTGGCCGGGCAGGACTATTTAACGCAGTCGGGAACCCTGACCTGGACAAACGGGCAAACCGCCTCGCAGACGATCAAGCTCGCGATTCCGATTGATGGGAAAAAAGAACCAAACGAGACCTTCCAGGTGCTGCTCAAGAATCCGGTTGGAACAACCCTGGCCGCTCCGGCCAAGACAACGGTTACGATATCCGGCAACAGTAAATGAAAACCAGGACAGGGAGCATAACCATGACGACCGGAACCGGATTGCGTTTCATTCCTTTCTCGCGCAGCCTCGCCCGCACCAGCCTCGCCTGCATCATGTATCTTGCCGCGGAATGCTTCGCCCGGGCGCAAGCCGCGATTGAGCCGCCGGGGGAGGGAACGGCATTAAGCCCGTATCAGATCAGCCAGCTTGGGCATTTGGCCTGGATGGGCGAGCACGCCTATGAGTCGTCCGGCCGGTATTACGACCTGCAAAACGACATCGACGCGTCCGACACAACGAATTGGAACAGCGGGGCCGGGTTTGCGCCCATCGGGAGCGACAGCGCCATGTTCGGCGGCACGTTTCTCGGCAATGGATATGCGATCACCGGGCTGTGCGTAAACCGTCCCGAGCAAAATTATGTGGGTTTTTTCGGGTATGTGGGAAGCGGTGGCGTGGTGAACAATCTGACCTTGGCAGAGGCCGGGATGGCGGGGGTATTCTACGTTGGCATTCTGGCGGGACAGAACGACGGCACGGTGAGCGGATGCCAGGCGTCTGGTCCTGTGACGGGTGGTTATTATGTGGGCGGTCTGATCGGCAAAAACAACGGCCGGATAAGCCGCTGCGCCGCGATGGTTTCGGTGGTTGGAAACACCTATGCGGGCGGCCTCGTGGGGTTCGACTACTTTGGAACGATTGACGGGTGTTTGGCGTCGGGTTCGGTTTCGGGGGAATTGGATGTGGGCGGGCTGGCGGGGACGCTCTACTCCGGAAACACGATGAGCAATTGCATCGCGTCGTGCGATGTCACAGGGGGCGTTTACGCCGGCGGGCTGGTGGGGTATATCTATTTGGGCGGCACGCTTCTGCGCAACTGCAGCGCAAGCGGCGAGGTGAAAGGACTTTACTATGTGGGGGGCCTTGTCGGGTTCATCGACCTGATGGGGTACACCCCGTGCACGATTATCGGGTGTTACGCGACCGGCGATGTGACGTCAAGCGGCGATGGCGTCGGCGGGCTTGTGGGGAACATCTACGACATTGGTGGCGCGTGTTCGGTGATCCGGTGTTATGCGACCGGCGATGTGACGGGACGAAACGGAGTGGGCGGGCTTGCGGGGTACTCCTATGCCCAGCTGGTCAACTGCTACGCAACGGGATCGGCATCTGGAAATAATCAGATTGGCGGCCTTGTGGGGCGCAACCACGGGGTCGTTAGCACCTGCTATGCGGTGGGCCCCGCGGAGGCGGCGTGGGTTCCTCCCGCCGTTGGCGGACTCGTTGGGGAAAACCACAATGCCGTCAACGCGTCTTATTGGGACACGAACACCTCCGGGAACGCGGAGTCATCCGGGGGGACGGGCGCCGGTACGGCCGTCATGATGCAGCAGGCGACCTATGCAGGCTGGGATTTCACAAACGTTTGGATTATTGCGGAAAATGAAACATACCCTTTCTTTGCCACGCGGATCATCGGGATCTCCGGTAATTTGACATTTGGAGAGGTGACAGCCGGTCAGACGGCGAAGGCCGTCATGACGATCACCAACAGCGGCAATGCGGCGCTGACGGTGTCGGGCATCGCATATCCCAGCGGATTTTCCGGTGCGTGGAGCGGGGTAATCGCGGCGGGCGGCTCCACGAACGTCACGGTGACGTTCAGCCCCGTTATCGGGGCCACGTACAGCGGAACGGTGACGGTGAACTCGGATATGACCGACGGCACGAGTACGATTGGCATTTCGGGAATCGGCCTGGCCGCCCCGGGGCCCGGTCAATTCTGCTTTGCCGCCGCCACCTATATCGCCCAGGAGGGCGTGAAGCGGAAAATTGTGGTCAAGCGAATCAATGGATCGATCGGAACGGTGTCCGTGCAATACACGACAAAGGCTAAGACGGCGCTGGCCGGGCAGGACTATTTAACGCAGTCGGGAACCCTGACCTGGACAAACGGGCAAACCGCCTCTCAGACGATCAAGATCGCGATCCTGGCGGACGGCAAGAAGGAAGCGAACGAAACCTTCCAGGTGCTGCTCAAGAATCCGGTTGGCGGCACACTGGTCGCCCCCTCCAAGACAATCGTCACTATTCCCGCCAACAAGTAATTCGCATTTCCTCTGGAGGGGCGAGATACCGCGAGCCCGTGATTCCAGGCATTGACCTGTTCAATAACCGAAGGTGGGAGCGCCACACCGTTGGCGCGATATGCGCCAGGATTGCGCCTGATCGCGCGGACGGTGCCGCGCTCCCACATCCAGTAGCGAAGCCAGGCGCATGGCGGCGTCGCAGGAGCTCCGCCCTCCGGAGAAAAGGCGAATTCCATACGGAGGGACGAGCTCCTGCGAGTCCGTCATGCGCAAGCAAGGCGCTTGAACCGGAACGCAAACACGTCGGATTCTTTAAGTGCCAGGCGCATCCGCACGGGTTTCCCGGCCAGGGCGGCGACATCCGCAGAGCCTTTCCAGGTCACGGTTCGCTCGATCGAATCGCCAATGATCTCGTCGCATTCCTCCAGTCCATGACCGGCCAACGGACGGCCATCTGCATCCTGCAGTTCCACCTTGACGCCGCCTGCGGCAGAGGTGGCCACGTTCAGGCTTAGCGCGGACCCGGAAAAGGTGAAGGGTTTTGTGGACATGGTGCCGGCGGCATAGCCGGCATGAAGCGAGATGAAGCCGTCCGTCCGCAGCGTATAGCGCAGCCCCGCCGGGCCGTGATAAATCGACATCTCCGCCGGGCCGGTGGGCACGATGCCGCGGGCGGCATAGTTGGACCGGTTTCCCCAGCGGGCGGGATCGAGCCCCGGCCGGATGAACGCCTCCGCAAAGAGGCGGTCGTAATGCGCCGTTCCCGCCCGTGACGACATGAACAGGATGTCCGTCGAACTGCCGCGGTCGGGCTGGTACCGTGTGGGCAGCGCCACATACAGATGCGGCGCGCGGAAGTAGGGATGCGTCTGGCTCGTATACAGATGCTCGCCGGGAAGGTTGGCGTCCAGGGCAACCGGCTCGGCCCACTGGATGAAGTCGGGAGAGGTCGTCCGGTGAATGGCGCGCAGCTTGCCCTGCGACGATTTCCAGGTCCGGAAGAAGCAGACGTAGCAGCCTTCCGCCTCGGACCAGAATGCGACATTCTGGGAATCGAAGGCAAAGTCCCCGTAATCGAGAACCGCCTCCGGCTGCAACGCGCTCCAGCGGATCCCGTCCGGCGACTGGAAGGCGTGAAGGCCGCCGCCCGGAATCCCGCCCTTGGCGTGGGTCCCTGCCAGCGCCTTGTAACGGGAGGCAGGACTCGCAGCGGGATTCGAGTCGATGAACGGGGCGAAGTTGTGGCTGTAAGGCGCGAGTCGCAGGACTGTGTTGTTGTGCCGCGAGCCGTTCACCTCGAACAGGCCGAGATCCGGATACGTCCATTCGATGCCGTCGCGGCTTTCGGCATAGCAGGTGATCTCGCCCGCGTTGCCGTCCTTTTTCTCGCCCTCCCAGGACGGATCGTATTGCCGGTAATAGGCCTGGTACTGGCCCCGGTCATGCAGCACGGTCATGTAGTGCCCCTGGATCGGGCCGCTGGCCGCAGGCGCCGCCACGGGCGTGTGAAGCTTGAAGCCGACTCCCGCAAGGGAATCCACCAGGGCGCGATCGACAAACAGTTCAAGACGGGATCCGATATTCATAAAGTCCTCGACTGACTGTTCTCGCGGGCGGCGCAAGCACCGCCCCTAGTGCGCCCGTGAGGGCGCCATGTCAAGGAGGTGGAAGTCCTCCTCCG
>CAYZVY010000173.1:0-2302 GCA_964481675.1 uncultured Verrucomicrobiota bacterium
CTGAACAACCGGTCAATTAACATCTTCGAAATCATATCCTGCCCTCGCATCGTTAAGGCGTTTGCCTTGTTCCCAGCATAACGCAGCGCTCCTGCTGATACCATAGAAAAAGGTGGGACCCGGGGCGTATTGCGGATTCGTGGGGTTATCTGGGAACACTGGATGAATCTGTTGAACCGGACATGAAGGCCGGCCTGGAAGCCGAAGTCACGGAACAAAGCCATAGTGACGCAATTTGGCGTTCATGAGTCCATCCAAGTTGGGCAAGTCTTGCGGATAGACCGAAATCAGGCGCTTGCCCTCCTGCTGGTAGAGCGTCTGTTTCTTATACATGCTCATCTTGTATTGCGGGCTGTCGAGCCCCCAGTATTCAATGTAAACATCCAGCTCGTGAAGATAGAAATCCGGCCGAATCTGGAACTCTGCGATAATCCGGAACTTGGCGTCATAGCGATAGGCGAGACCGTGAGCGGTAAGCCAATCGGCAATGCGCCGCTCCCCCTCTGATTGGACTATCGTGCCGTCGCGCGCCTCGATCGTCTTGTTAATTTCCACCTGAGCCTCAAAGTTGCGGCGTTCCAGAAAAACCTCATCAAAACAGCGATCGCAAAACGGGCGTTGGAAGGTTTGCCGCGATCGGGCGTATTCGTCTGCCGAGATTTGCGCGTTACAGCGCTGGCAACGATGGTGAACGCCGGTCGCGGCATCCTGCGCGGCTTGTTCGACCGCGTCGGCCGTTGTCTTTGCCGCTGCGCGCACATAATCACGATGCGCAGGATTGCGCGCGATATCCCGCAAGTCGTGCAGATGCGGGTGCGCCGCTGCGGCATACGCCTTAAGCGCGCGGATGGCATATTGCTGCGTTTGCGGATGACGGGCGTGCAAGGCCAGCGGAGCCAGGGCCGCCACCGCCTCGGCTGGATCGGCAGCAAAGCCCGCCAACTTGCCGATGGCCGATGCCGCCAAACGCTGCACTTCGTTCGAAGGCAGTCGCGATAGGGCAATCAGTTCGGGCAGCACCGTCGCATCGCCGCTTCGGCCCAAGTGCAAAGCCCGCTGCACGGCGGCCTGATGTTCCGCTGGCGCCATGTGACTTTTCATGTGAAATCCTGCATCTCCTCCCTCCATTGACTCGCTATCGCTTGCCAATGCCGTGCTACCGCGTTGGCGAGCGAAGAGAGTCAACGTGCTTGGCGACCGCGATGCGCTTGAAGCAGCCATGGGGTACCCTACACAAATCGCCCGTCCTTCTGGAACACCTTGCCGTCCACCGTCAGGCGCCCGCCCTTGCGCAGGTCGCGGATCAGGTCCCAGTGCAGCGCCGACTGGTTGAGCCCGCCCGTTTCCGGGTACGACTGCCCCAGAGCCAGATGGATCGTACCACCGATCTTCTCGTCGAACAGGATGTTGCGGATGAACCGGTTGATCCGGGGATGCGTTCCGATTCCGAGCTCGCCGAGCCGGCGGGCGCCCGGATCCGAGTCCAGCATCCGGACCAGGAAATCCTGGTTCTTGGCGGCCGTCGCCTCCACCACCAGCCCCTTCTTGAACACCAGCCGCACGCCCGCCACTTCCCGGCCCTGCACGCAGACGGGAAAGTCGAACCGGATATGCCCCTCGGCCGACGTCTCGACGGGCCCGGTGAAAATTTCGCCGCTCGGCATGTTGCGCCGGCCGTCGGAGTTGATGAACGTCCGCCCCTTGACCGACAGCGTGATGTCGGTGTCAGGCCCCTCGATGCGGACCTTGTCGGCCCCGGCTAGTTTGCGGATCAGCCGGTCCTGGACCTTGTGCAGCTCGGCCCAGCGCTTGAGCGGCTCGGGCTCATCGGCGAACTGCGCGCCGAACACGTAATCCTCGAACTCGGCGAGGCTCATCTCGGCGTCCTGGGCGTATGCCGAAGTGGGGAACAGCGTCACCACCCACCGCTTGTGCATGAGGATCTTGCGCAGCGGCCGCTGCGCCTTTCCAAGCGCCGCGAATTTCGCCGGATCCGCGCCGGTCAGCCCGCGCGTGTTGCCCTCCGACTGCACGCCGATGGTGGCGTCCATGCGCCGGGCGAAATCGAGCTGGTAGGACGGCAGCGTGTTGAAGAGGTTTTCCCGGGCCGACCGGAAGAACGCCTCCTGGAGGCCGGGCGGGCTCATCCGCAGCGCGGGGAAGGCGCCCACGCGATACAGCTCCTCGCACACGGCTTCGAGCAGCGGCTCGGCGAGCGACGTGCCGGAGACGCCGATCTGCTGCCCCTCGCGGGCCTCGACGCAGTAGCGGACCAGAATGCGGGCCTGGGCGGCCACGCGCG
>CAYZVY010000173.1:2402-4317 GCA_964481675.1 uncultured Verrucomicrobiota bacterium
TAGTTGCCATGGTAGACCATGTTCATCTGGTCCGTGTCGGCGTAAGGAACCCGCACGGTAATGGAAAACGGTTCTTTGGGAACATCGTTCATGGGGATAGTTTGACGAAATGAAACGATCCTGTCAACAGCCCGTCCCTCCGCCCCCGATGCCGGTTCGCTATTCATCTATATTCCAGTTGCATATTTTTCGTTAAAAAGACATAGTCTTGAAAAATCATCTCTGCCGGTTGAACCTAACCGCGCAAACGGAGAAAAACATGCGGTTAATCAAGCCGTTCGCATACATTCTTGCGGCAGTCGCAGTGGTCACCGCGTGTTTTATCTTCCTGAACCGCTCCGCGCGGCAAGCACGCAATAAACAACTGCAAACCCAGTTGGTCGCGGGCGACTCTCTGGCAGGCGAAATTGAAAACCTCAAGCAAATCAAAGCCATACTCGAAACCCTCGCGGCAAATCCATCCGATTCCGCTGCGAGAACAAACCTGCTCCGCCACATTCAAACGACAGACGATAATGCGGGCAGTCGGGACATCATAGCCGGCCTGAAAAGCGTCTATGCCCTGATTCAACTCGGAATCGGTGAAAAAAACGGACCCGCTTTATGCGAACACATCAGAACTCAATACGCCGGATCCGAGTATGCGGCCATGCTCAAACCCTTACAGCTTTCGGAACAATGCCCGACCTGCGCCGGAAAAGGGATCATCACGACGACATGTCCCTCCTGCCTCGCGAGCGGCAACTGCGCGGCTTGCGGGGGAAAAGGCTCGCGATTGGTTAATCACCGCACCCCCGAAAAATTCAGCACCCTGGAGAAATCGCTACCCAAAAAGGTGGGTGAATCGTCCACGACCGTTACCGTGGAAGAAAAGTGCACCGCCTGCGGAGCGACCGGGCTTTGTCCCGCCTGCCAGGGCGAAAGACATTATATCGCCAACTGTCGCGACTGTGGCGTTTCCGGACAGATCTTTTCAAAAAACAAGATAAAAGCGCTTCTTGATCTATGCCTGAACCGAACCCTGACGCAATTGGTGGACCGCCAGAAACAGGGCGCGGGGCTGGCGATCAGAAATAACGGTGATAGAGCCTTGCCTCCACCCCAAAGCCAGGACTCGGTCGATAAAGGATCATAACATGAAGAGCGTCGGCTTTCTTCTGATACTCGCCCTGATTGTGGGTCTGATATGGACTATTTCCTCAAAACCGCCAAATAACAACCAGGCCGTGGTGGTGAAGGAAAAATATGGCGCTCCTCTTGGAATGCTGGTCGATTCGATCTTGGCCTCCCTCGACAAAAACAGTCCCTCCCCCGTTGCTGAAATCACGCGCCTTGCTGCTGAAGCGACAACGGATGCTCGAAACGGGCTGATCAAGGAGCAGGAGGCCCTGCTCATCAACCAGATATGCGGCAGTCTGCTGGAAGCAAATCAAACCCGGGAAAAATTCGAAACCCGGAAACAGGACGTGCAGGCGAAACTATACGTCGGGCTTGATGCCGAAAGTTCGGCCAGAACCAAACAGTATTATCTGACCGGCAATCAGAATAACTGGATCGAGTATTGCCAGAAAACCAAGAAACCGATTTTGGTCACCCTCAACAATCTGGCCAAAATCGGCGGGCTACCCGATCTTACCGATCCCGGTTTTCCGCCGGACAAACTCAACTAGGCCTGACGTCTTTCCCCCTTCACCGGCGGGCCATCCCCTCCGCCAGCCGCACCATGGTCCGGTAATTTTCAAGGGTCGACGCGCTGATCGTGCGCCCGTAGGGGGAGGCGGACGCCATCAGGACGAAACCCCTCCCCTGCCCCGCGGTCCCCTCCTCCAGCGCGCGGCGCACCTTGACCTCGAAATCTTTGGGCGCCAGGTTCTCGATGTCCGACGCCTCGAGATTGCCGAAGAGCACCATCTGC
>CAYZVY010000173.1:4417-9088 GCA_964481675.1 uncultured Verrucomicrobiota bacterium
TCTCGATCAGCCGGTGAAAGAGCGCCTGCTCCGTCATGGCGATAACCGTGAAGTCCTCCATGGAGAACAGCGTGGCCGCGTTGCAGAGCGGATCCGACGTGTCGACCATGACAATGCCCCTGTCCCCCAATTCATTCTCCCGCTCAAAGAGAACATCGACCTTGAGGGTGTGCGCGAAGAAGGCGTCGGGCAGCGTGAGGAACGCCTTCAGGTCGTCGGTGTCCTTGAGCAGGTGCTCCAGCGTCCAGGTGGTGTTGATTCCCGGATCGCGCCGCTGGAGCGACGTGAGCGTCCGCCCCCCGGCCCTGACCGACCGCCGGATATACTGCGAGCCGTCGCGGATGACGCTTTCGATCGTCTGCCGCTCCTTCATCAGTTCCGGATCCAGGGACAGCCTGGAGGGACCGCACATGCGGATGAGGTCGCTCTTTTCCTCGGCCAGTTCCAGCAGCGGCTTCCAGTCGGGCGAGGAGTAAATATTGAACGGCGAGGGATCCGCGGTATCCACGCGAAAGCCGCCGATCTCATAAAAGCTGACGGCGGGCCGGTCGACCGGTTTTCCGTTCAGGGTGGCCATCAGCCGTTCACGGCGGGTCATCTTCATGAAGCTCCTCTCGTTGGTGGAAAAACTTTAGCGGATCGGGTATAGTAAAGCCACTATGTTTCAAGAGGATACCATTGCCGCCATTGCCACCGCCTCCGGCCCGGGCGCCATCTCGATTGTGCGGCTGTCGGGCCCGGCCTCCCTCGCCATCGCCGACCGGCTCTTTCAGTGCGCGAAGCCGGTTCCCTCGGAACGGCCCGGCGGCTCATTCGTCTATGGCCGGATCATGGGCCCGGACGGCCTGATCGATGAAGGCCTGCTCCTGGTCTTCAAGGCGCCGCGCAGTTATACGCGCGAGGATGTGGTTGAAATTCAGTGTCATGGCGGCCGGGAAAGCGTGCGTCGCATCCTGCGCCTGGCCTTGGATCTGGGAGCCCGCCCGGCCGAGCCGGGCGAATTCACCCGCCGGGCGTTCCTGAACGGGCGGTTGGACCTGGTTCAGGCGGAAGCGGTCATGGACCTGATTACGGCGCAATCGGATCGGGCGGCGTCCTCCGCGGTCGAGCAGCTGGCGGGACGCCTGAGCGGATCGCTCGAGTCGATTTACGACCTGGTGATTCAGGCAGCAGCCGATCTTGAGGTCTCCCTTGATTTCCCGGAAGAGGATTTCCCGGAGGAGGTGATCGATCACGCGCAGGCCCGTGTCCGTTCCGCGCTGGAGCAGGCGGATACGCTCTTGAAAACATGGGAGGAAGGGCATCGGCTTCGGGACGGCGCGCTGGTTGTCATCACCGGCCGGCCGAACGCGGGAAAATCGACCCTGTTAAACGCCCTCCTCCAGCGAAACCGGGCGATCGTCTCCCCTATTCCCGGAACCACCCGCGACACGATCGAAGAATCTTTCGTTCTCAACGGAATCCCGCTCCGTCTGGTCGATACGGCGGGCCTTAGAACAACCGATTGTTCTATTGAGCAGGAGGGTATTGCCAGAACGCGGCAGGTAATGGCATCCGCGGATCTGAGGATCCATGTGATCGACGCCTCCCTGCCCTTCTCCGATGACGATCAAGTCAGCCTCAAGGAATCCAATCCCCACAAAACACTTGTATTCCTGAACAAATCCGATCTGAAAACAGCTGTAACAGGCTGCCATTTCAGTGGATACACCGTTTTGTCTGGATCGCTCATTCGCCCCGAGTCGATCCAACCCGTCACGGATGCCATGGCGGCCATGCTTGATAAAACCTCTGCCTGGACACCCCATGCTACATTAAGTGAACGACACAGGAACCTGCTTCTCCAAGCCCGCTCCGGCATGAGCGAAGCGCTTCAACGAATGGACCGGACACATCCGGAAGGTCTCGTACCGGCCGCCACCCATTTGCGGGAAGCTGCCGTGAACGTTGGGCAGATCACCGGAAAGTCCTTCTACCAGGATATGCTGGACCAGATTTTCGCCCGCTTCTGCATAGGCAAGTAAACTTGAATCCGCCCCCCACCCCGGTTATGCTAAACGCCATGGATTGCCTTTCCTATGAGATCCTTGTCATTGGCGCCGGCCATGCCGGCTGCGAAGCCGCCCTGGCGGCCGCCAGGCTTGGCGCCAGAACCGCCCTGCTCACCATGGACCGGCTGGCCATCGGCCGGATGTCCTGCAACCCGTCCATCGGCGGGATCGCCAAGTCGCACCTCGTTTTCGAATTGGACGCGCTGGGCGGCGAGATGGCGGTCAACACCGACTACACGGGAATTCAATTCCGCGTCCTGAACACCAAGAAAGGGCCGGCTGTCCAGGCCAATCGGGCCCAGTGCGACAAACCGGCCTTTTCCGCTCGTCTTCAAGCTGTAGTGGCGTTAACGCCTAACCTATCCATTATAGAGGGTACTGCGGCAGAATTGAGGGTTCATAACGACCAGATTCAGGGCGTTTCCCTAGCCGATGGCCGCATCATTCAGGCGGATGCCGTCATTCTCACCCCCGGAACCTTCCTGAACGGCGAGATCTTCATCGGAAAAAACAGGGTCCAGGGCGGAAGGATTGGCGAAAAGTCCGCCACCCGCCTCAGCACTTCACTCCGCACCTTGGGGTTCGAAATGGGGCGCCTCAAAACAGGGACCCCTCCTCGGCTTCACAAGGATTCGATCGACTTCAGCCGCATGAGCATTCAGCCGGGAGAACAACCTCCTCCCTTTTTCTCACGGACCGCACGCAAGGAGTGGGAAATGTTCCACGTGGAACAATCCGCCCCCGTGTTCCACGTGGAACAATCCCTCGGTCCGCTTCGCCCCTGGCCGCTTGGTTCCCATCAACTGCCCTGTTATCTGACCCACACGACGGCCGAAACCCACGCCATCATCCGCGCTAATCTGGAATCCAGCGCCCTGTATGGCGGCCTGATCTCGGGAACGGGCGCCCGGTATTGTCCATCGATCGAAGACAAGGTCGTTAAATTTGCCTCAAAGGAGGCTCACCATGTTTTTATCGAGCCAGAGGGGAGGGGGGTTGACGAGTATTATCCAAACGGCACGTCAAACAGTTTACCGGTGGATATTCAAGAAAAGATGATTCATTCCATACCCGGGCTTGAAAAGGCCCGATTTCTTCAACCCGCCTACGCCATTGAATATGACTACTCGGACCCGACCCAATTGCGCCACACCCTTGAAAGTAAGCGAGTAGGGGGGCTCTACTTCGCGGGGCAGATCAACGGAACGACGGGTTACGAGGAGGCGGCGGCACAAGGTTTTGTGGCCGGGGTCAATGCGGTCCGCAAAATACGGGGGTTATCCTCTTTTGAGCTGAAGCGAACCGATGCTTACATGGGGATCCTGATTGACGACCTGGTCACCAAGGGGACGGACGAACCGTACCGCATGTTTACGTCCCGATCGGAAATTCGGCTCTCCCTGCGCCAGGATAACGCCCGCTTCCGCCTTCTCGAACATGCCACCAGCGTCGGCTTGCTGCCTTCTTCCGCTCTCCATGAAACAGCGCAGGACAATCAACTCGTTGAAGCCGAGATTCTGCGCCTGAAGACCACTTTTGATTCCGCCGGATCCCTGGCCCAGCGCTTGAAACGTCCCGAGTTGCACTATTTTGACATTGTAAAAGAAAAATCGCTTCCCCATGAACTGTCCGGGCAAGTGGAAATCAGGCTCAAGTATGAGGGCTATATCCAGCGCGAGCTGCAACAGGTTCAATCTATGCAAACTCTTGAACGGCAATCACTTCCGATGAATATCGATTATGATCTTCTGATCGCTGTCCGTTTCGAGTCCCGTGAAAAACTGAAGAAGATACGGCCGGAAAACCTGGGGCAGGCTTCGCGCATACCGGGAATCACGCCGGCCGACCTGGCGATTTTATCGATCTTGCTGAAACGGGGTGGAATCGCTTAGGATATCGCGCATGGGTAAACAGGCGTTAACGGATATTTCAGAAGCCGACATCAGCGCTTTTCTGGCAGCCGCCCGCATGGTGGCGTCCAAGGGGCTGGTCCGCTGCAGCAGCGGCAATCTCTCGCAGCGTCTTCCGGACGGGAACCTGCTCATCAAGGGTAGCCGGGCCTGGATGGAGTCGATGACCGCCGAAAATCTGTCCGTCTGCCGTCTGCCAGACGGCCAGTGCCTGCAGGGGGCCAAGCCCTCGGTTGAAACGGCGTTCCACGCCGGCATCATGAATGTGCGGCCCGATGCCCGGGTTGTTCTTCATTTCCAGAGCCCGTATGCCACCGTGATAGCCTGCCGGCGGGATGCCGAACAGCTGTCCTACTACCTGACGCCCGAGATGCCCTATTATATCGGCGCACCGGGGTTTGTTCCCTTCCTTCTCCCAGGCTCCCCGGAATTGGCTGAGGCGGTGGTGGCCCAGGCCGAACACCATACCCTGATCCTGTTGCGAAATCATGGACAGGTGACCTTTGGGGCTTCGTATGAGGAAACGATCCAGCGCGCGGTTTTCTTCGAAATGACCTGCGAACTCCTGGTGAGGGCAGGGGACCGGCTAGAGCCTCTCCGTCCGGATGCGGCGGAATGCATGATGGCGCTGGCCCGGAAATCGAACGCAGTCTGACAAGCATGCCCTGTTGAAAATGCTTGACGTTATATCATTATCACGTAAATCAACG
>CAYZVY010000174.1:0-9078 GCA_964481675.1 uncultured Verrucomicrobiota bacterium
GCGGCTCGCGGGAAGCTTGTAAATGCCACGGTGGCATGATTAAATACGGACTCATTTTAAACGGAGGAACCGATGCGCACCATTGATAAGCGGTTTGAATGCGAAGTGGTTGGGATCGACTTCGAGCAATCCATGAATTACATCAACCTCGCCGACGTCACCGAGGATTTCATTTACGACAAGTATACCAGCTCGATCCTTCCCTATATTAAGGGAAGCCGGCCCGCGCTGGAAAGCGTGGCCAAGCGGTTGACCGCGGGCGCGAAGTCGCCCCTCGAGAAGGTGCAGCGGCTGACCGCCTTTGTGGCCAGCGAGGTCAAGTGGGCGGGCTTCTACAAGCAGGCCACGGGCAAGCGCCTGCCGCCCGACCGCAACCTGGACGAGGAGGAGCTGATCCTCTCCGGCGACGGCTGGTGCAACGAGCAGGCGCGCGTGCTGTGCGCCCTGACCCAGGTGTGCGGCATTCCCTCCCGCCTCGTCTACGCCTCGCACCTGAAGAAGAAATACGGTCATGTGGTGACTGAAGTGCTGCTGCCCGAGGGCTGGATGACGGTCGACGAGTCGCTGAACTACTGCTTCCTGATGAAGGGCCGGCCGGTTCGCGCCAGCCGGATCTGGAATGACCCGAAGACGCGCGCCTATTTCCGTCCGATCTACAAGAAGCTGTGCGCCGACCTGATCGGCGTGCTGGGCCGCCCCGTGCTGACGGGCAGCTTCGACATGTCGCTGGGTCCGGATCCGCTGGACGGCTTTTCGAGCATCGGCTACCACAACCACTTTGTCCTGTAGCAACCGCGGGAGCGCCGCATGTCTGTCGTGGTCATCAGCGCGTTGATCGGGGCCGTGGCCGGCATCCTGGCCGGCTTGTGCGGCGTGGGTGGCGGCGTGTTCATGGTGCCCGCCTTCGTGCTCCTGCTGAACATGAACCAGAAGACGGCGGTGGCCACCTCGCTGGCGATCGTCATCGTGACCTCGCTGGTGGCCACCATCAAGAATGCGGGCAACCAGCTGGTCGACTGGAAAGTGGTGCTCTCCACGGCCGTCATCTCGGCCCTGGTGGCGTGGTTCGCGGCCGACTGGCTCAAGAAGCTCTCGAACCTGTCGCTGACCCGGATTTTCGCCGTGTTCATGGTGATCATCGGCCTGTATATGCTGGTCCGTAGTTTTGGCCCCCAGTCCGCGGGCGCGGCGGCCGGCCCGGCGGCGGCCACCCAACCCCGGCCCTGAAGGAGTAACGAATGGAAATCATCGACGCCTTTTGCGGGATCGGTCCCTGGCAGAAGCGGGACCGGCTGCTGCCTTGGGAGCCGGAGGAGATCCTGAAGCTGATGGATCACTTCGGCGTCGCCCGCGCGCTGACGCACAGCAATTTCACGGCCGGCGGCGGCAACGCGGTGACGGGCAACGCGATGCTGGCGGAGGCGGCGAAGGCCGAGCCGCGCTTCATTCCCGCCTTCACGCTGGCGCCCTATCCGCATGACGACGAGCCGTCCGTCGCGGACCTGCTGACGTCCATGCGCCAGGCCGGCTCCCGGGCCGTCTGGTTCATGCCGCAGGCTTATCTGCCGCAGCGGGAGGTCTACGGCGAGCTGCTGGACGCCTTCGTGGCGCACCGGCTGCCCGTGCTGCTCAACCGCGAGACCACCACGCCCGCCGACGTGGCCTCGCTGCTGCGCGACTGGCCCGGCCTGCGCCTGCTGCTGTGCGGGCTCAGCTATGGCGAGGACCACTGGATCTTTCCGCTTCTGAAGCGCCACGCCGAGCTGCGCCTGTGCGTGGGTCATTTCTATATTCCGGCCGACGCGCCCCACCGCTTCCTGCGGCACTTTCCGGCGGAGCGGCTGGTGTTCGGGTCCGGCCTGCCGTTCTTCTCGCCGGGCGGGCTGCTGGCCCACCTGTTTTATGCCGACATCACGGACGCGCAGCGCGAGGCGATTCTCGGCGGCAACATCCTGAACCTGATGAAAGAGGTGCGGCTATGAGCGCCAAGCCCCTGATTGACTACGGCCGCACCGGGAAAAAGCTGGATTTCCCCGTTGTCGACATCCATGCCCACATCGGCAGTTTCGGCCCTTGGATGAGCACCCCGCTGGAGCGCCAGGTGGCCGAGATGGACCGCGTGGGCGTGGCGGTGCAGCTGGTCAGTTCGGTGGAAGCCATCTACGGCGACGTGGTGCGCGGCAACGATGATGCGGCGGCCGCCGCGGCCCGCTATCCCGGCCGGATCTTCGCCTACTGCCATGTCAGCGGCCAGTATCCCGAGCTGATCGCCTCCGAGCTGGAGCGGTGCTTCAGGAATCCCGTTTTCCGGGGCATCAAGCTGTACCAGGTCGGCACGGACTATGATCACGCCGTGTTCGATCCGGTCTGGGAAGTCGCCCGCGACCTGAAGGTGCCGGTCCTGGCCCACACCTGGGGCGGGAGCGTGACGGGATTCGACCGGGCGGCCGGCAAGCATCCCGAGGTGAACCTGCTGGCCGGCCATGCGGGGAGCGGCTTTGTCTATCAGCCGTACATTGAGATGGCCAGGCGGCACCCGAATTTTCATCTCGACCTGACCTATTCCCGCGAGCACACGAACATGATCGAGCATTTCGTGGAGCAGGCGGGGGCGGCCCAGATCGTCTGGGGTTCCGATGCGCCGACCTTCTCGATCAGCCAGCAGGTCGGCAAAATGCTTTACGCCAGGATTCCGGACGACGCCAAGCGGATGATCATGGAAGGCAACGCCCGCCGGCTCTTCCGCCTTTAACCCCAGGAGCCCGCCGTGTATCTTCCCTATCCGTCGACGGTGCAACCCGGCCTGACCCTCTATGCCGACTTCAAGGTGCCGGCCGAACCCCGCCGCCTGCTGGTCAACACCCATGGCTGGCATGGCCAGATCAAGAAGGCCCACAGCGACAACGTGCCGGCGGAGACGCCGGAGGCCGACTGGCTGTCGATCGCCGTGGAGATGCGCGGGCGGGGCGACTCCGGCGGAAAGCCCGACTGCAACGGCTGGGAGCTGCAGGACGTGGTGGACGCCGTCCACTTCGCCCGCCGCGAATTCCGGGACAAGATCCTGGACCCGCACCTGGTGACGCTGATCGGCGGCAGCGGGGGCGGCGGCAACGTGATGGGGCTGGTGGGCAAGTTCCCCGACTTCTTCTGCCGGGCGCGCGCCGAGTGCGGCATCGGCGATTACGGGCTCTGGTACCGGAACGACACGGTGGGCGAGTTCCGGGATGAAATGGATGTCTGGATGGGCACCACGCCCGACATCGATCCCGAGGCGTATGCCAGCCGCGGGGGGGCGACGACCGCCGGAAACCTGTGCACGCCCCTGCTGATCTTTCATGGCGACAGCGACAACCGCGTGCCGGTGGAACAGTCGCGCGTTTTCGTCGACGCCGCCCGCCGCGCCGGCAAGGGCCACCTGGTCTCCTATTTCGAATTGAAAGGCGTCGGCAATCCCGGCCACTACGGCGGGGCGACTCCCGCGCAGAACGACTTCCGCGTGAAGACGGGGGAGACCTTTATCAGGGCCGAGCCCCAGGCCGTGGCCATTCCGGAAAAGGCCGTTTTCATGGTTGGCGGGTTCCTCCGCACCCGTCATTTCGAGGTGGAGCTGGAAAGCATCAACCGGGTGGCCGAGCTGCATGTTGACCTGACGAAGAATCTGTTCAAGCTTTATGCCTTGAAACGGTGCTCCGCCAAGCTGCGCGTGAGGCTCTCCGACGGGCGCTGGGAAAACCGGGAATTGGCCTCCTGTTGACAGGTTGTCTTCAGCCCGGGATCGATTTCAGACGGCTGTTTCCCGCGTGTTGAAAACGGGTTAGAGATTTGTTAATATCGACATAACATACGAATTGACAATAAGTTATACGTTTTGATATTGTTCATAAAAAGTTGATTGATATACCGTAAAAATGGGAGTTTTGCCTCATGGGGCAGTTGTGAACAGGCGCATACAACCGACTATATGAACAGGCGGCTGATTATATCCGGATTGATGGGGGCGTTGGCGTTGCTGGCGGTGGCGGTTTTTTCCCGCACGCTGGGCTACGGGTTTGTTGAATTCGATGATGATATCTATGTCACGGGGAATCCTTACATCCGACTGGGATTGAGCCCGGAAGGGTGGCGGTGGGCGTGGACCACGATGTATGCCGCGTTCTGGCATCCGGTGACCTGGCTTTCCCTGCTGGCCGACTATCAGTTCCATGGCCTGGACGGGCGCTACTACCATTGTACAAATGTGCTGCTGCATGCGCTGAATGGCGTCCTGCTGTTCGGCCTGCTGAACCGGATGACCGACTCGGTGTGGCGCAGCGCGTGGGTGGCGGCGGTCTTCGCCGTGCATCCGCTGCACGTCGAGTCCGTGGCCTGGGTGGCGGAGCGCAAGGACGTCCTGAGCACCTGCCTGGGATTGGGGGCCATGCTCGCATATGTGCGGCTGGCGCAGGGGGGAAGCCGGCGCTGGCTGGGTCTTTCGCTTCTGTTATACGTGCTGAGCCTGGCGGCCAAGCCGATGCTGGTGACACTGCCGCTGCTCCTGGTGCTGCTGGATTTCTGGCCGCTGAAGCGCCGGATTGGGATCCGGGGTCAGGTGATGGAGAAGGCGCTGTATCTTGTGCCGGCCATCCTGTTCTCGGCTGTGGCGGTGGTGGCCCAGCAGCGGAGCGGGGCGCTCCCCGTGGAGCCCGGGCCGCTCTGGTTCCGCCTGGTCACCGCCGTCCTGGCCGCGGGCTGGTATCTGCTCAAGATGGCGGTCCCCTCGGGCCTGGCTCCGTTTTATCCCTGGCAGGCCGGCTGGCCGCTCTGGTCCGTGGCCCTGAGCGCCCTGGCCCTGGCGGGGGGCACCTGGCTGGCGGTCCGGCTGCGGGCGTGCCGGCCGTGGCTGCTGGCCGGCTGGCTCTGGTTCGGCATGACGCTGCTGCCGGTGAGCGGGGTGATCCGCGTGGGCAGCCATGCCTGGGCCGACCGGTACACCTATCTGCCGATGGTCGGGATTGCCCTGATGCTGGCGTGGGAGGCGGGCGAGCGGGTGAGGGCCCGGCCGGCGTGGCGGCGGCCTGCGGCATGGGCGGCTGTGGCGATCCTGCTGGCGCTGGCCGCGGGCGCGTGGCGGCAGACCGGGTACTGGGCGGACACGGAGCGGCTCTTCCGGCGGACGCTGGCGGTGACGGGGCCGAACCCGATGATCGAGAGCAACCTGTCGGCCGTGCTGGTCAAGCGCGGTAAGCTGGATGACGCCTTCGCGCACGCCTCGCGGGCGGTGGCGTTGAATCCGGCGAATGCCTCGGCCCATAACAACCTGGGGGTTGTCCTGGCGGAGACGGGGCGGCTCGAGGAGGCGGCGGCGCACTACGCGCGGGCGGCGGAGCTGCGGCCCGATTACGCCGAGGCGCGGGCCAACCTGGGCGGCACGCTGCTGCGGCTCGGGCGGTCGGCCGAAGCCGTCCCCTTTTTGGAAAATGCGGCGGCGCGGAATCCGGCGGACGACAAGGTGCTGGCGAACATGGGGAGCGCCCTGTTCCTGCTGGGCCGGACCGATGAGGCCGGGACCTGGTACGAGAAGGCGCGGGCGGCGAATCCCGCCAGCGCCACGGCGGCCTTCAACCTGGGTGCGGTGCGGGAGAAGCAGGGGCGCTACCGCGAGGCGGCGGCCTGGTTTGAAAAGGCGGCCGCCCTCAAGCCCGGGGACCTTGACGCGGTCCGCCGGATGGGCGATGCGCGGAAAGCCGCCGAGACGGCGGAATCCCGGGGCGGCGGGTAGGGTTCAGGCTCTGGAATACAGGCCGCTGAAGAAAAGGTGTGGCACGGGTCTTCCGACCCGTGACCCCGAAGAATCAGTTGGACAGGCGCTGAAGCGTTTCAGGGGACACGGCCTGGAAAGGCCGTGCCACACCGTTCGTGAGATTCCACCGCCCGCGAAGGAATCGATTTCGCTGGTGTCGGGGCGGTTCTTGACCGATAATTGAGCGTTCGAATCCAAGGAGTCATGCATGACACGGCGCGAGCGCTTGATCCGGTGTTATCGGCACGAGGACGTGGACCGGCCCGCCGTTTATACCCGCGTCGGCTATCCGCAGAACGATCCCACCTATGACGGGCTGAAGGCGTATATGAACGCCCACACCGAGCTGAAGGGAGGCTGGTCCTCCTCCCTGCTGGACAGCCAGCCGGTGGTGGTGACCACCGCGGAGCCGTATAATGCGGATTTCACCCGCCGCGTGGAAATCCTGGAAACGCCGATGGGGCCGCTGAGGCGGACGCATCTGGTCAGCCTCAGGGGGCAGCCCGGCCTTCACGAAACCTACTTCATCAACACGCCTGAGGATGCGGAGCGGTATCTCTCGCTTCCCATTCCAACGGTGGGCGGGGACCTGTCTCCCTTCGCCCGGGCCGAGGCGGGCATCGGGGAGGCGGGGCTGGTGGAGACGTCGCTGGGCCATAATCCCGGCGGCTATGTGGCCGAGATGTGCGGGTCGGAAAATTTCGCCATGCTGTCGGTGACCGACCGCGACCTCCTGCACCGGCTGTGCGAGCGGCGGATGACGATCCTGCTGAACCGGCTGCGCTATCTGCTGAAAAACGGGATCGGCCCCTTTTTCGGGATGGCCGGCGAGGAATACGTGGTGCCGCCGCTGCACGGGCCGGCGGATTTCGCCGATTTCAATGTCCGCTACGACAGGCCGATCCTCGAGGCCATCCATGAGGCGGGCGGTCGTGTGCACATTCATTGCCATGGTCCCCTCCGGGCGGTGTTCCAGCAGTTCGTGGACCTGGGTGTGGACGTGCTGCATCCGATCGAGCCGCCCCCGCAGGGCAACCTGGAGATCGGCGAGGCCAAGGCGATGGCGCGCGGCCGGGTGTGCCTGGAGGGGAACATCCAGATCAACCGGATGTACGAAGCCGCGCCGGACGACATTCGCGCGGAGACGGCGCGCCTGATCGACGCGGCGTTTGACGACAGGCGCGGGCTCATCGTGTCGCCGAGCGCCTCGCCGTATATCCGGGGCGAAGGGGAGCGCTGTTTTCCGCAGTATCGCGCCATGGTGGAGACCGTGCTGGGCTGGACATGAGCAAGGAGAATGGGTCATGGAATCTGGACTGACGCTCAGGGCCGTTCTGCCGCCGGCCTTGTTTCTGTTATCGTTGATCGGCTGGCTGATATGGGTGATCGGCCATGTGGGGCTCATCATCCAGGGGTTTCGCGTTAGAAGCGGGTGGGGACTTGCCATTCTTCTGTTCGGCCCGCTGTCCGATATTCTGTTCACCATCAATTACTGGGTGGTTGCGAAAAAGCCGTTTTTCCTGAGCCTGATCGGCGCCGGCATCCTGGTGTTCGCGTTTGCAGCCGGCGCCCTGTTTTCGGGCCATACCGGCGGCGCGCCCGCGGGCAAAATTCCGGAAGCGCCCCGGGCGGCGGCGATCGAGGCCCCTTTTCCCTCGCTGGATGAGGACCTCGCCCCATCCACGGATCAGGCGAAGGTGGCGGGCATGCTGAAGGACGCGGGCATCGACCCGAATGACCCTCACACGTTCCACGGGCGGACGATCCAGGAGATGACGAAGGCCCTGGGCGCGCCGAGCGCCACGATGAAAGCGGGCCGGGAAGTCACCTATATTTTCTACAACTGCTTCGAAGTGGTCTCCGTCGACGGCGGCAAGACGGTGTCGGCCGTCCACTACATGGGCAAATAGGCCCGCTCAGCGCGCGTAGGCCGTGAACACCTTCCGGATGCCCGCCGCGATCTCGCGGATATTCTCTTCCGTGTGGAACCGGTTGAAGCCGTGAACCATGATGGCCTCGTCCAGCAGGCGGCGGTGCACGGGCAGCGTGTCGTAGCCGTAGGTATAGGAGCGGCCGTCGGGCTGCACGAACGGGTACATCCGCTTGACCCCCTTGAGCCACGGGCGGGCGATCCGTTTCTGGAAAATCGGCTTCTGGACAAGATCGTAGCGGCCGTAGGAGCCGGCCGGCACGCCTTCGGCCTTCAGCGCGTTGACCACCGTGTCGCGGTCGACCTTCAGAAGGCGGGGCTTGAGCAGCAGCCCCGTCCACCAGTAGGTGCTGTAGCCGCCTGGCAGCGTCGTGAGGATCTCCGCGCCCGGCAGGTTCCGGAGCAGCCGTTCCATCAGCATTCCCAGCTTGTGGTGCTGCGCGGTGATGGCGCGCACCTGCTCGAGCTGGGCGAGGGCCACGGCGCCCTGCAGCTCGCTCATCCGGTAGTTGATGCCGTGGTGGAGCGACAGCTGCGTGCGGTCGAAGAGCCGGTCGTAGCATTTGTCGGAGTAGTTCGAGACGCGGCGGTAGAGCGCCTCGTCGGCCAGCGCCACGAAGCCGCCGTCGCCGGTGGAGATGTGCTTGAAGTCGTTGGTGGAATAGGCGCCCGCAGTGCCGAAGCTGCCGATCATGTTGCCGTTCAGCGTGGTGCCCCACGACTGGGCGCAATCCTCCACCACGCCGATGCCGCGGCGGGCGCAGAAGCGGACGATGGCGTCGACCGGCGCCGGGTAGCCGGCCAGGTGTACCACGATGACCGCGCGGGTGCGGGCGGTGACCCGGGCGGCGACGCTTTTGACGGTGGGCTGGAAGTTCAGGGCGGTGTCGCAGAAAACGGGAACAGCTCCCTCTTCGATAATGCCCAGGACGGAGCCGGCGTCCGTGTTGGGGGTGCAGATGACCTCGTCGCCGGGGCCGATGCCGCAGGCGACCAGGCCGAGGTGGACGGCGGCGCTGCCGCTGGAGCAGGGAACGATGTAGGGCCGGCCGGTATAGGCCTTCATCTTCTCGCAGGCTTTCTTGACGAACGTGCCGAAGCCGTAGAAGAGCGTGTTCTGCTCGAGCGCGGCCTTGAGGTATTTCAGTTCGTTGCCCGCGAAGCGCCTGCCCTTGCCGAACGGGCGGTTGACGGCCTTGGGGCCGCCGTCGAGGGCGAGGCGGGGTGCGGAAGCGGCTGGGGCTGGCTTTTTCATGGGGGCAGTATGGCACTTTTACACGTGTCTGGCAACACAGAGGACACACAGAGGACACGGACTGACACGGACCTACACGGACGGACACGGTGTAAGTCTGTGTAGGTCCGTGTC
>CAYZVY010000175.1:0-9075 GCA_964481675.1 uncultured Verrucomicrobiota bacterium
GTGGCGATCAAGAACGGCGCCGCCTGGAATCTGCGGAGCGGCGTCCTGACCTGGGGCTCCGGCCTGGCCACGAACAATGCGCTGGTTGTGGACGAGACCTCCAGCCTGACCAATGTCGGCGGCTTTTCGCTGAACGAGGCCGGCCAGACGGTGTACCTGACCAACAACACGTTCAACGGGCGGACCAACATCCAGTTCTCGGGCGGCGGCCTGATTGCCGGCAACTCATACGGGCTGGCTCCCGTGACCGTGATCATGAGCGACTACACCCTTAACGCGGCCGGGAACACGAACGGCGGCGTCAGCGGCGTCGGTCTGGGCGGCTCCAACAACACCCTGAAGGTCCTGTCCGGTTCGCTCTGGAACGGCGGCCTCCAGACGTTGACCGTCGGCGGCCCCACCGGCACGAACAACCTGCTCCTGCTCGACGGCATGGGCGTAGCGGGCGCGGCCGTGATGACCAACTTCTACACCATCACGGTCGGCTCAAACTCCCCGCGGAACATGCTGGTCGTTACCAACGGAGGTTATCTGTTCAGCGTCAACTCCCCGATTCTCGGTCACTTGTCTTCGCCCGGCAACACGATCCTGATCACGGGCGGCGGGCCGGCGGGCGCCGCGTCCAAATGGGACCTGGGGAACGCGGCGCAGATGGCCTTGGGCGGGGCCGGCGCCGCGTTGGCCGCGAGCAACAACCAACTGATTGTGGACGGCGCCGGCGTGAATGGCGGGGCCGTGCTGACTAATCTTGTCGAATTGAAACTGGCCACCGGCGTGGGGCAGATAGGTAATCGCGCCATTGTGAAAAACGGAGGCGAGCTTTATGCCGCCAAGCTCACGGTCGGAGAGCAGGCTTCCTCGAACAACTGGGTGACGGTTCTCGGCGGCGGCACCACCACGTCGCGCGTGATCCTCACCTCGTCCCTGAATGTGCAGAACCCCAACTTCCTCCTGGTGGATGGCGGTGGCGCCGAAGGCAGCGCCCAGGCCGCGGCCGCGGGCTCCCTGATTCTGACTTACGGCGGCACGGCCATGGTGACCAACCAGGGCCGGCTGTCGGCGGGCGCGCTCCTCATGGGCGCCGGGAATTCCAACCAGGTTGTTGTCACGGGAACAGGCTCCCTGGTTTCCGTGGCGGGCGTCATGACGGTCCCGAACGGCGTCGGCCAGACCGGCACCACGGTTCGCGTTCTGGACGGCGGGTCCTTCATGGGTGGCGCCGGACAGCTCAACATCGCCGTCTATACCAGCAATTCCCTGGATGGCGTTTTCGTGGCGTCGGCCGGAAAGATCAACACCTACGGCCCCGTCGTCTTCGCCACCGGACTCGGGACGACGGGCAATTTCATCACCGTTACCGGCTCCGGCTCGCAGTGGGACCTGGGCAACCAGAACCTGACGATGGGCGGGGCGACCACCTCGAACAATTTTGTGACGGTCGACCAGGGCGGAACCCTGGACGGGATCGGGACCCTGACGCTGGCGGGCTGGCGCAATGCGGTGCTCCTGAACGGGGGCACTCTCGGCATCATGAACACCACCCACACGAACGGCCCGTTCACGGTGGGCGACGGCGTCCAGGCGGCCGCTTTGAAGGGCTTGGGCGGCACGCTGACCTATCCCGCCGGCTTGCTGGTCGCCAGCAACGGCGCGCTGACGGGCGTTGGCACGGTCAACGGCACGGGCGCCGGCATCCTGCTGACCAACGGCGCCGCCGTGAATCCGGGCGTCAACGGGGCGGGCACGCTGACGGTTGCCGGCAGTAACCTGACCTGGGGCGGCGGTACCGCGTATCTTTGCGAGATCACCAACATGAACCTGGGCTTCGGCTGGGGCTGGGACCTGCTCAACGTCAGCAGCCAGGCGCTGTTCGCCGCCGGCACGACCAATACGGTCCGCATGGATTCCAAGGGCGCCGCCGCCGCAGGCTTTGACGCCAATCAGAATTACATGATGAAGATCATGAACTATGGCGCCCTGGCGGGGTTTGACGCTGAGTCCGTGGCCCTCGACACCAGCGCCTTCCTGCCTGCGGTCGGCACGTGGAGCATTCTCAACACCAACAATGCGCTGTGGCTGGCCTATGCCGGCCTGGCGCCGAACGACGGCGTCAGCTTCGTCTGGAACGTGCCGTCCAACGGCAATTGGGACGTGGCCGGTAACTGGCTGGGCGGCGCGGCTCCGGTCGCGGGCGGCAACGCGACCAACGTGCTGCAGTTCGGCGACAACGGCATCGCCTACACCTCCGTCAACAATCTCGCCGGCCCCTTCACGCTCAACAAGCTGCAGTTTTCAAATATTTCCGGCATCACGAATTACCTCCGCGGGAACGCCCTGGTGTTCACGACAAACGACACGGTCCAGCCGCATATCGACTATGCGTCCGGCCTCGGCGCCTTCGTGGTGAGCAATCCCATCACCCTGTCCGAGCCGACCGTGTTCGGCGGCGAGGGCGGCGGCGTGCTGGTGCTGGCCAGCAACGTGCTGGGCGGCCAGCCCCTGCTCAAGGAAGGCCCCTGGACCCTCGCCCTGGCGGCGTCCAACCAGTTCGCCGAACCGATCATCGTCACGAGCGGGGTCATCCGGCTGGGCCATAATCAGGCGTTCGGGACCAACACCATCATCGTGTCCAACGGCACGCTTCACACCGCCGCGGCGCTGACCCTCGGCAACGGCGGCCTGCTGCGCCGCGCCCTGGTGACCGGCAGCGGCTACTGGACCAACAGCGGCGCCCTGACCGTGGGCAGCAATGCCGCGGTGACGGTGGAGGCGGGCGGCAGGCTGGCCACCCTGGGCGGCTTCTATTTCGACAAAATGTCCGCCACGCTTCCCTGCTCCTTCCTGCTCACGGGCGGCGGCCGGTACAGCTATTCCAACCAGTTCTACTTCGGGCAGAATTCGCACAGCAACACGATGATCATCACGGGGCCGGGGTCCGTGTTCATGGGGCCTGGCGATGACGGCGCCACGGGAATCAGCTGGCCCCGGATTGGCGGGGGCGGTTATGCGGGCAACCTCCTGCAGATCGAGAACGAAGGCACCTTCACCAACTCGCGACTGCTGACATACGGCTCCGCCGCGGTGGTCGTCACCAACGGCGGCCGCCTGTTCTCCACGTCCGTCTCCATGAACAATAACAGCACGGTCTCGATCATCGGCGGCTCGCTTCCCGGGGTGACGTCCACGTGCAACAGCATCAACATGTCCGGCGTGGGAGGCCTGTTCCTGGTGGATGGCCGGGGCGTGGACGGCAGCGCCTCGGTCAACGGCCCGATCACCGTGGGGCAGAGCGCGGGCAGTCACAATAACCGGTTGCGCGTGATGAACAAGGGCCGGCATACGGCGATCGGCGGCGGCGGCACCTTGTATATCGGGGCCGGTGGCTCGACCAACAATGCGGTGGAAATCGTGCAGGGCGGCTACGGCCGGTTCGGCGCCGGCTCGGGCTATTACGGCATCGGCGGCGGGAACTACGCCAACAATAATTACATGCTGGTCGAGGACGAGGGCTCCGTGCTGGAATTGCCTTTCACCGCCTACCGCTGGGAAATCGGCTTCGCGAACACCGCCGTCGCCACGAACTTCGGCAACCGGCTCCTGGTGCGTAACGGCGGCATGATGACCAATGGCGCCCTGCTGAGCGTCGCCTCCTTCTCGACCGGCACGAACACGTTCAACAACGGCGTGCTGGTCAGCGCCTCCGGCAGGGTCTATTCCGCGGCGGCCGCGGAAGTGGGCCTGACCGGCGGCGTGACGGGCAACTACCTGAAGGTCACCGACGCCGGCTCCTACTGGAGCATGGGCAACCAGAGCCTGACCATCGGGAACGCCGCCGGCAAAAGCACGAATAACTTCCTCATGATCACCCAGGCCGGCGTGATGGAGAACGTCGGCAACCTGGTGGTCTTCTCCAATAACCTGGTGGCCCTGAACGGCGGCACCCTGGGCCTGGTCAAGTGCGGCATCACCAATGGCGTGCCCCTTGTCGCGGGTGATGGCGTCCAGGCCGCCGTGCTGAAGGCGCAGGGCGGGATTCTGAGCATCGCGGGCGGCCTGGAGATCACCAACAACGCCACCCTGACCGGCCGCGGCGTGATCGCGGCGACCACCACGGTCTACGGCGCCTTCAGCCCTGGCGTCGTCATCGGCGCGATCACGAACAACGGGGCCTTCACGCTGAAGCCCGGCTCCACCACGGCCATCGAGCTTTCCGCCTACACGGCGCCCGGCGCGGGCTGGGACCTGCTGGCCGTCACCAACGGCGCCCTCCAGCTGGACGGCACGCTGAGCGTGGCGCTGCTCGGCGGCTTCGCCCCCACCAACACGCAGCGCTTCCTCATCATGACCAACCAGGGGGCCGCGACCGTTTCCGGCAATTTCGCCAACGCGAATTACGGAACCGTTCCCGCCTATTCCGTTTTCCTTCCCGGCGCGAAACCGGATGGCTATTTCTCGGTCCTGGTGGACGCCCAGAGCGTGGTGCTGGGCTCGTATGCGCCGCGGCGCCCCAATCCGGGAGCCGTCATTGTCCTGTATTAAAGCGGCCTGTTCCTTTTTAGGAGTAATGCTGCGGGTGGCCGCCGGACCGGCCTTTGCCTTGGAACTCGGGGTGTCGGCCGCGGTTCCGGGCGGAAACATCCGCGTGATCCGGAACGCGGGCGGGACGGTCGAACTCGCGCCCGACAACCGGGACAGCAACCCCTGGTTCTACTGGCAGTTCGAGGCCCGGGCCGACGCCCCCGGTCCGGCCCGCTTCGTGTTCGCCGACCCTCCGAAGCTCGGGCTGCAGGGGCCGGCCGTCAGCCTCGACCGCGGCCTTTCCTGGCAGTGGCTCGGGACCGGGGCCGTCCAGTTCGCCGAGGCGTCGGATTCCTTCGCGTATGCATTCACCAACGCCGGGCAGACGGTCCGCTTCTGTGCGGCCATTCCATACGGGCCGCGTGAGCTCGATGCCTTCCTGGCCGGACGCACAAACGACCCCCGGCTCGCCGTCGGGGTGTTGACGACCAGCCTGAAGGGCCGTCCGGTGAGGCTGCTGCGCGTCGGCGAGCCCGGGCCGGGCCGCCTGGCCGTGCTGATGACGGCGCGGCATCACGCCTGCGAATCGATGGCCAGCTATGTGCTGGAGGGCTTCCTGGCGGAGGCGCTGGCGGACTCTCCGGCTGGCGCCGCGTTCCGGAGCCGGTATGTCCTGTATGCCGTGCCGATGGTCGATGCGGACGGCGTCGCGGAGGGCGACCAGGGCAAGGGGCGCCAGCCGCACGATCACAACCGGGACTACGGCCCCACGAACCGGTACCCGGAGGTGCGGGCCATCCAGGCGCTGGCGCGTGAGAAGAATGTGGAACTGGTGGTGGATTTCCACTGCCCCGTCCTCCGCGGCGAATCGCATACCTTTTTCTATTTCGACGGGCTGGCTGTGCCGCCCACGGTTTCGAATGTCCTGGAATGGACGGACTGGATCGGCGAGGAAGGGCCCCAGGCGTTTCCGCGCGGCCCGTTTCCCTGGCTGAAGGCCCCGGTTGCCGGACGCTTCCCCGGCAACCTGCCGTGCTCCGTCTATTTTGCCGGCCAGCCCGGCATCCGCATGGCGTGCACGCTCGAAACGCCGTATGCGATGGCATATGAGGGCTTCGATGAAAGGATGGCCCGTGCCTACGGGGCGGCGCTCCTGCGGGCGTGGACGCGGATGGAGTTCGCGGCGGCCGGAGAGGCGCGACCGGAAGGCCTTGCCGCGCTGAAGGATTTTGAAAAACGGCTGAGTGGTTTGGTCAGGTCCAAGCCCGACGAGGCCGAACGCCTGGCGTCCGCCACGTTGGCCGATCCCGCCGGCGCCCCCGTCTACCGGACTGCGGCCCGCTTCCAGCTGGGCCTGCTGCGGTACCGGCAGGGCCGATTCGGCGACGCACTGGCGGCCCTGGAGGCGGTTGCGGCCGATCCCGCCGCCACGGAGCGCCAGCGGGCGGGGGCCCTTGCCCAGGGCGCGGTGATCGCCTGCCGGGACCCGGCCGCGACCACCGGAACAGTAGAAGCCGCCCTGACCGCGTTTTTCCGGCATCCCCATCCCGCCGCCGCGCAGCGGGCGCAGGTTCATGGCGAGGCGGCCGACTTTTTCATCAGGACCAACCGGCTGGACCTCGCGCTGCTGCATGTCCGCGGCCAGCACGCCGCCGCGGCGTGGAACGAGAAGGGCGCCACCCTGAACCGCATCGCCGCCGTGCTCGACCGGATGGGCCGGCCGCGCGACGCGGTGGAGTGCCGCGTCCGGGCCGTGGACCTGTTGCGCAAGCAGCTGAACCCCGTGCCCGTGGGCGTGTTCGGCCCGATGATGGCGGCCGATTTGTACGAGGCGCTGTGCGGCATTCCCGCCGCAACAGATGCGGAAAAGAAGGCGGCAGCGGACATGGTGCTGACTCATCCGCTCCAGTTGCAGGATCCGATCAGGCGAGTTAAAAACAGGGACAAGCGAAAGCCATGAAGGTTATTTTCAACGAAACGCTGAACCGCCGGGTCCGGATGCTCGACGGGCAATGGCAGGGCGTGAGCCTCGCCTCGGACGGCCGCGTCTACTTCTTTGGCGGGTCGCACAGCGCGGGCGTGAGCGCGCCGTTCTTCCGCTACGATCCCGCCTCCAATGCCGTCACGCTGCTCGCGCTCGACATGACCCGCGTCTGCGGGGAGGATCCCGCGAAGACGCCGACCCAGGGGAAGGTGCACAGCAACATTCTCGAGCATAAGGGGTGGCTCTATTTCGGCACGCACCTGTCCGATTATTCGCCCGAGGGGCGCGCCGCCTACACGGGCGGACACCTGGTCGGATACGAAATAGGGACAGGAAGGTTCCGCGACTTTGGCGTGATTCACCGGAACTACACGAACTATTCGGCGATCGGGCTCGACCCGCTCCGGGACCTGATCTATTTCTACGCCACCCCGTTCGGGACGGGCGACGGGCCGCACCTGCATCGCATCGACATCGGGTCGGGCGAGAACCGCGACCTGGGGCTGGTGGCCCCATGGGACGGGCAGGGGCACGGCCAGCCGTGCCAGCATCTGCACATCGACGCGCGCGGCGACTGCTGGTTCACGCTCCGCGGCGAGCACGCCCTGTTCGTGGCGCGCGGGGACACGGGGACCATCGAGCGCCACGATGGCGTGCTGCCGGGCGGGGCGGACCAGTGGTATTGCCTGCGGACGATCGACGCGAACCGCTCCCTGGCGGTCCTGCCCGACGGGTTCTACGTGTTCGACAGCCGCGATTTCGGCGGGGCAAAGTCCGCGTTCACGCTGTTCAAGACTATCGGGACACCCGGATTCACGTGGGCGTACGTGGCGGTGGACGGCAAGCGGATTTACTGGAACAGCCGGTCGCAGAAGGAGCTGGAAAGCACGGGCCGGCACGAGACGCGCATCTGGAGCACGGCCTGGAGCGACCCCGGCGAAACCGTCGATCACGGCGCGATTGCCGACGCCGCGGGCCGCTCGCCCTGGTTCGTGGGGGATCTGGTGTCGGACGGAAAGGGCCGGCTCTACACTGCGGGCCGCTGGTATGTCGGGCCGGACGAGGTGAAGGAGATCGGCGTGGACCGCAACGGCCTGCTGGTGGCGGTGTATTTCACCGTCCTGGATGTGACGAAAGGGTGAACCGATGATGCGCAAGGTGCTGGTGGCCGGATGGGTGGCGCTGGGCTGGGCGGCGGCGGGCTGGGGAGCCGATCCGCGGTTCCCCTGGATGCCGCCAGAAGCAAATGCGGGCGCGGTTGCGCAGCAGGACGCGGGCGGGTGGGTGCCGGAGATCCGGATCACGGAAACGCCCAAGCCCACGGCGGATATCACCCGGTTCACCAATCTGTTTGTCATCGACCGGAAGACGTTCAACATCCCGCTGGACGGGGATCCGGATCTGACGTCCCGGTCTATCAACGGGGCGCTTCAGCAGGCGAGGGCGGCAGGGGCTGACCGGATCGTCTTTCCCCCGGGAACCTACCGGATCAGCGCGACGAATCCGGTTGTGATCGATCATACGCGGACCGTGATCGACCTGAACGGCTGCACGCTGCAGATCCAGTCGAACGGGTTTCCGAAATACGCGGTGGTGGCCATCGTGGACGGGGCCGACACGGTGCGGCTGTGCAACGGCAGCCTGGCCGGCGACAAGGATGTTCATGATTATAAAACGGAACCCGGCACGCACGAGTGGGGGGCCGGCGTGTCGTTTGTCGGGGGGCGCAACCTGGAGGTGGATCACCTGGTCATCAGCAACATGACGGGGGATGGGGTCGTGTCGGGCGCCACCGGCACGCGCACGCGGCCCGAGCTGCTGGCGCGGATCATGCACACGGTGAACACGAACAATCTCGAGTCGGGCGGCTTCGGGGCGGACGGCGCCCGGATCGCGGACCCCGGCCGGACGCGCAGCGTGAAGCCGTACGATCTGGCGCGCTGCGAGGGCGAGTTTGAGTTCGGATACAGCATGGGCTACCAGGGCTATCCGTATGTGAAGGCGCGGCCGTACCAGGCGTGCTTTTACGATGCGTCAACCAACTTTCTGGAAAAGCGGGCCTGTCTCCAATTCAGGAAAGTGGCGGTTCCCCCGGCTGCGCGGTTCATGCAGCTGGAGTTCAACCAGCCCGCGGTGGCCAGCGACCTCGGCTTCTGCGGCCGCATCACCGATTTCCGGCCGCCGCGCGAGGTCCACTTCCACCACAACACGCTGATCCGCAACCGGCGGCTCGGGATGGCCTACTGCGGGGGGCAGCGCTGGCTCATCGAGGACAACCGGTTCGAGGGGAACGGGGGGACCCCGCCGGGGTTCGGCGTGGACCTGGAAGACGGCTGGGAGCTGATGCAGGATGTCGTGATCCGGAACAATACGTTCCGGGACAACCGGGCGGGCGACCTGGTGATCTGCGCCGGGAGCGAGCTGATCGTCGAGAGCAACCGCTTCGAGAAGGCCGTGGCGCTCGCGGGGCGGCCGCACAATTACATTTTCAGGTACAACCGGTTCGCGGGCGGATCGGTCGAGTATCGGACGCGCACGGGAGTGGCGTCCATCCACGACAACGTGTATGAGAA
>CAYZVY010000176.1:0-9044 GCA_964481675.1 uncultured Verrucomicrobiota bacterium
CACGTACCTGTAGCTCAACTGGACAGAGCATCTGACTACGGAATGGGAGTGTGTCTGTAGCAAAGCACTGGTAGTGCCTGTGTTGCGCCTTTGCGGGCTCGTTTGCTGTCCACTGTCGTGTCAGTTTCAGTCCTAATCTTCCTCGATCAGCTTCCGGACAAGCTCGCGCTTTTGGAGGCGGGTGCTCGAACGGGAGAACACTGAAACCTCGGGCCCGGCTTCAGCCTGGTCGATCCGCTCCAGCACGTTCTTCAGGTGCGCATAGGATCGCCGCGCCAGCTCGTCCTCGTCGGTTGGGGCTCCACCTGGGAACGCCTTGTCTGCCCAGGCTCCACGCGACAGCATGTAGCTCGTGGCAGGGTCAATGTCCTTCCCCGAGCGAGCGGCCGAGATCGCTTCTTCGACCTTAACCTTCATCTCGCGCTCGCGCTCCTCGACGGGCTTGATGTATTCCATCAACCGTTCGATCCTGCCCTGATTGCTGACGCGGACGAAACTCCCCACGGTCGGCTGCACAATGGGCAGCTTCAGGAATCGCTCCATGGCGCCATCTTGCGGTGCCCATACCGGCTTCTCACCCATGCGGCCAATTACGCTCCCGAGGGTGGCATTCCATGTGTGCATCCCCATCTTCCGCCAGGCCCGCGCGCCGGTCTCGTTCTGGTTCAGGATCGGCTTACCGCGGAATTCGTCCTCGGGATTCCCTCCACGCAGGAACGTCGCCCAATCCGCAGCGAGCGCCAGCATGGGGTTGGTGCCCGGAACATTTCCGCCGAGGTAGTTCCACACCTGCCCGATCGGGTATTTGACACCCCGCACGGCCGAGTCAAACATGGCGTCCACCACGGCCACCACCATGCGCTCGTTCTCCTCCAGCGGCAGGCGTAGGTAGGTCGCTTTCTTCTGCAGGCGATCCGCCCAGCCCAACGGCACCACCCAATAGGCGCGCCGGTCGTTCTGCGGGATGCTTTGCAGCATGTCCTGCAATTCATCTCCTTCTGGCTCGTCGTCGTCGCCAGGCCTCCGCTTCAGCGCTGCAAAGGCTCCAGAGCCGGCGGCCAAAAGCGCCAGGCGCGGTAACACGGAAAATCGCATGAGGTTCAGCGCCATCTCTCCCTTGCGGCCCTCGATCAGTCCGCCGCCCATCCAGGCGCGCTTCTCAGACCGCAGGCCCTCCTTCCAGGGGTTGTAGAAGAGCCTTGCAAACTCCACGAATTCGTTTGCGGCGCCCTTCTCCAGGAAGTCCGGGGATCCGCTGAGCGTGCGGACATAGGCTAATTTGCGGTCTTCCGGCATATTGGGGTGCTTCTCGTCCATCCACAGCAGGCCGGCCATCTTCACCTTGCGCTCATAATACTGACCCGCATTCCAGAGTCGCCCCGCCGCCCGCATCACCCGCGCCACGCGCCCCTCGTTCACCCGCCCCTGATCAGGAACATCCACTCCGCGGCGCAGCAGGAATCTCTCCATCGCCTCCGATCCTTCCCGGATCCCTTGGTATCCGGACGGTCTGGAAATCCAAGCTCCGCGCCGGAGGGCGTCCTGGGCGTCCGCATTCGGTTGGCCCAACATACTCGACATCGCCGCCTCGCCAGCCCGTTTTGCGTGCCGACCGAAGGGCCCGCCCACTCCAGGCACCCGGCCAATCATCCGCGGGCCCACCAGCGGCAGCTCTCCCAGTTCCGCCAAGCCGGGGATCCAACTGGACACATCGCGCGAGGTGCCCGGCATGGTTCGGTTGAACCGGCGGATGTCACGCCGGTATTGCCGCGTCCAGAATCCCGGGTTCAACTCTGTGTACAGGCGTTTCAGCTGCATCGGAAGGTGGCCGAACACCCTCAACGCACGCGAGAGAAGGCTTAGTTCAAGCGCGTTCACGCTATCAAAAGCGGACACCAGCGCCTTGGGCCCATAGAAGGCGTGCACCTCTCCGCCGTGCATCACCCGCAGCGTCCCCACGCGATCCGAGCGGGAGTCAATAATCTTCCTCCGATTCGTGTTCCGGTCCCACTGGGTGTCCGCCGGCCGCCATTCTCCCGCCAGGTCCGAATCGCTCAGCAGTGCCTGTATGGCCTCCCACTTCGCGTGCTCCCGATAGACGAGGTTGCTGAGGGATGCCATCTTCATCAGCGTGGCGGTGGCGGGGTTGCTCACTCCCTTCAGCGTTCCGATCTGCCGATAGATGGCCGCGCCTTCGTTCGTTCCGTAGCGCTTCTCCAGCAGGCTCCTGAACGCATCCTCACCCTCTGCCATGCTTCGGTCAGGGGTAACGCTGAATGTCATATAGGCCACGTTCTGGTCCAGGTGGTCCTGCAGCTCCGCACCGAACACACCCCACTGGCGCGCCTTGCCCAGCACTTCCTGCTCCACAATGGTGCGATACCACAGCCAGGACTCCTCCAGGGTGGCAAAGCGCGCCGGGCCCAGGTCCTTGCGCATCTTCTCCAGCAACTCCGTGGCGCGTTTCGGCGTCAATCCGGTGGGGTTGGCGATGTCCGTGCGCTCGAGACGCACCCGCTGATAGATCCCGTACAGCCCGAGGTCTTCCCATGTCATGTTCTCGCCCACAAGCCGCCCGACGACGTCCCCCGACACTCGCGCCGCCAGCAATTCCGTGGCGCTGCCCTTGTAAAGGTTCGCGCTCAAGGCGCCCAGGGCCTCCTCGCCGCCTGCGCCCATCCTCTCCAGCCGGCGCTGCCAGGGCCCAAAGCGCCGATCAAACGCCCACACCACAGCGTCCACGAGCTCCGGCCGGGTCAGCTGGCTCTTCTGCGTGTCCACCAGCGCCGCATTCTCATCGCCGGCGCGCATCATGTTGCGCAGCCGCTCCTCGTGCTGATCGTGCAGGCGGCCCTTGCGGATGTCGTCCTGAATCTGGTTGTATTGCGCCCGCACCTCGGGCTTGTTGCGATACCAGGAATAGAACATCTTGTAGAACGTCGGGGCTCGCTTCATCACCGCGGCCGGGTTGTTCATCAGCGCGCTGATCGCTTCGGCATACATCTCTTCAGGCGCCTTAAAGTAGTCCTCCATCGTCTCACCCGATCCACGCCACCATGCGATCAACGGCTGCAACTCCTCCAGCAGGTCCGCCCGCGTCACCAGCCCGCGGCGCGCCGCCTCTTCCACCACGATCTCCTTGTATCGCCGGCTGACTTCCTGCTGCCACGCACTCACCTCCGCCTCTTCATCCTTCGGCGGCCGGGCCCCAGTCTCCTTCTCGGCCTGCCGCCGCAGCTTCTTGCGGTCTTCCGGCGTCAGCACCGCCTCCTGATTCTCCGGCACGGCGCCCAGCATGGTCTTCGCGTAAGACACGAAGCTGGAAATGCGCCCCAGGATGTTGCCGCGGCCGTCGACCATCTTCTCCGGCAGGAAGTCCGTCAGGTGCCCCAGCTCATGCCAAACCACCTTGCTGGCCAGCCGCGGGTTCTCCTTCAGCGCCTTCTCCCGGGCCGTGGCGATCAAGAATTGAGCCCGCTCAGAGGCAATGCGGCCCTGTTCCACGGGATCCGCTGGCGCCTCAGCCAGGGCGTATTCCTTCGCCTCGGCAACCATCCGAGCCGTCTCCTCCGGTGTCACCAGGCGGAAGATGTCCGCCCGCAGCTCGATCCCCAGCGCGGCATCCCCCGGCCGGTAGCGGAAGCGGCCCAAGGCATCCCCGATGGACTTGCGCACCTTCGGCACCAGTCCGCCCATCAGCCGACGCCCAAACTCCACGGCCTCCGGCAGCTCGATCGGGAACACCGAGAAGTCCGGATCATCCTCCACGCGGATCCCCGCGGTCGGCACGGCAGGATCGCCCAGCGGTCCGCCGGGCCACTCGTTGGTCTCCCCCTTCGGTTCCGTGCCGGGGGTGTCTCCACCATCTCCCGCGGCCGCATCCTCGCGCACAGTGCCATAGGCGGCCGGAGCTTCGTTGAAGATGAACAAGCCGGTCTCTCTCGCGCTCGGGACATCCAGCGTGGCCGCGTCCAGCATCCGGATCTCCGCCTGTGATCCAAACGCCTGAAGCGTCGAAAGCGCACCCACCACTTGCGTGCCGGAGGGCTGGGGCCAGTCCACCAGAAATGCCTTTGCGCCTTCATTCGCCGCCGTCCGCATGATCTTCGGCCAGCTTTCCGTGGCCGGAGCGCTCACGTCAATGCGCTGCACCGCCGTCACCGCATTCCGCGCCGTCACGAAGATGATGTGCCCATGGTCCGGATCCCCTTGCCGCAGCGCCTTCACAATCGGGGCGAACGCATCCGAACCACCCACGTGCGCCAGGTCGGCGCGCTTCACGCGCTCCCAGTCGGCTTGCTCCACCATCTCCGGGGGGCGCCGGTACTCGCTGCGGCGCAGCGGGGAGGCAGGGGTTGCGTTGGGGCTTCCAAACGCGATCAGGTTTTCCTCGCGCATGGAGTAATACTTGCCGCCATTCGTGATCACGTGATCCAGGATGGGAACGGAGATGTTCGTGAACGCTTCAGACACCAGCCTCTGAACGCGCACATCGGCCGGGGAAGGCGAAGGGTCTCCGCTGGGGTGATTGTGCGCCACCAGCACGGCGGCCGTCTCATCGGGCATCCCTCCCACGAGGGTGGAGGCATCCACCTGGGTTTCATTCAGGAGCCCCACCGTGGCCACGCGCGACTCGATCACGCGCTTGTCCGCATCGAGATAGGCCACCTTAATGGTCTCGAAGAAGGGACTCCGCAACACCATCAGCGTGGCGGCAAAGTCCGTGGCGTTGTTGATCTTCGTGCCGCGGATGTTCCAGGCTGGAATCTTGCGGGTGAGCTTCGCGTGCACCAGGCTGGATACCGTCTGGCCCTCGGACTGGCGGAACGCGCGGGCCCACGCCTGGGGGTCGGCCGGGTTCTTCAGGGCCTCTTCAATCGCGTCGGGTTCACTTTGTACGGCTCTGGCAGGGGACGCATCACTCGCGGGTCCGAACAGGTCGAATTGATAAGCCCTTCCGGAGGCTCCGGATACTGCACTCCACTGCTGGCTGAGTTCTCTGGCCGCCTGCTGGCCCGCTTCTCCCTGGATTCCGAGCGCATGGACGTACTCCTCTGCTCCTGCCGGTTCCAACAACATCATCTGCGGACCCCGCGCCGCGGGCGCCGCGTCGAACATCTCCACCTGTCGGCTCGTATTGCCCTGGCGCTGGCGCTCAACCGTCTTGCGCTGGGCCTGCTTCAGCGTGCGGTCCGCCTCCTCCGTGGCCACCTTCCAACGCCGGCCGGCCTCTTCTTCGGTAATCCTCCCCGCCTTCGTCGCCTCCAGCAGGGCCCCCGCCTTCGCGTACAGCCCGCGGGTCACCAGCGTGGACATCTCCCCTTGCACCTGCACGCCGGCCGGCCTCGCCGCCGCCACTGCTTCGAGACGCTGGCGGATCCCCGTGCCATACCCCACCGGCGCCTCGCCCACCCGGCTGTCTGGTCCTACCGCGCCGGCCGCGCCGGCGCCGCCGGCTGCACCGGCCGCAGGTTGCCCAGGCGTTGCTCCAGCCGAAGCTCCTTGAACACCACTGCCTTGTCGGCCGCCGATAGCGGCTCGTATGGCCGTTCGGACGGCTTCGATGCTTTCCTTGGTGACTGTGCGCTCATTCTCTCCTCCTGCAATTCTCTCCGCCCCACGATTCAGGATCCCCGACACCGGGTTGAACTTCTTCAGTTCCCCGAACATCTCCAGCATCTGCGCCGCGTCAGTCCTCAGCTCCGCGTTGTGGCCCACCTCCAGCTTGTTGCCGGCCTGCTCCAGGCGCGCGGCATTGCGCGAGACGGCCACCTTGCCAAACAGGCTCTTCTGCGCCGAGAAGTCCCGCCGGATCCGCGCCGTCAGCCAGGCCTTCTCCACCGCGGCGCTCTGTTCCTGCACGGTTGACCCAAACAGGTCCATTTCCGTGGTCGTCACCACCGGCGCCGCTTCCACCTCCTGCGCCAGCTCCTGCACCACGTCATCCGGCAGGCGGCTCCCGCGGCTCTTCTCCTGCAGGCCGATCAGTTCCGCCAGGGCCCGCTGCTTCGCCGGCGTGCCCGCCGCGGCCACGGCCTTGCCGCGCTCCACGCTCCATTCCCCATTCACCACTCGCCGGAACAGTTCATCCGCCAGGGGCACCAGCGCTTCGCCATCCTGCACCATTCTGGCCGCCCGCGACACCCCGGAGCTTTCCATCTCCTGCGCCGTCAGCTGGCTTTCCCGCATGAACTTGGCCGCGTCCACCGCCGTGCCCTTGCCCTCGGCAATGTTCGCCAGCGCACCAATCGCCCGGGCCTGCTTATCATTCTCCGCCGTGATCAGCCGCACGTCAAGGCCCTTCACGCCCAGGTCGGCCGCCTTCGCATAGCGGTTGTGACCGTTCACGACGTACACCTTGCGGTCCGCCGGGTCCCTCCAGGCCAGCACCAGGCCGGCAATGTCCCGGTTCCACGCCTTCACGCCCTGCAGGCTGCCGGTCTGCCCGTGGTGGCCGGGGTTCATCTTGTACTGGAACCTATCCGGATCCACCGCCAGCTCTTCCATCGGCACGTTTTCAACGATGTTCCCCGGCTGCGCCTCCGCCAGCGTGGGCGCCCTGCCCAGGGTAGGGGTGGCGTCCGGCTCCGTGGCGGCCGCGGCGGCCGCGGCCGCTGCCGGCGGCTCAGAGATAGCCCCCGCCTCGCTTGCGGGCCGTTCTTCCGGTCCTTGCGCCAACGTCGGGCTCACAGCTTCACCCGACTGCGGGGGCTTGGGTTCCGCATCCTCCTGTGCGGCTACTGAAAGGGGTTGCCCTTCCGCCTGAACGGCCACCGCTGGCGCTGGGGCCGCGGGGTCCTGCCACCCCGGAGGTTCGGGCAGGGCATCTGGAATCTGCTCCTCCTGGGGCACTGGGGCTGGCGCTGGCTCGTTTCCGGCCGCGGCCGGGGCCGGAGGTTGCGCCGCAGCACGGCGGCGCGCCAGGTCGCGCTTGTCGGCCACGGCATTTCCCGCACCCGAGGCGGCGCCCAGCACCATCATGCTCGGGATCGCCTGCACGCCGGCCATCACCGATTCCTTCAAGATGGGCAGCACTCGCTCCAATTCCAGGCGTTGCTCCGCAGGCATATCCTTGTTCGCCACCGCCTTGGTCACGTTCCCGAAGACCTTCTCAATGGCGGTCTGAGGGATCTCCTCAGCGGATTCACCCACCACATTCAGGGCATACTTCGCCACCTGCTTCGAAACCCACTTCCATGCGCCATCATCCAGCTTGGATGTCAGCAGGTTTGTCATTTGATCTGGCAGCAAGCGGCTGAGCTTATCGGCAATGCTCGTGAGTCCGATCTTCCGGCCTATAGCCCCACCCATCAACCGCGTCGAATACTCCACCGTGGCGTAGGCCGCACCCGCCCAGGATGCCCCCGTGTCGATCTTGCGGCGCGAGGAGTCGCTCAACGTGTCCGGGTCAATGTCCTCCAGGGCGGATGCCAGGAATTGTCCGCGCCCCTGCTTCTGCCAGGCTGACCAGCTCAACAAGGGGCCAAGCCCAGGCACGGCCTTCCCTGTCACTTCCAGCGCCGTCGAATATCCCATGCCGGCACCGGATCGCGCGGCGGAATCCAACACACCCAGCAGACCATCCCGCGGCACAGTCTTCTCATCCCAGGCTGTGGCCGTGCTCTTCCTGCGCTCCAGCGCCGGTTTCCACATATCAGGGCGGCGCCAGTCCACATCGCTCGCCAGGTCCATGTCCGCGGCCATCTCCGCCGCGCCCCGTCGCAGATTGGCCACCACGCCCACTTCATCGGCCGCAGGCAGTTCCGGTCTCGGCGTAAACGTCTGCGCCAGCCTTCCCGGCAGTTCCACCGCCCGCTCGGCCGTGTCTCGCGTGCGCCTCAGAGCCCGGTCATACCAATGGCTCTGCCGCAGGCTGGTGTACGGTTCCGCCTCGACCGGCGTGGTGTCCTCGAACCGCGGCGGGGCATCACCCTCCATCGGCATGGTGTCCTCAAGTCGCGGGGGGGCCCCGTCCTCCATCGGCATGGTGTCCTGAAACCGCGGGGGTGCCTCGTCCTCGAGGGGCGTGGTATCCTCAAACCTGGGCGGAGTGGATAGTATCGCCATGGTAGAATCCTACTCGTAGCGCATGAAGTTCTTGGTGGTTGGATCGTACAGCGCCGTCCTGCCGCTGGCCGTCTTACGCCGAATCGGCTCTTGCCGTTTTCCACCCAAACCGGCCAGCGTCTGCAGAGGGTCTTCACCTTGATCCGGACGGGGCTCAGCCACCGGCTTCCAGCCCGTCTTCTCGCCCGTCTTCGGGTCGACGTCGCCCCAGGAGCGGTAGAACTGGCGGCCGCTTCCCGGCTCCTTGTACGTCTCGAATGGTTGTCCGCTCGCCTTGCCGGCCTGCACATCGGCATCCACGCGCATGCGCACTTCCTTCTCCCAGCTCTTCGCACGCTCGGCCTGGTCCGTCTGCAAGCCCAGCTGCGCATCCGCCCGCTGGTCGTCGCGCTGCTTGCCGGCGTAGTCCAGGCCCTTGAAGAAGTCTTCCCGGCCGCGGTTGGCGGCGTCCATCTGCGCGCTGGCTGTGGCCGCCGTCGCCCCCTGGTCGCGCATCCCGATGGCGGTGGCCTGCTTGCCGACAACCTCCCCGCCCGCCTTGATCGCCTCGATGGTGGCCGCCGTGTCCCGGTCGGCGTTCTCCTTGCCGATCCTATCCAGCCGGCCGGTCTCCATCATCCGCAGGTTCGTCCGGTTCTCCATGCGGCGTGAGCGGGCCTGCACCGTGCCGCCCATGTTGTCCCGCTGCATGTCCAGGCGTTCAAAGCGCCCCGGCTGCTCCATCGGCGCAGGCGCCACGGGGCTGTGCGTCCAGCTCGCCACCTCCCGCACCTGGCCGCCGCCAGCCGGATCCGCCATCGTCACCGTACGCTTGACCGTCGCGCCCTCCGGCACAGACATCATCCGCATGTTGGCCGCCGGGCCCGCCGCCGGGGAGGGGGTCTTCACAGCCGCGGTAGCGTCCTGGTCTTCATCCTCCGTGTCCACCGCCTGCATGTTCATGCCGCGCCCGCCGCCCGCCCACAGTCCCGCTCGTG
>CAYZVY010000177.1:0-8937 GCA_964481675.1 uncultured Verrucomicrobiota bacterium
AGAAGTAATCAGTAACCAGTGATCAGTGAAGTCAAATGCATTGATCAAGACGGCTATACTAACGTACCATTACAAAAGTGCCAGGCAACTTGACATCACGCTTCTAGAGAAAGCATGAAAGTATACACCTATTCCCAGGCGAGACAGAATCTGGCGGACGTGTTGAACCAGTCGAAAGATGAAGAAGTCATCATTCGCCGCCGTGGCGGTGATTCCTTCGCCATCGTGCCTAAACTCAGACAGGGCTCACCTTTTAATGTGCCGGGCATAAAGACAAAGGCCACCACCACCGACATCCTGACCGCCGTCAAGGAGAGCCGGTCAAGTTCATCTAAAGAACGGCGTGCCACCTTAAAGTAAAACGCCCAACCCCTGCCCATACGCGCTCGCCCGCCGTTTCAAAGCTTTTTTTGAAATTTTATTCATCCGGGTTGTTCCCGAATCAAGAACCATCTCTGCCGATCCATGATTTTCTCCGCGTCCTTTGCGCTTCCCTCTGCGTCCTCTGCGGTAACTCTTCTCTTATCCGTGTTTTCCGTGTCTTCCGTGGTTCTCTTCTCCGCGCCGCCGGCCACCCTGCCGGCTCAGGGCAAGGTCTTAGGGCTGGAAACCGGTCAAAGTCGGGCTCTCGTTCGACGCCCATCGACTTCAACCGACGCCATCGACTTTGAGGCGGTCAGGGCAGTCTGAGCGCCCTCCGACTTCGCGCACCGGGCATTCGAGTGCGACGAGTACGCGTACGCGTACGCGTACGAAGTACGACAGAATGGAATAGGATTGTTTTCTTAACCCTTCGCAGATAGCCTTTCCCCCCATGCGCATTCGAATCCAACAAATCAAAGTTCCGCTCGGTTATGACGACGCCCGCATCCGGCGGGACGTCATGCGGCGGCTGTCATGCGAGCCCGCCCTGCTGGGCGCCATCACGGTTGTCCGGCGGTCGCTCGACGCGCGGCCGCGGAATCCCGAGCCGCTTTACGTGCTGCAGGTGGAAGTGGACTTCAGCGGAGACCTGAACACGGAGTTCCTGCCGGACGGCATCGAACTGGCTCCGGACGAGCACCCGCTTCCCCCGCCCCACCCGATCCCCGCCCGCCTGGGCGACCCCCGCCCCATCGTGGTCGGGGCGGGCCCGGCCGGCCTGCTGGCAGCCCACACCCTGGCCCGGGCCGGGGCGAAGCCCCTCCTCATCGATCGGGGCGACGCTGCGGCGGCGCGCGCCCCGAAGGCGGCCCGCTTCTGGAACGACGGTGCGCTCGATCCGGAAAGCAACATCCTGTATGGCGAAGGAGGCGCGGGGCTCTTTTCCGACGGCAAGCTGACCGCCCGCAGCAAGGAGCGCGGCCGGGTGCACGACCTGATGGCGCTGCTGCACGCCTGCGGCGCGGAGGAGTCGATCCTGATCGACTCCGAGCCGCATCTCGGCAGCGACCTCCTGCTGGACCTGGTGCCGCGCCTGCGGAGGAAGATCGAGGAGGCCGGCGGCGAGGCGCGTTTCCAGTCGCGCCTGGACGGCCTGGTCATTGAAAACGGCGTCCTGCGCGCCCTGATCGTGAACGGCGTCGAGATCGCCTGCTCGCGCTGCGTGCTGGCGCCGGGCCACAGCGCGCGCGACGTGGCGGCGATGCTGGCGGCGGCGGGCGTGACGCTGACGCCGAAGCCCTTCGCCATGGGGGTGCGGCTGGAGCTGCCGCAGGCGGCCATCGACCGGGCGCAGTACGGCCCGTTTGCGGGAGACGCCCGGCTGGGCGCGGCCAGCTTCCGGCTGACCCGGAAAGAGGAACAGGGGCTCCGGGCCTGCTACAGCTTCTGCATGTGCCCGGGCGGCAAGGTGATCGCCTGCGCGTCGGAGCCGGGGGGGCTGACCACCAACGGCATGAGCTATTCCAAGCGCCGGCTGCCCGGCGGAAACGCGGCCTTTCTCGTGCCGGTGGAGCCCTCCGATTATCCGGACCACGCCGTTCCGGCGCTTGCCGGCGCCAGGTTCCAGTGGGATGTGGAAAAGAAGGCGTTCGAGGCGGCGGGCGGCACCTACGCCGTTCCGGCGCAGCGGCTGGTCGATTTCATGGCCCGCCGCGAAACCGCCTCCCTGCCGGAGGGCCTGTCCTGCCGGTCCGCTCCCGCGGATTTGAGGCTCATCCTCCCCGCCTGCATTCTGCCGACCCTGGAGCGGGCCATTCCGGCCATGCTGAGGGAAATGCGGGGCGTGCGGCTGGAGGACTGTCTGCTGTATGCGCCGGAAACACGCAGTTCCAGCCCCTGGCGGATCGAGCGCGGTCCGGAGTGCGAATCCGTCAGCACGCGCGGCCTGTTTCCGGCCGGTGAAGGGGCGGGATATGCCGGAGGCATCGTGAGTTCGGCCATCGACGGGCGGCGGGCGGCGGAAGGCCTGCTGCTTTCCTGATACCGGGAGCCAATCCCTTTTAAACAAGCCAGTCGCGGCCCAGCAATTCGGCCCGCCAGCCGCGCAACAGGCGATGCCGGGCCGGTTCAGCCGCGGCGCCTTCGGCGAGCAGTTGGATCACCTCTCCCTTGGAGGCGACCAGCTGGGGGTCCAGGTTCAGGGCCTGGGCTTTTACGCGGATGCGATCCAGGGCGGCCCGCACCTTCTCCTTCCCCCCCGCCTGCCGTTCATCGGCCTTCACGATGGCAGCGGGCCATTGCGTTTCGGGCACAGCCAGGCCTTTCCGGACGGCTTCCAGCAAAGGCGCCGCATAGCGCTTGGCTACATGGGGATGAAGATCGCGGCATGCCGCCAGATCCGCGGCCTGCAACGGCAGCACCTGGGCCACCGACATCAGCTCGTGATCGGCCACCACGAAACTGCGCGGGAGATCGGCCTCGCGGGCCTGCCTCTCCCGCCAGGCGGCGAGTTCCCTCATGACCGCCAGGTTGCGGGGCGGCAGATACGACGCCGGACGGATCCTCAGGTACGACTCCTCCGGCGCGCGCTCCGCATAATCCGCCGCGTCATACAGCGCCGCCATCTCCGCGTCCATCCAGGCCTCCGTGCCTGCCTGCCGCGCGCGTTCGCGCAACAGGCGAACCACGGCCGGCATGTGGATGACGTCATCCACGGCATATTCCAGCTGATGGACGGACAAGGGCCGGGCGGTCCAGTCCGTCCGCGTATGCCCCTTGGGCAGGTGCACGTCCAGCAAGTTGGCCAGCAGGTTCTGGAGCGACGTCGTGGAGTCCAGCCCGGCAAATCCCGCCGCCACACGGGTGTCAAAGATGTGGCGCGCCGCCACGCCGGCCGCCCGGTTCAGAATCATCAGGTCCTGCGGCGCGTCGTGCAGGACTTTTTCAATCTTCAAATCCGTCAGCACGGGGGCCAGCGGCGACAGGTCCGGAACCGCGACCGTATCGATCAGCCAGCAGGTGCCGTCGTTGACAGCCACCTGGACGAGGCCGAGGATCGGATAAAAGGTCCGTTCCCAGACGAATTCGGTGTCCAGCACCACGGACGGTTCGCCGGACAACCGCGCCGCCAGGGCGTGCAGTTCAGCCGATGTCTGGGTGAGATGATGGGCGTGGGAGTGGGTCATGGCTCCTCACCGGGCACTTTCTTGCCCGACACCGAACCCGCCAGGAGTGCAACCACGCCCACAATGGCGACGGCCCATCCGATTGACCGGACAGTGGAAAGCAGATTAACCGCCATTCCGTTCACGATAGCCAGCATCGAATCCCACATCGCGGGGGCGGTGCATTCCTTAAACGCACGCATTTCCTCACCGCCCGGCGAATTGAGCACCTGGGCCAGATAGCGGCCGATGGCCTCGATTACCCCTCCGCCGGACAGGGAAAGCAGCGCCAGACCGACAACCAGCAGGGGAAAGCCGGTCCAGAGCGCAAGCCCCTTCCACGACCTGACACCGAACCCGATGACGAACAACAGGAAGGCCAGCGAGGCGAGCCAGCCCCAGTCCAGGAACCCTTTCAGGTAAGCCCAAAACTCTTCTTCTTCCGGGGTCAGTTTGATCGCACCTTGGCCCAGGACCTGTTTCTCCGGAAGCATGTCAGCCAGGTCCGACAGCTGCGAGCGAATCATCGGCGCCAGTTCGTCGAGCTGCTGTCGGGGCGGTCGCGCGGCCAACAACAGATCCACCTGGCTCATCAGGGGCAAACTCCCGTCCGGCCGCTGCCAGTCCGCCTTCTCGGGACGGCTTTGCAGGATTTCCATGGCGGTTCGCAAGCCGACCTCGCCCTTGAGCCTGGCCTTGATGTCGGAAAAATCGACCACCACCTCCTGATCCTCGCCTGTTCTTCTGACCGTGAACCGCATCACCTCGTCAATGAATTGTTCCGTTCGCTCCCGCAGCCAGGGGGCTGGCATGAGCGTGTTCGCGAGAATGACGACATCGTTCGAGGTCAGGTTCCGGGGAATCTTCGCGGCGAGGCCGTTCACGCGCCGGGCCAGACCGGTGGCGGGATCGGCATCCGTCCGGCCGCTGTCGTTCCGAGCCTGGAGAAACCCGAACTGAGCCGCAAGGAGGCTTGGAAAACGCTCATAAAACCCGGCATCCCGGAACGGCTTCTTGTAGGACTCCCCCTCGGCGCAGCCCTTTGAGAAACCGAAGGCGAACGCATATATCGTGGTGTAGCCAACAAACAGGATGGCAAACACGGCAGCCACGAGGCACGCCAGAACTCGTAATAAGGTTTTCATGGCATCACTTGATGTTATGGGCTGGATTCACGGGGCACACGACCGGCGCCCCGACGGTGGCCGGAATGGCAAACGGCTTGTTGGCTTCCGGACATGTCGGAACCGCCAGCAGGCCGCTAGCTTCGTTGGTCACCAGGCCTTCCACCGCGAGCAGGCTTTCCATGACGGAGACGTTTTCGGCGATTAGCCGCATTCCCTGTGCGTGGATCTCGGGAGTTTGGACCGCGTCCTTCGGACCGGAATCGACCGGCGCCGCCAGCGTTTGCGAGGCAACCAGACTGACACAAAATATCCATGTCTTTGGCATTGAAAAGATGACCGTCATAGACCGCTCCTCACAGGCCACCCGCCATGCTGCTTGGCATTTCCGAAATCGAACTGGTCAGACAATAGTTGAAATATAAGGCATCGTCCATCTCTTAAGCGACAGACGCGATAGATACTGACGTCCCCGTGATCAGCGCTTAGCACACAGCTTCGTAGCGCCCGGCCTGCTCAGATCGGTCCTGTCGGCCAGCTCCGAGTGTCAGCGCGCGGCCAAATCGGACGATTCGCGTTATTTTCGCCCGGCCAGCAGGCGCCGCATCGTTGACCCCAATATGGGCACAATCGTCGCGTCGGGCGCGTCCAGCGACAGCAGCCGCGCAAGCTCCCAGTTGAAATCGTGGACCAGGGCGTCGGTCCCGAACACCACCTGGCCCGCGGGCACCTCCGCGAGGGTCTTCTCCCAGGGGATGGCGCTGGTGAAGCTGCCGCACCATTCCAGGTAGACGTTCTTGTGCGCGCGGGCCAGCTCCACGGCCTCGCGCCGGCCGCCGTCGCCCCCGCCCGAATGGCCGAACAGGAACGGGACATGGGGATACTTCGGCACAATATCACGGAACTGGGCCGGCGAATCGCAGACGCCGTTCCAGGTGTGGTTCAGCACGGGCAGCCGATGGCGGTTGGCGTATTCCCACATGGGCGTGAACCGCGAATCCGTGATGGGCGTGGACCAGTAATCGCACAGGGTCTTGAAGCCGGCGAAGACGGGCCCCTTGAAATAGCGGTCCAGCTGCGGAATCAGCTCCTTGCCGTAGTTCGGATTGTAGACCACGTAGCCCTGCAGGCGAGCCGCATGCGGCTGGAGAAGCCGCTCGAGAAGGTCGTTGCCCTCGACCGGGCCGCCCATGAGCGCCTGGAGGCCCGAGAACAGCATGGTGCGGATGCCGATGGCGTCCATGTCCTTCAGCGCCCGCTTCATCTGGAGCGATTCATCCTGCGCCTCCAGCACGTAGCCGCCGGACGGGCCCAGATGCCCGTGCGCATCGATCACGTCAACCGTCAGCGGCTTGCCGTCCAGGAAGCGCTGCCAGACCGTATTGCCCTTGGAAAAGACGGGCGCCACCGCGGGGGTCGCCTTGAGCCCGGTCAGCCGTTCCAGGTTGCCGCAGGCGACGAGCCGGCGGTCGGATTCGGACAGATCGGCCCGGGCCAGGGCGCCGATGGCCGCCCCGCTATGGGCCTTGTTCCCGGTTCCGAACACCAGACGGTCGGCGCCGAACCGCTTGACCACCAGCTCGATCGCCCCGTAGGAATGGAGCCAGGAATTGTCGACGAGGATGTTCTTCCGCTGCCGCATCAGGTCGAATACCGTGATGCAGGGGCCCCAGCTGACTTCGGTCAGGATCACGCTGACCGACGGATATTTCCCGGTGAACTCCAGGATATCCTGGGTTGCAGCCTGGTCGAACCGCATGACGAGAAACGGCTTGAACTTCAGGATCGCGGGCATCACCGGATCGAGCTGGCGGAGCGTCATGCGACCGAAAACGTTGGCGAACCGCAGCGCCCGCGTGGCGCCCTCCTTCATCTGCGCCACCAGCTGCTTCACGCCGCCGGTCTCGTAATCCATGAAGCCTGAAATGGAAAGGCACGGGATGATGCGCCCGCGGGCGCCTGGCGTGGAGGCGATCTCGTCCAACAGCTTGCGGTTGCTGGAGCCCGCGTGGTTCTGGAGGGACTCGACGTTCCAGACCAGCGCGCGGGAGATGCCGAACCGGTTCATATAGGCAAGCCGGTCGGCGATCGCCGGATAATCCGGCTCCCCGCTCGACTTCTTGCCGAAACTGCCGTTGGCGTCAACTAACACCGGAACCTTGCTCATGGATCTCACTCCTGGCTATTCCCTCAGAAGGTCGGATACGGAATTGCGTCGTGCTTTGTCGTCTTGCTCCAACCTTCATACCAAATCACTCAGGGATTGTCGACTGCATGAATGCCGGCGGGGCGGAACAATTCGCGCGAGCAGGGCCCGATGTCGCACCGACTTCCTCCTCACCGTGGACAGTCCCCGAAAAGCAAAAAGCCCGCCGGAAACCGGCGGGCTTTTTCTCAGGTCGTGGTGCACCAGGAGGGACTTGAACCCCCACACCCTTGCGGGCATAAGGACCTGAACCTTACGTGTCTGCCATTTCACCACTGGTGCGAAACAACGCGTGCAAAGCTATCAAACCGGCCCCTCGCCCGTCAACCTTTTGTTTTGGAAAAGTGGGTTAAGAGGTTCACGGTTCAACGGTTCGGGGTTCAGTCACCCCCGTTGGCGCAGGGTGCCAGATGGAATGAGTGAAGAGAAACGAACGTTGAACATCCAACATTGAGCGTCCAACGCCGAAGTAAGAGTCTCTTGTGTTGGAAGTTCGAAGTTAAGCGTTCGATGTTCGACGTTCGGTTCTCAGATCAGGGGGCGGAGAGTGACCCGTGAGCAAGTGAGCCGTGATCGTTGGTTTGCACTTGTATATGTAACGTTATTGACTCATTATCGTTACATGAAGGCTGGCGGCAACAGCATTGCGGGACAAGTCGAAGCGCGCATCCGGGAAAGAGGCCGGGGAACGTGCTTCACCCCTGCGGATTTTCGGGATATTGGCGAGCCGTCGGCCGTGCGCGTCACTCTTTTCAGGCTGGTCCGCGCGGGAAAGATCCGCCGGATCGCCCGCGGGCTTTTCGACTACCCTTCCATCGGAGCGGATGGGTCCTGGACAAAACCCGATCCTCTGGTGAAAGCCGTGGTTGCGGCAAGACGGCATTCAAGACGGCCTTCGACTCCCGATCCCTTTATGTCGTGGGCGCGGGAATCGGGCGCAGACTATGGCGGTGAACGCCCGGAGCAGGATTTCTCCCATGACATGCGGATCATCATCCTTGCCGGCCCGAATGGAGCCGGGAAAACCACCTTCGCACGGGAATACCTGCCCCGGGAAGCGGTGTGTCCGGTTTTCGTGAACGTCGATTTAATCGCCGCCGGTCTATCGCCTTTTTCGCCGGAACGGGTCGCCTTTCAAGCGGGGAAAATCATGCTTCAACAGGTTGCAGACTATATCCGCCAGCGAAAGAGCTTCGCGTTCGAGACGACCGTGAGCGGTCTTGGTTATGCACGCATGATTCCCCAGTGGCGGAAACTGGGGTTCCATGTGACGCTGACCTTTCTATCGTTGCCTTCGGCCGACATGGCCGTATCACGTGTGGCATGCCGTGTCATCCAGGGGGGCCATTCCATTCCTGAAGAGGTGATCCGACGGCGTTACGAGGCTGGCTGGCGTAATTTCAACACCCTTTACCGTCGGTTGCCGGACATCTGGAACGTCTATGATAACTCAGGTCCCCTGCCTGTACTGACCGGAAAAGGAGAAAACGGACGATGAACAAGAAATCCGAACTGGATCGGCAGACTGAAGGGATCGAGGCGGCCCTGAAACGGGCGGCACTCCGGGCGCGGATGGTCGCGTTTGAAACCCGGACGCCGCTTGTGCTCTTCGAAAAAGGCCGGGTGGTCTTCCGCCGCGTCACCCGCCGCCCGCGCCGGCCCTCCGACGCCCAATAATGTGATTAAATACTTCGATTTACGTGGCGGTTTTCCGGCCCCTGAAACCTTGACATCGTCCCTCCGTTTTCATATAGTCGAGTTGTTTAACTTGAGCTCGAAAAAGTCGGGCCAGGCTCAACCACAAAGGGGACCAAGACCATGATCGTGACCACTAAACAGCTATTTCTTCACGCATACGGTAAATACGCCATCGGGGCCTACAACATCAACAACCTCGAGCAGTGCATGGGCCTGTTCCAAGGGTGCGTGAGCAGCAAGGCTCCGTTCATCGTCCAGATCTCCAAGGGCGCCCGCTCCTACACGCACAAGAAGATGCTCGAGTCCATGCTCAAGACGGCCGACGAGATCTTCCCCGATTCGGTCTTCGCCATCCACTTGGACCACGGCGACGAAGCCACCT
>CAYZVY010000178.1:0-1602 GCA_964481675.1 uncultured Verrucomicrobiota bacterium
CATGATCAACCGATTGCCGATCACGGGTCACTAATGACTGATCTCAGAACCGAACGTCAAACATCGAACGCTCAACTTCGAACTTCCAACACAAGAGACTCTTACTTCGACGTTGGATGTTCAACGTTGGATGTTCGACGTTCGCTTCTCTTCAGCCATTCCATCCGAGCGCCTCGTCCAGCGGCAGGACTGATCACTGATTACTGATCACTAATCCCCCGCATCCAATTCCATCTCCAGGTAATACGCGGGATCGGCGCAGCATTCCTCGACCTCGGCGATCCACGGGGCCACGTCCATCTTCCGTTCCTGGAAGCCTTCCGCGTCGGCCACGAAGCGGAACGCGTCGATGAACGTCTCCTTGTCCACCGGCCCGCTGAACGAGGTGCCGTCGCTGACCAGCTCGAAGAGATCCTCGTCCAGGCGAAAGGTGTGGGACTCCGTGCCGCCGATGTCCTCGTCGCCATAGCCGGCGGAGATGGTGATGGCGCAGCTGTTCTCCGGGATCTTCCCCGGCAGGCGGGCGATGTCGGCCAGGATGGCGTTCAGCCCGCGGATGATTTCGGGCCGCAGGTGGCGGCGCTTGAGAATGCCGGCCACGAAGCGGCGGGCGGCGTCGATTTCCTTCGCCGCGTCCGCCAGCCCCTTGAATTCCGGTTCCTGTTTGTCCGACATGGCGGGATCCCTCAGACCGGTTCCAGGACGACCGGGTTGCTCAGCGTGCCGATGCATTCGATTTCGACCTCATACCGGTCGCCCGGCTTGAGCCACAGCGGCGGCTCCTTGGCCATGCCCACGCCCTCCGGGGTGCCGGTCAGGATCACGGTGCCGGGCAGCAGCGTGGTGCTGCCGCTGAGAAAGGCGATGAGCGTGCGGATGTTGAACAGCATATTGGAGGTATTGCTGTCCTGCATGGTCTTGCCGTTCAGGCGGCCGCGGATGCGCAGGTTGTTCGGGTCGGGAATCTCGTCGGCCGTCACCAGGCAGGGGCCCAGGGGCGCGAAGGTGTCGAACCCCTTGCCGCGGCACCACTGGCCGCCGCCGCCGTTGCGCTGCCAGTCGCGGGCGCTGACATCGTTGGCGCAGGTATAGCCCAGGATGACGTCCAGCGCGTCGGCGGGCTTGACGTTCTTGCAGCGCCTGCCGATGACCACGGCCAGCTCGGCCTCGTAATCGACCATGGCGCTGGCCAGGCCGACGGGAATCTCGATGGGGCCGCCGGGATTCTGGACCGCAGCGGGATTCTTCACGAACAGGACGGGATGCGGAGGGGTGGGGGCGTTCGATTCCTCGATGTGGCGCTTGTAATTGGCGCCAATGCACAGAATGGTGGCGGCCGGCTCCACGGGGGCCAGGCGCCGGGCCACGTCCGCCTTGCGGCCGGTCAGCTCCCGGGTCAGCAGCGGGGAGCCCGCCAGTTCCAGGGCGGAGCCGTCAGGCTGTTCGGCCGCCCAGCCGATTTTTCCCGTCTTGTCCTCATACCGGATAATGCGCATACCGTCTCCCGTTTCATGCTTAAACCCTTACTATACCGGTTGCGGGATGGGCGGACAAGCCTGGAAGCACGTGAAAAAGAGAGTGATCGGTAATCAGTGATCGGTG
>CAYZVY010000178.1:1702-3430 GCA_964481675.1 uncultured Verrucomicrobiota bacterium
CTCGCTCACCTGCTCCGGCATGGCGATGTGTACCATCACAAACAGGTCGCCCCGCCCCCCGCCCCGCTTCGGCGCGCCCTGCCCCCGCAGCCGGAACCGGCAGCCGTTGACCGTGCCCGCCGGAACCGTCAGGGCCGCCTGCCCCTCCAGCAGCGGCACCGTGACCTTGGCGCCCAGCACCGCGTCCCACGGCGACACCTGCAAATCATACACCAGATCGCTGTGCTCGATCCGGTAGTCCGCCGGATTCGCGAACACCACCCGCAGGAACAGGTCGCCCGGCCGGCCCTGCCCGCGCTCCCCCTGCCCGCCCAGCCGGAGCCGCTGGCCCTCATGCACACCCGGCGGAATGGTGACCGCATACACTTCCGTCTTCATCGCCGTCCCGCGCCCGCCGCAGGCCGGACACAGCCGCCCGCCCGCCTGCCCCGCGCCCTGGCACCGCGAACAGGGGGAGGCCCGCCGCAGGGTCACCTCCCGCTTGGATCCGCGCAGCGCCTCCGGCAGGGTCACCAGGATGTCCGCCTCCACATCGCGCCCGCGCGCCGGGGACGGTTCCTCCTCCGCCGCGGAATCCTCCATCGGCCGCCAGCCCGCCTGTCCGCCGCGCATGCCGAAAATCTTTTCAAAAAAATCGCTGAACCCGGTGCCGCTGAAATGCATGTCCTCGTCCATCCCGGGCCCCGCACCGGCCCAGCCCGGGCCGGGCGCCCCGCCCTGCGGCTCGAACGGCTGGCCGGGCTGCCACCGTTCGCGCAGGGCGTCATACTTGCGACGCTTCTCGGGATCGCCGAGGACCTCGTTGGCCTCGTTGATCTCCTTGAATTTCTCGTCCGATCCCTTTTTGCTCTTGGACACATCCGGATGATGCTGCCTCGCCAGGCTGCGGAAGGCGCGGTGAATCTCCTCCTGGCTGGCCGTTTCCGGCACGCCCAGGGTGGCGTAATAGTCTTTAAATTCCACGGTCATGCTTCCACCCTACCGCAAATGAAGCGCGGCGTCCATGGGGTAAAACGCGAAGGAGAGAAGGGGCTAGGGGTTAGGGGCTAGGGGTTCAGGGGCGCGGTCAGGGCAATAGGTCCTATAGCTCCTATAGGTCCTATCTCTTCACGCATCATGCCCCTCGCGCTCCCCGCCCTTCACGGGGAACGCAAGCCACGGGGGCATGCCCTCGGGGTCGCGCAGGGGCGTGGCCGGCTCGTCCAAACGCGCCACCTCGCCCCGCAAACCCAGGAACGAGAGAATCGCATCGGTCTTGGCCACGGTATCCAGGCCCGGATTCCACTGGGCCTCGGCCAGGGCCGCGTGAGGGAACGGCGTGCGGCGGCAGAACACCGCGTGGTCCGCCACCACGCTGGCGTGCTTGCGGACGGACGGCTTGCCCAGGAAACGGCGGCCCCACCGCTGCAGGAACTCCATGTACCGGTAATGGGACGCGAGGCCGCCCTCCACGTGGTACCGGGCGGCGTTCGACTCCATCCAGGCGGCCAGCGACGCCTCCGTCCACGGCGGGTCGGCCGGAACAGCGCGGCCGTACCCGTGCCCGTAGGGGATGCTCTTGTAAATGTACCCGAAATCCTCATCCGGCCCGCGCACGCTCGTGCCCGCGCGGCAATTCTCCCAGAACAGGTTGCACCGGGGGTCCAGTTCCTTCAACGCCTCGAAATCGCCGAAATCATGGTGGATGCCGCACGAGAGCCACAGGTCCGGAAATTCGGCCTTGATGGC
>CAYZVY010000178.1:3530-8911 GCA_964481675.1 uncultured Verrucomicrobiota bacterium
GAAATTCCAGTCGGGACACCAGCCCCACCCGAACCCCCAGACCACCCGCACCCCGCGGGCGTGCGCGAACGCGACGTACTCCCGCGCGCGCTCCGGCAGCCGGTTGTCCCAGTGGATCAGCTCGTTCAGCTTCCACCGGCTCATGTTGTCGATCCAGGCGGCCGGGTCAGGCATGTTGCAGCCCCATATCCAGTGGCCGCGGTATTCGATGCGCGGCCACTCCCGCCGCGCATACGGATCCGCCTCCGGCCACCCGCCGGCAAAACGGAACCGGCCGGGATCGTCGTGCTCGAGATCGCGCACCGCATAAAGCACGCCCGCCGGATCCGTTCCCGCCACGGCCAGCAGCCAGTGCCGGGCGTCGACCGGATCCGGCGCGCAGCGGATGGAATATCCCTGAGCCCGTTCGGGCGGGGGTAGAAAGCCGTCCTGCAGAAGCCGGGCCACGGCCGGATTGCCTGCCGCCGTGCCAAGCACAACCCGGTTGCCTGTTGAAAGGAACGATCCCTCGGGCATGGGGGCGCCGGCCCAGCCCGAAAAGACGCGCCTGCATCCCGCGCAGGCAACATGCTCGAGGGCATGGGCGCCCGGCTCCGGGCCGACAATGACGGGCATGCTCATACTGAACCCTTCACGGATGTCATCGCACCAGGATCAGGGTCCCGCCGGGCCGATACCGCAGCACGACTTCCGTGGCCGTGCGGAACACGGTATAACCGCGGCCGCCCCTGACAGTCCAGCCGGAAAGGGAGGCGGCCCCGCTCAGGGTGTCGGCCCGCATCAGCACGGCGTTAAACGCCACGGGCCGCCCCACCCCGCCCAGCGGCAGCGGCTCCACCACCGCCGAAGCCGGCAGCTGCAGCGTCCCCTGCACCACCAGGCAGGAGCCCGTGACCGCATTAAACCGGTACCGGAACAGGCTGTTCGCGGCCAGCGCAAGGACGCCGTTGGTGACGACCGTCAGCGCCGCGGGCTGGTCGCGCCAGTCGAAGCCGCCGCCGGCCCTGATCTCCAGCGCCCGCCCGATGACGCCGCTCCCGCCGATGAACCCGTTGCTGCAAACCGTCACCGGCCCGCCATTGGCGAGCACGCCGTTCACCCTCAGCAGGCCGCCGGTCACGACGGTCACGCCCGTCCACAGGTTCGAGCCCGCCAGCGTCAGCGCCCCGGCGCCGGCGCGGACCAGTCCACCCGTTCCCGAAATCGTGCCCGCGAAGACCGTCTCGGCGCTGTCCGCCACCGTCAGCCGCGTGGCGGCGGCGCCGATCTTGACCTCGCCATAACCTTCCAGGCTGCCGATCGTGTCGCTGACGACGTTCATGTTGAACACCGAATTGGATTCCAGCGTGACCGTGCCCACGTCCGGCAGGCTGCCCCCCGCGGCCAGGACCAGCTCGCCGATCTTGTTGGTCCAGCCGTCCGTCAGCCGCGTGCCGCCCGTGTAACGGTTGGTCGCATAGAGATACACCGGCAGCGGATTGGTGGAGGCGAGAACGAAGCGGCCCGGTACGGCGCCGTCGGAAATCACGCCCTTGTAGTTCATGTAGCCGGTGGTGCCCGACTGACGCTGGAACAGCACGTCACCTTCGATCCGGAGCCTGTCATAAGTGTTCTGGTTGCCGGAGACGCCCCGCACGAGGCCGCCGGGACGGACCGTGACATTGGTGCTATAGCTGGTGATGAGCTGGATAACCGCGTTGCTTTGGACGACGATCGCCCCGGCCCCGTGGCTGGCGTTCGAGCAGCCGTTCAAGTAGAGAATGGCCCCGGCGAGAACCTCCACGTCACCCACCCCGAGACTGCCGTTGATCGTGCAGGACAAGGTCCCTTCCCGCACCTCCAGCCCGCCCGAAAACAGGTTGGTCCCACCGCTCAGCCCCAGGAATCCTGTCCCTTTTTTGATCAGCCGCCCCGCGTGGGAGCCGTCGAAGTCGCGGATCGGGCCGGACAGCACGGCCGCCGTGGAGCCGGTCGCGTCGAGCCAGGACTCCGACCAGACCTCGACGGGCCCATTGTACGTGTAGTTGCCGGCCGTGTAATACCGGCCGCCCTTCAGCACCACGGGGGTAGACTGAACGGTGCTCGCGCCGGACTGCAGGGAGCCGTCGGGCAGGATCTCCACGCGGCCGCTTCCGAAGGCGGCGTTGGAATAGACCAGCAGGTTGCCCAGCCGCACCTCCGTGCCCCCGCTATAGGTGCTGTTGATGCAGTAGAAATTCACGGTGCCGGCGCCGGTGTTGAAGACGATCAGCTTGCCCGTTCCGTCCGCATGGTCCAGGATGGGGCCGTAGACGGAAAGGAGGGAGGCGTTGGTGGAGCCGATCAGGGACTCGGACCGGATCCGGATCGGCGCCTTGAAGACGGAGGAGACGTGCGGGATCATCCGCCCGCCCCGCAGCACCACGGGATTTGTCTGGATCAGCGTGGCCAGAGCAGGCTTGAAAATCCCGTCCGGCATCACGTCCACGGGGCCCACGCCCGTCGCGTCATTGGAATAGACCAGCAGGCTGCCCAGCCGCACCTCCGTGCCGCCGCTGTAGGTGCTGTTGATGCCATAAAACGCCACATAGCCCGGCCCGGTGTTGGAAATGACCAGTTTGCCCGTTCCCTCGACGTGGTCGGTGATCGGCCCGTAGACGGACAGGTTGAACGCGTTGGTGGAGCCGAGCACGGATTCGGCCCGCGCCTGGATCGGCGCCTTGAAAGCCGAGGTGACGTGCGGAATCATCTTCCCGCCGCTCAGCACCACGGGATTGGTCTGGATCAGCGTGGCCAGGGCCGGCTTGAAAACGCCAGCGGGCATCACCTCGACCGGCCCGACGCCGGTCGCCGCGTTGGAGTAGACCAGCATCTCGCCCTGCTGCAGCTCCGTCCCGCCGCTGTAGGTGCTGTTGATGCTGTAGAACGACAGCACGCCGGCGCCGTTATTGGACACGATCAGGCGGCCCGCGCCGTCGGCATGATCCGTGATGGGCCCGTACAGCGCGAGGGAGTTGGTGTTGACCGCGCACGCATAGGAATCCAGCCGCAACTGGATGGGCGCCTTGAACGCGCTGCTCACGCCCGGGGTCAGCCGGCCGCCGCGCATGACGACCGGGTTAGACTGGATGACGGTGGCCGCATGGATTTTCAGGGTGCCGGCTGGCATGACGTCGACCGCCCCGACGCCCGTCGCCTGGTTGGAGTAGAGCAGCATGTCGCCGGCCCGCAGCTCCGTGCCGCCGCTGTAGGTGCTGGCGATACTGTAAAACGCCACGGCTCCGGACCCCGTGTTGGAGACGATCAGCTTGCCGGCGCCGGCCGCGTGATCGGCCAGTTTCCAGCGGAGCGAAAGCGTTCCGATATCGCTGCCCGCCGTCGAATCGCTTTTCAGCGCCGCGCTCCGCCCCGCCGCAGCGTCGCCGTCATATGTTTTCACCGACCCGCCGTCGAGTGTCAGGCGGTGCTCGGTGGTGAGCGAGGAGTCCAGGCTCAGCACGCCTCCGGTGGCGATGATCAGCTCGGCCGGCGCCGCGACCAGATTGGTCCGGAAAATGGCCTCGACCGGCGCGCCGGCCGAGGCGATGACGCCGGTCTCGGCCGCATCGGGGGGGCCCGCGGGCGGATCCCAGTTGGCGGCCACGTCCAGGAACCCGTGGTCGTTGGTGAAGTGGAGTGCGCCGTCGAACAGGTACAGCGCCGTTGGGGGGCTGGTAATCGATCCGCCGTTGTCCGTGAAGCTCACGGTGTAGAATCCCTGGTCCGCGGCGGACACCCCGCTCAGCGTGAGGTTCGTGCCCGAGGCCCCGGGAATGGCCGCGCCATCCTTGTACCAGGCGTAGGTGACGGACGGAAAGCCGTGCGCCCGGGCCGAGAGGGTGACGGTATCTCCCGCGTAGGCCAGCACGGTTTCGGGCGGCATCCGCTCGATGCTGGGCGGGGCGTAGGTCTTCAGGCCGCCGGCGTCGTAGCGCGACTTGGCGGGGATGTACTTGGTCGTGGCGTAATTGTTGGCGTTGTTCGTGGGGCCGATCGGCCGGAGATGGCTCTGGGCGATGTTCCACCACTCGGGCTTGGCCGGGGCGGCCATGGGGTCGGATGTCAGGTAGTAGGAATAGTCATACAGGTTGGACCACGCCTGGCTTGTTGTCGAAACGAACCCCGAGGACTTGGTGTTCCCGTAAATGAAGGCCCGCGACGTGGCCGGATCGAAGGCGCTGGCGGTCTCGTTGCCCACGAAGGCCTCGTTGCGGCAGCTCGACTCATCCGAAATCCCGTAGCTGTGTGTGGCGATGTTCCGATAATAGGCATTATAGGGGCCGTTCCATCCATGGCTGTTGTCCAGCGAGATGAACGAGCAGATGTTGCCTTCCGCCAGGTTGGCGAACGGGTAGTTGCCGTGCGTCGTGATGTCGGAGGTTTGAAGGCTCCACTCGTTGCGCCCTTCGCGGGAATAATTGTACCCCAGCACGTTCGCGTTGGCGCCAATCTGGTACAGCATGGAGTGGCGCAGCTTCCTGAAGATGTTGTTTTCCGCCAGGTTCTGGCAGCTGTAGAACTCGAACCGCACGCCGTAGCCGGACCCGCCGCCATCGTATTCGTGCGCTTCCTCGAAATAGTTGCCCCGGAACTCGCTATGCGTGGCGTATTCCAGCCCGATGTGCGCGCCGAAGCATTTAAAGAGAGACGCGCCGCGCACCCAGCAGTCCGCCGCGTTGTTGATGTGAATGGTGAACATGTTGTCGCGGTCGTCGGCGGTGCTGGTGGCGGCCGACATGTCGCGGGTGATCCGGATGTTTTCGATCCCCGCGTTGGTGATGGGCGTGTTGAACGGGGCAATCTGGGGCTCGTAGGGGGAATAGTTCAGCCGGAGCGGCTGGTCCAGGGTCAGCACGCTGCCCGTGATCGCCAGCACGCGCTGGATCTGCCCGATGCTGTTGGTGCCCCAGTCCGACAGGCCCCAGCTGCCCGGCTTGTACATGCGGAGCGCCACGTATTTGCCCGCCGCGAAGACGCCCGGGTTGGTGACCGTGACCTGAGAGGACATCAGGGTGGCGCCCGACTGGATGAACTGGAACGCGCCGAACGCGGAGCCGCTGATATTGATGCAATGGTTGTAGAAGTTGGTGCTGAAGGTGATCGTGGTGTTCGTGGCGCTTTGCCCGCGCAGGATCACCCCGCTCCGCAAGTTCAGCGGTGACCTCAGATAGTAGCTCCCCGCCGGAACGAAAACCACGCCCGCCTTGAAGTTCAGCGAGGTGATGGCGGCGTTGAAGGCGGCGTAATCGTTGGACGTGCCGTTGCCCAGGGCCCCGAAATCGCGCACATTCACAATAGTGCGGGGATTCGGGACTTCCCCCATTGTCAACCCCGCCGTGTGCCAGGCGGAAATGAAGGTCTGG
>CAYZVY010000179.1:0-8754 GCA_964481675.1 uncultured Verrucomicrobiota bacterium
CACTCCAGCGGGGGATAGGTTTTGGGCGGGGGCGGATCCTTGAACGGCTCGCCGATCTTGGCCTCGGCGACGATGCGGCCGTCGCGAAGGGCCACGTTGAGGCGGGCCGGCTCCCCGGAGAGCGAGGCCGTGCAGAAGGCGTCGCCCTGCGCGACCGTGACGCGGGAATCGGCGCCGTCCCGCTGCGCGAGCACACGCTTCTCGCCTGTGTCGAAGTTTACGGCGCACAGTTCCCATTTGCCCTGGCCCACGGCCACATACATCCAGGGAGGTTCCATGGCGATGTAATACCCGTAGGTCAGGGTGCGTCGCCCGGGGAGGCCGACGTCGGTGATGAGCGTCCACTCCAGCGTGTCGGGGTTGAGGCGGATCACGCAGGCCAGTCCGTTGCCGGACTGGCTGGCGCCGTAGATCATCCCGTCGGGCCCTTTTTCGATTTTGTAGAACTGGCGCAGGACATCGATGCTGTCGTGGATGCGGCCGAGAATCTTGACCGTTTCCTCGGCGGGGTCGTAGTAGTAGATGTGGCCGTAGTCTACGCTGAAGAAGAAGCGGCCGTTGCCGGCCAGGCCGCCGGCGCCGATTTCGGCGGCATGGAAGCCCGGCCGCTTGACCACCTTCTGGGTTCCCGCTGCCAGGTCCAGGATCACCCATTCGGCATCCGGCCGGTCCTGCGTGTCCTTGTAGGCCAGGTAGTGTCCCTTATCCAGGGGCAAGGTGACCTTTTCCCGGCCCGTGGTGAACTTGTAGTTCATGGACTGGCCGATGAAGTTCCACCCGCCGCGCGCGTTGGGGGCGAGCGCGGTGTGGAAGACCCGCGAGGTTTTGACCGGCGTCGCCACGACGTCCGTCCGGATGACGGCCGAGGTTTGACCCAAAGCGCAACCCGCGGCCAGCAGAAACGACCCTAACCCTATGGCGTGACGCATCGTTCATGTTCCTTTTTTTTTCTATTCCAGGGCGATCGGATGGGCGCGGCGTCAGGCGGGGGCTGTTTCAGGCCCAGAGCGGCGCGGGATAGGCGCCGGCTTCGATCAGTTCCCGGATGGCGGCCACGACCACGGGCTTGTCGGCCGGGTAGGTGACGCCGAACCACTTGTCGGGCGTTTCCAGCACGCGGGCCGTGGCCCGGTTGGAGCGGATGAGGGTGTCGACCACGGTCGGGATGTAGAACTCGGCCTTCAGGTTGGCGGCGCCGGCCGGCAGGAAGGCGGCGAACTGCTCCTGCAGGAAGGGAAACAGGGTGGGGGTGAAGCCCCAGAAATTCATGGAAACCCGCTCCTCGCCCGTGAACGCCAGGACGGTGCCGTCGTCCAGCGCCATCTGCGCGCCCGCCCCGGCGCGGTCGATCCGGGTCCGCTCGGTCACCCGGGTGAGGAAGCCGCGGCCGTCGACCTCGCAGATGCCGCGGGCCACGGTGCCGTTTTCCGAGAGCGTGTTCCGCAGGGTGAAGGCGGCCATGGCGTAGGCGGGGGAGGCGGGGGGGGTGGCGCGCAGGAAGTCGCCGATGGCGGCATAGGAGGCGCGGCCGTAGAAGTCGTCGGCATTGATGGCCGCGAAGTTTTCCGTCACGAGGTCGCGGGCGGCCAGGATGGCCTGGCCCGTGCCCCAGGGCTTGACGCGGCCCGCAGGGACGGCGAAGCCGGCCGGCAGGTCGTCGAGCCGCTGGAAGGCGTAGTCCACGGCGATCCGGGACTCGATCCGGCGGCCGATGGCCTCGCGGAAGTCCTTTTCGATGTCGCGGCGGATGACGAACACGATCTTGTCGAAGCCGGCGCGGCGGGCGTCGAAAATCGAATAATCCACCACGATTTCGCCGGCGGGGCCGACGGGGTCGATCTGCTTGAGACCGCCGTAGCGGCTGCCGATGCCGGCGGCGAGGATGACGAGGGTGAGACTCATGGCTTTATCCTTCCCGAAACAAGGGGGCATTTTGGGTTCCGGAGGCGTCCGGGGTCAATCAAAATCAAAAGGCTTGCCCTGGGGCGGCGCGGGGATGTATAGTCGAAAAATTACCCGAGGGGTTAGAATGTCCGAGTTGGAATCTGATCCTCAAGCCGAAGACGACAGCGGTGCGCTGATGTATGTGCGCTGTTCGCTGTGCGGCGAATGGATGGACGTCAAGCCCGGGCACCTGAACTGGATTTCCCACGGGCTATGCCCGGTCTGCCACGACAAGGAGATGGCGCGGATCCGCCTCTTCCTGGATGAGCGCCGCCGCAAGCGCGGCGACGCCCCCGCCCCTTAGGGCGCGGTGACGCGGGTGCCGGCGGGCGGGTTCTTCTCGCCGTCGGTCACGTCGCAGGTGGACAGTTTCGCGTCGACCTTGGCGACTTTCAACTTGCCGATCGTCTTGCCGTCTTCCTTACCGAGAATGGCGCCGGTTTCGGGGTCGGTCAGGGTTTCGCCTTCGGTGGCCATGATCAGATCCTGACCCACTTCCATGCCGAATTCGGAGCCGCGGTTGATGTAGACCTTGCCGCCGGAGGCCTTGACTACGCTGCCTTCGAAGGGGAACGACTCCATTTTCTTGGCGATGAATTCGGAGGCCTTGACGATGCAATCCTGCGCGGCCTGCCCGAGCGGGGTTTCCTTGAAGCCGCCCATGTCGGTATTGAGGCCGCCCACGGAGACGCCCACGTTCAGGCGGGTGCCGCCGGCCTTGCCCACGACGCGCTCCTTGGCCACGATCTCGCCGGTGGTCGTGTCGATCAGTTTGACGATCACGGTGATCTGGGCTTCCTTCTTGCCGCCGCCGAGGCTGATGCCCTTGAAGGAGACGCCGGCGCCGCCGCCGGACTGGTTTTCGGACACTTCCGTCACGGCACCGGACGCGATATAGCGCGCGGAGCGGATCAGCCCGGTCTGCGCGACCTTGGACTTGGCGGCGCGGCCGCTGGCGGCCAGGTTCTGCTCGCTCAGCACGTCGCCCAGTTTTTCGCGTTCCACGATGACGAAGCGTCCGGAGTCGAACAGCGCCGACTCCAGCATGATGGTGAGATTGCGGCCGATTTCCCACTGGCCGTGCCAGCCGGCCTCGTTGGCGAAGTCCTTGCAGCCGATGGCCTGCTTGAGCCCCTTGTATTCGCCGAGGTTCATCTTGGCGTTTCCGGATTCCGTGGTGGTCGTGGCCTTGCCCCAGAGGGCGAAGGCGGGGGAGGCGGCGGCGAGGGCGACGGTGGCGGCGAGGGCGATTGAGCGGATGGCGGGCATGGTGTTTCCTCCTGCGGTGTGAACTCCAACTGTCCCTAGTGTAGAAAGAACCGGCAAAGCTGTGCAACAGCAAAAAGAGGGCAGGGTGAAAATGGTTTCACATTAATTTTTAACTTTTTCCGGGGGCACCACGGGCCACAAAAACCGTTTTTTCTGGCGGGTTATTCGGCAATTGCGGTTTTGTTAAAATTGTGTTCGGGTTTCACCTTGACGAAAGGGCTCCGGATGCGGATGATGAGCAGCTGACACGGGTTCTTTCCTAGATCGTCCCGGGAGGGGGAAAAGGGTCGATTTTCAGGGTGTCGCGTTAAAATGGAGAAAAAAAGACCAGGAGAAATGTGGTTTTTTTTACTACATTAGGGGGTTGACGCACGGTTTGCATACAAGATATAGTGCTCTATTGCATGCTGACCAAAAGAGTGCCGGAACGTGGGGCGGGGCAAACTTTTTTTTGAAATTCACGGTTCGAGGAGGGTTTTTTAATGTCAGGTGAACAGTCTTTGTTCGATGGCTTCAGGAAGCGGGATGGCCATGTGGTGTCCTTTCAGAGGACCAAAATAGAGACGGCGATCCAGCATGCGGCCGAAGAGGTGACGCGCAAGGGGGACACGCCGTTCGATCACACGCTGTCGGTGCGGATCACGGATGAGGTGCTGCGCCAGCTGGACATGCCCCAGAGCGAGTATTACGTGTATCCGGACGAGAAGGGCAAGCGCATTCCCCAGATCGAAGACGTGCAGGACCTGGTCGAAATCGTGATGTCCGAGGCCGGGCAGACGGCCGTGGTGGCGGCCTACAAGCGCTACCGCAAGCAGCGCGAGCTGGCGCGCCAGCGGATCCGCGTGCGCGACCCGCAGGCCGCCAAGGAAAAGACGACGGTGGACGTGACCGACGCCAGCCTGCTGCTGGTCGAGTCCACGTCGCGCAACGAGACGCTGCCCTGGGACCGCGTCCGCATCGTCAAGCAGCTGGTCGAGAAGACCGACCTGTCGCTGGACGTGGCCGAGAGCATCGCCAAGGCCGTCGAAAACCGCATCATTTCGAGCCAGATCAAGACCATCAACACGGCCCTGATCCGCGCCATGGTCAACAACGAGCTGGAAGAGCGCAACCACCACTCCCAGCTGCGCGACCTGTCGCTGTACGCCATTCCCAAGGACCTGGTCGAGAAGCTGATGTTCACGAAGTCGAACGAGAACAGCAACATCGTGAACAACAACCCCGAGGCCGTGAACCTCGGCATCGCGGAGCTGGTGCTCAAGCAGTGGGCGCTGGACACCATCTTCTCGCACGACGTCAAGCGCGCGCACGACACCGGCGCTATCCACCTGCACGACCTGGGCTACCCGCACCGCGTCTACTGCTCCTCGCACTCCGTCGAGTACGTCAAGAAATACGGCCTGCGCGGCCTGGCCAACCTGAACACGGAGTCCAAGCCCGCGCGCAGCGCCTCCGTGCTGACGGGGCACATCAACACCTTCCTCGCCTCGATGCAGGCCAACTACGCCGGCGCCCTGGGCCTGGCCTACATCAACATCATGTACGGGCCCTACCTGGAAGGGCTGGGCGCCCGCGAGTACAAGCAGATCGCGCAGGAGCTGATCTTCAACGGCTCCCAGAACGCCTTCTCCCGCGGCGGGCAGACCCTGTTCCTCGATTTCAACATCCACACGGGCGTTCCCAAATACATGAAGACCGTCCCGGCCGTCGGGCCCGGCGGCCACTATATGCTGCGCCGCGCCGACGGCAAGAAGGTGGAGCTCGAGGACGTCCTGCGCGACGACAAGGACGCGACGGGCAACCGCCTGATGGACCTGTTCGTGCGCGACGCCGACGGCTCCCGCCGCCTGGTGCTGCGCGAACTGGCGGCCGCCGAAAAGGGGCTGATGTACGACGAGGCGGTCCGCCAGGACCTGGCCGCGCGCCAGGAAGCCATTGTCGTCTACGGCGACTACGAGACGGAAACCCGCCGCTTCGCCGAGGCGCTCCTGGAGGTGTGGGGCGAGGGCGACCGCCACGGCCGCGTGTTCGAGTTCCCGAAGTGCGATTTCCACGTCAGCGAGGAAACGTTCCACGACCCCGAGCAGTACAAGATCTTCATGAAGGCCTGCGGGCTCTCCAGCCGCAACGGGTCGACCTACTTCATCTTCGACCGCGACGAGGTGACGCTGTCCGCCTGCTGCCGGCTGCGCACCACGATCAGCGACAACCGGATGCTCCTGCATCCCGAGTCCCTCCGCTTCTGCGGCTTCCAGAACGTCACGGTTAACATCCCGCAGGCGGCCTACCGCGCCTCCCGCGCGGGCAAGCGGACGGTGGACGGGCTGTGCGAGGAGCTCGAGGCCACCATGGACCTGGCCGTCCAGGCCCACCTGCAGAAGCAGGCCAAGATCCGGCAGATGATGAGCGGCCCGGGCTGGCCCCTCTACCAGATCGGCAAGGAGGCCTGCGACGGCAAGCCCTACGTGTCGCTCGAAAACTGCACCTACATCCTCGGGCTCATCGGGCTCAACGACGCCGTCAAGTTCCTGACCGGCCAGGAGCTGCACGACAGCGACGCCGCCATGGACCTGGGGCTGCGCATCTGCGCGCACATGTACCTGAAGGCCAAGAAGCTGTCCAAGAAGCACGGCATCAAGCTGACGCTCGAGGAGTCCCCGGCCGAGAGCGCCGCCCGCCGCCTGGCCAAGGCCGACCTGACCTATTTCCACGACGAGGCGAAGGACGTGGTCAAGGGCGCCTGCGAGGACGTGGCCTACTACACGAATTCGATCCACCTGTCGGCCGAGGCGCCGGTCAGCCTGGTCGAGCGCATCCGCAAGCAGAGCCTCTTCCACAGCATCATCGAGTCGGGCGCCATCATCCACGCCTTCGTGGGCGAGCAGCAGCCGTGCCCGGATTCGATCGCCTCGCTCATCACCGAGGTGTTCCACCGCACCCAGTCGGCCCAGGTCACCATTTCGCCCGAGTTCACCTATTGCAACTCGTGCTACAAGAGCGACCGCGGACTGCAGGGCAAGTGCCGGCACTGCGGGTCCGAGAACGTGGTGGGGGAGACCCGCGTGGTGGGCTACTTCAGCAAGATCCAGAACTGGAACAAGTCCAAGCGGTTCGGCGAGCTGGTGGCGCGCCAGCGCGGCCAGTATGCGGTGGAGTCCGCCGCCGGCGCGGAGGGCCTTGTGACGGGCGAGCCCGAAAAGGCGCCCGCCCGCCGGAAAAAAGCGAAACCCCAGTAACGGAGCGGCCATGAGCGACAAGAAAATGAAAATCGTGGTCTTCGGCAAGACGGGCTGCGTCAAGTGCAAGGTGCTGCAGTCCCGCCTGGACGAACTGCTCGAGCGCGACGAATGGAAGTCGCTCTACGTCAAGGAATACTGCGACGTGGAGACGCTCGACGGCATCGTGTCCTTCTGCAAGTCGGAGTGCGTCAATCCCCAGCGGATTCCCGCCTTCCTGGTCATGGCCTGGAATCCCGACACCCAGGCCTATGAGCCGATGCCCAACCCGGCGCCGGGCCGCGAGGACAGCGTGTGCAAGCAGTCGCGCCTCTACCAGTTCGTGGGCATCCAGACGGATTACAGCGACGTGGGCAAGGGCCTCATCACCAAGCCGATGATCGAGACGGTCCTGGGGGAAGCCCGGGACCTGATTGCATGACCGAAGGCGCGTCACCCGTTTTCGCCTACCTCCGCCAGCCGTCGATGGTCGACTTCCCGGGCCGCATGGCCGGCGTCTTCTTCACGAGCGGCTGCAACTTCAGCTGCGGCTTCTGCCATAACGCCTCCCTGATGGGCCACGTGCAGCCCGGCCTCTCCTGGGAGAAGCTGGAAAAGGCCGTCAGCCATTTCAAGGCCAACTGGGTCACCGGCGCCGCCATCACGGGCGGCGAGCCGGCCCTGGCGCCCGGCATCGACGCGCTGATCCGCTTTTTCAAGGAGCGCGGCCTGGCGGTGAAAATCGACTCCAACGGCAGCCGCCCCGCCGTGCTCCGCACCCTGATCCCGCTGGTGGACTGCCTGGCCATGGATGTGAAGGTGTCCCTGGACGCCTACCCCGATACGGCCGGCTGGGCCGACACGGAGGCGATCCGCGAGTCGATCGGCCTGGTCAAGGGCATGGGTGAGAAGGGGATGCTGCGCACGACGATCATCGACTCTATCCATACCGATGAGATGATGCACAAGATCGGGGCCCTGATCGAGGGGGCGGCGGTGTACCAGATGCAGCCCTTTGTGCCCCGCGAGGATCTGCCCGACCCGGCCTACCGGCACCTGCCGCGCACCTCGGTGGAGCGGCTGGAGTCCCTCCGGACGCTGATGAAGCCCTATGTGAAACGCGTGTTGATCCGCGGAGGCTGAGCCCATGGCCCGATTGCATCGCACGGTGAAGGCCGCGGGCTGGGTCAGCCTGTTCACCGATTTCTCCTCCGACATGATCATCCCCCTGCTGCCCCTGTTCCTGAACACGGTCCTGGGGGCGGGGACGGCCTTCATCGGGCTGATCGAAGGCGCCGCGGAGACGACGGCCAGCCTGCTCAAGCTCGCCACGGGGTATTATTCCGACCGCTGGAAGCAGCGCAAGAGCTTCATGTTCGCCGGCTACACGATCTCGTCGCTCACCCGCCCGTTCATCGCCCTGGCCCTGGCGCCCTGGCACGTGCTGGCCATCCGGCTGGCCGACCGGGTGGGCAAGGGGATCCGCACCAGCCCGCGCGACGCCCTGATCGCCGGCTGCACCGCCCCGGAGGACCGGGGCCGCGCGTTCGGGTTCCAGCGGGCCATGGACCATGCCGGCGCGTTCATCGGCCCCCTGGTGGCGGCCGGCCTGCTCCTGGCGATGACCCGATACATGGATTTTTCGTCCGAGCGCGCCCTCCGCTGGGTCTTCCTGCTGGCCGCCCTTCCGGGCCTCCTGGTGCCGTTCATCATCTGGCGGTTCATCACGGAAGAGGGGGATGCCGCCCTGACCCATCCGTCAAGCCCCATCACGCTGGCCTCGCTCCGGAAAATCAAGGGGCCCTTTCCCCGCTACCTGGCCGCGGTGACGGTCTTCACGCTGGGGAACTCGTCCGATGCGTTCCTGATCCTTTACGCGGTGAAGGTCTGCGGCCTGCCCCCGTGGCAGGTGCCCCTGCTCTGGGCGGCCTTTCACGCGGTCAAGATGCTGCTCTCGACGCCCGGCGGCGCGCTGTCGGACCGGTTCGGACGCAAGACCATGATCGGCATCGGCTGGGCGATCTACGCCGCCAGCTACATCCTGTTCGGCCTGTCTTCGGCGGTCTGGCAGATCTGGGCCGTCTTCCTGTTCTACGGCCTGTTTGCGGCCGTGACCGAGGGGACCGAGCGGGCCTATGTGGCCGAACTGGTTCCCCCGGAGCTGCGCGGCACGGCCTACGGGTTCTACAATGCGGCGATCGGCATCGCGGCCCTTCCCGCCAGCCTGCTGTTCGGCGCCCTGTGGCAGTGGAGCGGGAGCGCCTTGCTGCCGTTCGGCGTCGGCGCCGGTTTCGCGGCCCTGGCGTTCCTGCTGCTGATTGATGTG